>NZ_CP026001.1:0-300000 GCF_003086775.1 Stenotrophomonas sp. ZAC14D1_NAIMI4_1
ATGGATGCCTGGTCCCGAAGTCTCGAACGCCTCGAAGCGGAGTTCCCGCCGGAAGATGTTCACACCTGGTTGAAGCCGCTGCAGGCCGATCTGCGCGCGGACAGCCTGGTGCTGTATGCCCCGAACGCCTTCATCGTCGACCAGGTGCGCGAGCTGTACCTGGCCCGGATCCGCGAGCTGCTGACGCACTTCGCGGGTTTCAGCGACGTTTTCCTTGAAATCGGCTCGCGCCCGCGGCCCTCGGAGGCGCAGAACGCGCCGGTTTCGAGCGCGTCGACGGCGGTGGTGGCCGAACCGCAGGTGCCGTTCGCCGGCAACCTGGACAACCACTACACCTTCGCCAACTTCGTCGAAGGCCGCAGCAACCAGCTCGGCCTGGCCGCTGCCTTCCAGGCGGCGCAGAAGCCGGGCGACCGCGCGCACAACCCGCTGCTGCTGTACGGGGGCACCGGCCTGGGCAAGACCCACCTGATGTTCGCCGCCGGCAATGCCATGCGCCAGGCCAACCCCGGTGCGAAGGTGCTGTACCTGCGTTCGGAACAGTTCTTCAGCGCGATGATCCGGGCCCTGCAGGAAAAGACCATGGATCAGTTCAAGCGCCAGTTCCAGCAGGTGGACGCGCTGCTGATCGATGACATCCAGTTCTTCGCCGGCAAGGACCGCACCCAGGAAGAGTTCTTCCACACCTTCAACGCGCTGTTCGACGGCAAGCAGCAGATCATCCTGACCTGCGACCGGTACCCGCGCGAAGTCGAAGGCCTGGAAGCGCGCCTGAAGTCGCGGCTTGCCTGGGGCCTGTCGGTCGCGATCGAACCGCCGGACTTCGAGACCCGCGCCGCGATCGTGCTGGCCAAGGCCCGCGAACGCGGTGCCGAGATTCCCGATGATGTTGCGTTCCTGATCGCCAAGAAGATGCGCTCCAACGTGCGCGACCTCGAAGGCGCGCTCAATACCCTGACCGCCCGCGCCAATTTCACCGGCCGCGCGATCACCACCGAATTCGCCCAGGAAACCCTGCGCGACCTGCTGCGCGCCCAGCAGCAGGCGATCAGCATTCCCAACATCCAGAAAACCGTTGCCGACTACTATGGCCTGCAGATCAAGGATCTGCTGTCCAAGCGCCGGACCCGTTCGCTGGCCCGCCCGCGCCAGGTCGCCATGGCCCTGACCAAGGAACTGACCGAGCACAGCCTGCCGGAGATCGGCGACGCGTTTGCCGGTCGCGATCACACCACGGTGCTGCACGCCTGCCGCCAGATCCGCACCCTGATGGAGACCGACGGCAAGCTCCGCGAGGACTGGGACAAGCTGATCCGGAAGCTGAGCGAATGATGCACGGACGCTGATGAGGCGTCATCGCACAAAACGGTGCAGAATCCGGTAGCAAGCGCGGGATGAGTTGTGGATAAGAATGGCGTCTGAAATCGCATCGAATTTATCCACAGCTTTCCCCACCCCCTGGGGGGCGGTAATGCAGAGGGTTTCGAGGCTAGAAACTCCTTTTATTACAAAGACTTAGCGTTGTTTTCCAGCGATTCTGTCTCTACCAGCACCACCAAGCTTTTGATTTATTCCACATTTTTTAAAGCATAGGGGCACGGAACCACATGCGTTTCACACTGCAGCGCGAAGCCTTTCTCAAGCCGTTGGCACAGGTCGTCAACGTGGTCGAACGCCGCCAGACCCTTCCGGTTCTGGCCAATTTCCTGGTCCAGGTGCAGAACGGCCAGCTGTCGCTGACCGGTACCGACCTGGAAGTGGAGATGGTGTCGCGGATCGCGGTTGAAGATGCCCAGGACGGCGAAACCACCATTCCCGCCCGCAAGCTGTTCGAGATCATCCGCGCCCTGCCTGACGGCAGCCGGATCACCGTCTCGCAGACCGGTGACAAGATCACCGTGCAGGCCGGCCGCAGCCGTTTCACCCTGGCAACCCTGCCGTCCAACGACTTCCCGTCGGTTGACGAAGTGGAAGCCACCGAACGCGTGGCGATCGGCGAAGCGACCCTGAAGGAACTGATCGAACGAACCGCGTTCGCGATGGCCCAGCAGGACGTGCGCTACTACCTCAACGGTCTGCTGTTCGACCTGCGCGGTGATGCCCTGCGTACCGTGGCCACCGACGGCCACCGCCTGGCCCTGTGTGAAACCGACCTGGCCAAGCCCAGCGGTTCCAAGCGCCAGATCATCGTGCCGCGCAAGGGCGTGACCGAACTGCAGCGCCTGCTGGAAAGCGGCGATCGCGAGATCGAGCTGGAAGTCGGCCGCAGCCATGTCCGCGTCAAGCGCGACGATGTCACCTTCACCTCGAAGCTGATCGATGGCCGCTTCCCGGATTACGAAGCCGTGATCCCGATCGGTGCCGATCGCGAAGTGAAGGTTGACCGTGAAGCTCTGCGTGCTTCGCTGCAGCGTGCCGCGATCTTGTCGAACGAGAAGTACCGCGGTATCCGCGTGGAAGTCTCGCCGGGCAACCTGAAGATCAGCGCGCACAACCCGGAGCAGGAAGAGGCCCAGGAAGAGATCGAAGCCGACACCACCGTCAGCGATCTGGCCATCGGCTTCAACGTGAACTACCTGCTGGATGCCCTGTCCGCCCTGCGCGACGAGGAAGTCATCATCCAGCTGCGTGATTCCAACTCGTCGGCGCTGGTGCGTGAATCCAGCAGCGAGAAGTCGCGCCACGTGGTGATGCCGCTGCGTCTCTGACAATGCGCTGTTCCACGTGAAACAGGAAAACGCCCGGTTGCTCCGGGCGTTTTTTTTTGGTTCCACGTGGAGCATTGATGCGGATCCGGTTTTCTGCGGCACTTCGCGCTTCGATCTACCGGTTCTCTTTGGGGCGAGGTCGATCAGTGCGAGTTGCGATACCTGCCCTCGCCCGGGTTCAACTGATACCAGGGATGGTTTCCGCAAGCCGATCCGCCTTCTGCTGACGCTACTGTCCACAGCCCGGATTTCTGCCCGATGGGCGCTGCCCTAGCTTTTAAATCTGGGTATAAATCTAAAGCATGGTGGTGATGGTAGGGCCAGATTTCGTGGAAAACATGGTTATCTGTTTGATTTAAATAAGATTTATGCACCTGAAACCCCCTGTATATGGGCCCTTGGGGCTGGGGGGGAAGCTGTGGATAGTTTTCCAAGCGGCTGAAAGTGGCTTTTTTATCCACAGATTGCCCATACCTTGTGTATAAGTCATACAGACCCGCTGTGGATAGCGTGGAACGCACGGTCTGAATTCCTTGAAATCTGTGGAACGCTGCAGTGCCCTGCCCTGTAGATTTCAAGCAATTCACGGCGGGCGCCATCGATGCCCAGGCATGACAGCACAGCAGCAAGTCGCGAACCGCTGAAAATTCGCTGATTTCTGGGGGCCAGGACCGTGCCCGATGCTGCAGATTTCAAGAAATTCACGGCCTCTGGCGCCGCCCTCGCACGGGCCTGCGCCGGGATTCTCCACGTGGAACGGCCCGGTGATGTCGGCCGCGGACGGCCCCGCCCGCCCAGCCTTGCCCTCAGCGGCGGTCTTGACCGATGCAGTAAGCTGATGGATTCCCTGCCCTGCTACCGCCTCGTGCGGATGGTCCCCCGCGTCCCATGCTGATCCGCCGCCTCGCCTTGAACCAACTGCGCCGCTTCAGTGCCGTGGAACTGTCACCCCAGCCGGGCTTGAACCTGCTGACGGGCGATAACGGTGCGGGAAAGACCAGCGTGCTCGAGGCCCTGCACCTGATGGCGTATGGGCGCAGCTTCCGCGGGCGCGTTCGCGATGGCCTGGTCCGCCAGGGCCAGGACGCGCTGGAAATCTTCGTGGAATGGGACGAACAGCGCGCCGATCATCCGCCGCACCGCCGAAAGGCAGGTCTTCGCCATAGTGGGCAGGACTGGAAGGGGCGGTTGGACGGTGAGGACGTTGCCCAGCTCGGCAACCTCTGCGCGGCCCTGGCCGTGGTGACCTTCGAGCCTGGCAGCCATGCGCTGGTCAGCGGTGGTGGCGAACCGCGCCGTCGCTTCCTCGATTGGGGCCTGTTCCACGTGGAACCAGACTTCCTCTCGCTGTGGCGCCGGTACTCCCGCGCACTCAAGCAGCGCAATGCCCTCCTGAAACAGGGCGGACCGTCGCGCATGCTGGATACGTGGGACCACGAGCTGGCGGAGGCGGGTGAACCGCTGACAAGCCGTCGCCAGCATTACCTGGAGCGCCTGCAGGAGCGGGCGATCGCCCTGGCGTCCGCGCTGGCACCGCAACTGGGCATCCAGGGCCTGGACCTCAGTCCGGGCTGGCGCCGGCACGAACTTCCGCTGGCCGATGCCCTGCTGCTGGCCCGTGAGCGCGACCGCCAGGCGGGCTACACCTCGGTGGGCCCGCATCGGGCGGACTGGAGCGTGGATTTCCACAGCATCCCCGGCCGGGATGCGCTTTCGCGCGGCCAGGCCAAGCTCACCGCCCTCGCCTGCCTTCTGGCCCAGGCCGAGGACTACGCCGAGCAGCGCGGGCAATGGCCGGTCATCGCGCTGGACGATCTGGCATCGGAACTGGACCGCACCCACCAGGCTCGTGTGCTGGAACGGTTGCTGGCCGGTCCGGCGCAGATCTTCGTTACCGCCACGGAGACCCCGGCGGCGCTGGTGGATATCGCAGACATCACCCGGTTCCACGTGGAACATGCACGGATCGTGGCTGTGCCATAGTGGCTACATCAGGGCTGGCAAGGCCCGGCTGGTATAATTCAGGTTGCACCCCTTCTTACCCGGCGCATCGCTTCGTGCGGTGACCGATCTGCGGAGCCTACGGCAAGCGCAATGACCGACGAACAGAACACCCCGGCAAACAACGGCAACTACGACGCCAACAGCATCACCGCCCTGGAAGGGCTCGAGGCTGTCCGCAAGCGTCCTGGCATGTACATCGGTGACGTCCATGACGGCACCGGTCTGCACCACATGGTGTTCGAGGTCGTCGACAACTCGATCGACGAAGCCCTCGCCGGCCACGCCGACCATGTCGCGGTGACGATCCACGCTGACGGTTCGGTCTCGGTGTCCGACAACGGCCGCGGTATCCCGACCGGCAAGCACGAACAGATGAGCGCCAAGCTGGGCCGCGAGGTTTCGGCGGCCGAAGTCGTGATGACCGTGCTGCACGCAGGCGGCAAGTTCGACGACAACAGCTACAAGGTGTCCGGCGGCCTGCACGGCGTGGGCGTCAGCGTGGTCAACGCGCTGTCGCAGAAGCTGCTGGTGGACGTGTTCCAGAACGGCTCCCACTACCAGCAGGAATTCAGCAACGGCGCGGCCGTGACTGCGCTGGCCAAGCTGGAAGACACCACCAAGCGCGGTACCACCGTGCGCTTCTGGCCGTCGACCGTGGCCTTCCATGACAACGTGGAATTCCACTACGACATCCTGGCCCGCCGCCTGCGCGAACTGTCGTTCCTCAACTCCGGCGTCAAGATCGTGCTGGCCGATGAGCGTGGCGACGGCCGTCGCGACGACTTCCACTACGAAGGCGGCATCCGCAGCTTCGTGGAGCACCTGGCACAGCTGAAGACCCCGCTGCACCCGAACGTCATCTCGGTCACCGGCGAACACAACAACATCGTGGTGGACGTGGCGCTGCAGTGGACCGACTCCTACCAGGAGACGATGTACTGCTTCACCAACAACATCCCGCAGAAGGATGGCGGTACCCACCTGGCCGGTTTCCGCGGCGCCCTGACCCGCGTGCTCAACAACTACATCGAGCAGAACGGCATCGCCAAGCAGGCCAAGATCAACCTGACCGGCGATGACATGCGCGAAGGCATGATCGCGGTGCTGTCGGTGAAGGTGCCGGACCCGAGCTTCTCCAGCCAGACCAAGGAAAAGCTGGTCAGCTCCGACGTGCGCCCGGCGGTGGAAAACGCCTTCGGTGCACGCCTGGAAGAGTTCCTGCAGGAAAACCCGAACGAAGCCAAGGCCATCGCCGGCAAGATCGTCGACGCGGCGCGTGCACGTGAAGCGGCCCGCAAGGCCCGCGACCTGACCCGCCGCAAGGGCGCGCTGGATATCGCCGGCCTGCCGGGCAAGCTGGCCGACTGCCAGGAAAAGGATCCGGCGCTGTCCGAACTGTTCATCGTCGAGGGTGACTCGGCAGGTGGTTCGGCCAAGCAGGGCCGTAACCGCAAGAACCAGGCGGTGCTGCCGCTGCGCGGCAAGATCCTCAACGTGGAACGTGCCCGCTTCGACCGCATGCTGGCCTCGGACCAGGTCGGTACGCTGATCACTGCGCTGGGTACCGGCATCGGCCGAGACGAGTACAACCCGGACAAGCTGCGTTACCACAAGATCATCATCATGACCGACGCCGACGTCGACGGCGCCCACATCCGCACCCTGCTGCTGACGTTCTTCTACCGTCAGATGCCGGAGCTGATCGAGCGCGGCTACGTCTACATCGGCCTGCCGCCGCTGTACAAGATCAAGCAGGGCAAGCAGGAGCTGTACCTGAAGGACGACCCGGCGCTGGATAGTTACCTGGCCAGCAACGCCGTCGAGAACGCGGTGCTGGTGCCGGCCGCAGGCGAACCCGGCATCGAAGGTGCCGCACTGGAAAAGCTGCTGCTGACCTTTGCCGGCGCACGCGATGCGATCGAACGCAACGCGCACCGCTACGACCGCAACCTGCTCGAAGCGCTGGTCGATTTCGTGCCGATGGATCTGGCCAGCCTGCACAATGCCGGCGAAGGCCAGGGCCTGGATGCACTGGCCAAGCGCCTCAACCAGGGCAGCCTGGGCAGTGCGCGCTTCAGCCTGGAACTGCAGGAACCGAACGACGAGCGTCCGGCCGCCGTGCTGGTGACCCGCCGCCACATGGGCGAGGAGCACGTGCAGGTGCTGCCGCTGGCTGCCTTCGAAGGCGGCGAACTGCGCGCCATCTACCAGGCCGCCAGCCTGCTGCACGGCCTGGTGCGCGAAGGCGCCACCATCGGCCGCGGCGCCAAGTCGGTCGAAGTGGACAGCTTCGCCAAGGCGCAGAGCTGGCTGCTGGACGAAGCAAAGCGCGGCCGCCAGATCCAGCGCTTCAAGGGCCTGGGTGAAATGAACCCGGAACAGCTGTGGGATACCACGGTCAATCCCGATACCCGTCGCCTGCTGCAGGTGCGGATCGAGGACGCTGTCGCAGCCGACCAGATCTTCAGCACCCTGATGGGCGATGTCGTCGAACCGCGTCGTGACTTCATCGAAGACAACGCGTTGAAGGTCGCCAACCTGGATATCTGACACGCTTCGACCGTGGCCGGCGCGGGGATGCGCGCCGGCTTTCGCCCCCTGACTGCAGGTAATCGATGTCCGCTTCCGTCCCGGTTTCCGCTCCGCCGCCTGTTCCGCCAGCGACTGCTGCGCCGCGTCGCGGTTCGCCCGTGGCAGGGTTCTTCATCGACCTGGGCATCGGCGCCGCCACGCTGTTCATCCTCAGCCTGGTCAGCGGCCTGGCGTGGGGCCTGTATCGCGGCATCCAGGTCGGCTACGCCAGCGCGAAGAACAATGGCGCTGGAATCGATCCGGCCAGCGTGACCGAAGCCCTGGGCACGCCCGGCGCGCTCGCACAGGTGCTGATGGCCCTGGTCTCCACCGGCGGTGCCGCGCTGCTGCTGTACTTCTGGCGCCGGCCGGCCAACGCGGCCGAACGGCAGGCGTCGATGCAGGCGCTGCGGCGCCCTTCCACCTGGGGCTGGACCCTGCTGGTGGCCACGCTGATCGTGATCGGCAGCAACGGCATCGCCTTCCTGGCCAAGCAGCTCGGCGTGGAACCGGTGCCGACCAACCTGGCGCTGATGCAGCACGCCATCGAGCGTTTCCCGTTGTTCCTGGTGCTGTTCGCGGTGGTGCTTGCGCCCGCCTACGAGGAACTGCTGTTCCGCCGCGTGCTGTTCGGGCGCCTGTGGCAGGCCGGCCGGCCCTGGCTGGGCATGCTGCTGAGCAGCTTGGCCTTCGCCCTCATCCACGAGATTCCCGGCACCAGCGCCAACGGCCCGGCCGAGATCGCCCAGCTGTGGCTGGTCTACGGTGGCATGGGCGCCGCATTCTGCTGGTTGTACCGGCGCACCGGCACGCTGTGGGCGGCGATCATCGCGCACGGGCTGAACAACGCCGTGGCGCTGGCCGCGCTGGTGTTCTTCGGGTCAATGTAAGGCCGTGGCCGCTTGACGAAAAATTAAGCGGGCCCAGTCCACACTGCCTGCATGAACACGGGGGATTCCATGAAATCACTGCTGCTCGCCCTGCTCATTACCACCCTGGTGAGTGCGTGCGCGACCACCACCTCACCGACCGGCCGACGGCAGATGGTCGGCGGTGTGTCGCAGGCCCAGCTCGACCAGCTGGGCGCCCAGGCGTTCGCTGAAACCAAGCAGAAGGAAAAGATCAGCACCGACGGCCGCCAGAACGGTTACGTCCAGTGCGTGGTCAATGCGCTGGTTGCGCAGCTGCCCCCACAATACCGTGGCGTACGGTGGGAGACGGCGGTGTTCGTCGACAAGGAACCCAACGCCTTCGCCCTGCCCGGTGGCAAGGTTGGGGTGAACACCGGCATCTTCACCGTGGCCAAGAACCAGGACCAGCTGGCGGCCGTCATCGGCCACGAGATCGGCCACGTCATCGCCCGCCACCACGAAGAGCGCATCACCCGGCAGATGGGCGCGCAGACCGGTTTGTCCGTGCTGGGCGCGCTGGCTGGCGCGGCCTACGGCGAAGGCGCGGCCAGCACCGTGAACCAGCTGGGGGGCATGGGCGCGCAGACCGCCTTCCTGCTGCCCGGTTCGCGCACCCAGGAATCAGAGGCCGATGTGATCGGTCAGCGGCTCATGGCCGACGCCGGGTTCAACCCCGAGCAGGCGGTCGATCTGTGGCAGAACATGATGGCGGCCAGTGGCGGACGCAGCCCGCAATGGCTGTCCACGCACCCCGACCCGGCCAACCGGATCCGCGAACTGCAACGTGACGCCCCCTCCCTTCTGCCCGCCTACCAGCAGGCCCAGGCCGCCGGACGCAGGCCAAAGTGTGGGTAAGTGCGCAGATCAATGCTGTACTGCAGCACATAAAACGATTTCTCACGCCATCTGTTTCTGATACGTTTGGCGGCTCAGATTTTTCTGACAGTCCGACTTTGCCGCTGACGGCGGTTCGATCGAGGTGAACGATGATTTTCCGCAACCATAAAGCTGTGCTTTCCGTCCTCATCGCGACCGCCCTGACCGGCGCCGTGGTCACCGATGCCTTCGCGCAGTCCTCGCGGTCGTCCGAGCGTGGCAACCGCGGTGGCAAGCAGGCCAAGGCCGAAGTCCTGTTCCCGAACGCCACCCGTGAGGAGCCGAAGGAAAAGGCGTCCTCGAAGATGAGCAGCAAGCTGCAGAAGCTCATTGACAACTACAACGACCAGAAGTTCCCGGAGACCCTGCAGGTTGCAGGCGAGATCCTGGGCAACAGCGCGTCGAACAACTACGACAAGTCGCTGGCTGCGCAGCTGGCTTCGCAGGCTGCCTACCAGACCGACGACACCGCCGGCGCCATCCGCTACCTGAAGCAGGCGCTGGAGCTCAACGGCCTGGACAACAACGGCCACTTCCAGGCGATGCTGATGCTGGGCCAGCTGCAGCTGCAGGAAGACCAGACCGCCGAAGGCCTGGTCACGCTGGACAAGTACTTCGCCGAGAGCAAGTCGACCAAGCCGGAAGAACTGATCGCCAAGGGCCAGGCCCTGTATCAGCTGGAGCGCTACCAGGAAGCGATCCCGGTGCTGCAGCAGGCGATCGCCGCCTCGCCCGAGCCGAAGGACAACTGGAACCAGCTGCTGATGGCCGCGCTGTCCGAAGCGGGCCAGACCGGCGAGGCGCTGAAGACCGCTGAAGCACTGGCGGCCAAGAACCCGAACGACAAGAAGGCGCAGCTGAACCTGGCCAACATGTACATGCAGGCCGACCAGATGCCCAAGGCAGCCGCGGTGATGGACAAGCTGCGCAGCAGCGGCCAGCTCACCGAAGAGCGCGAGTACAAGCAGCTGTACTCGATCTATGCCAACACCGAGAACAAGGAAAAGGACGTCATCGCGGTCATCAACGAAGGAATGCAGAAGGGCATCCTGAAGCCGGACTACCAGGTTTACCTGGCGCTGGCCCAGTCCTACTACTATTCCGACCAGGTGCCGCAGGCGATCGATGCGTGGCAGAAGGCTGCCCCGCTGTCCAAGGACGGTGAGACCTACCTGAACCTGGCACGCGTCCTGCATGCCGAAGGTCGCGTCCCGGAGGCCAAGCAGGCCGCCCAGCAAGCGCTGGCGAAGGGCGTGAAGAACCAGGCTGATGCCAAAAAAATCATCAACCTGAAGTAAGTAGGAATAACGCCTGAACGCCTGCACAGTTGATGCGCAGGCGCTCAGGATTGGTATAAGCTTGGAGGTTCCTGCGGTGTCATGCACCGCTGATCAGGGATCCCGCCCCCGGGATTCCGGCCCCACTATTGAGCTCTTGGCGCATGACGGAACAACTAGTCGTTCACCGGTACGAACAACCCGATGACAAGGGGCTGAGCTGGCCTCGCATCGTCGGCATCGCGTTTGTAATCGCCCTGCATCTGGCCGCCTTCATGATGCTCCTGATCCCCGCTGTGGCCCCCAAGGCCGTGGCTGAGAAGGAGCGCAACGTCATGGTGACCATCGTCGACGCGCCGCCGCCTCCGCCGCCGCCGCCGCCGCCGCCGCCGCCGACTGAAACGCCGCCGCCGCCGGTGAAGAACCTGTCGCCGCCGAAGCCGTCGCCCGTCCCGCCGCCGCCGCAGGCGCCGGTCGTCGACGTGCCGGAGCCGCGCCCGAACGACATCGTCACCCCGCCGTCGCCGCCTGCGCCGCCTGCCCCCGCCACCTCGATCGAGGCCAGCGTGGACATCTCGTCGAAGGCCATGAATCCGCCGCGCTACCCGCCGGCCGCTTTCCGCGCTGGTATCCAGGGTGAAGTGATCCTGATCATTGATGTCGATGCCCAGGGCAACGTCACCAATGTCACGGTGGAAAAGTCCAGCCGTAACCGCGACCTGGACCGTGCTGCGATGGAAGCTGCCCGCAAGTGGCGTTTCAACGCCGCTGAATCTGGCGGTAAGAAGGCTGCTGGCCGCGTCCGCGTCCCGGTCAACTTTGCACTGAACTGATGCGAGCGGGTGGCCGCCGGCCACCCCTCCTCCGGTTCGATTGTTTAGCTTAGCTACACCCTTTATCACCACACACAACAAAGGTAAGCGTCATGCTGCAGGAACTTTTCATCGCCGCTGCTGCCGGGGGCAATCCGTCCAACGCCCTGTCGCAGATGGGCTTCGAGCACCTGATCCACGAGATGACCACCCAGCCGGGTGACTTCGCTGTCTCCTGGGTGGTGCTGCTGACCCTGATCGTCATGTCGGCCATGTCCTGGTACTGGACCGTCATCAACATCTTCCGTTCGGTCCGCCTGAAGAGCGCTGCCGATCGCGTCGTCAGCCTGTTCTGGGACACCCCGAACGCGCAGGACGCCATCCGTGCAATGGAAGAACAGCCGGCTTCCGAGCCGTTCTCCAAGATCGCCCTGGACGCTGCCCAGGCTGCTGCCCACCACCAGCGCGCTGAAGGCGGCGCCACCGGCGGTCTGGGTGAGAACCTGAGCCGTTCGGAGTTCGTCGACCGCGCCCTGCGTCAGGCCGTGACCCGCGAAAGCAACAAGCTGCAGTCGGGCATGACCCTGCTGGCCACCGTCGGTGCAACCGCTCCGTTCGTCGGTCTGCTGGGTACCGTGTGGGGCATCTACGGCGCGCTGATCAAGATCGGTGCCACCGGCTCCGCTTCGATCGACGCCGTTGCAGGCCCGGTGGGTGAAGCGCTGATCATGACCGCCATCGGTCTGTTCGTCGCAATCCCGGCCGTGTTCGCCTTCAACTTCTTCAGCAAGGTCAACAGCGCGACCATCAGCAAGTTCGATACCTTCGCGCACGACCTGCACGACTTCTTCGCCACCGGTTCGCGCGTCCGCTGATTGCGGCGCGCCACCCTGCGACGAACGACGTAGTCACCAAGATCTAGACGGAGCCCGTTATGGCTTTCAGTAGTGGTAACAGCGGCGGCCCCATGGCCGACATCAACGTGACGCCCCTCGTGGACGTGATGCTGGTGCTGCTGATCATCTTCATCATCACGGCGCCCCTGATGTCCCACAAGGTCAAGGTGGATCTGCCGGAGGCCAACCTGGTCCAGAAGCCGGACGACACCAACGATCGCAAGGGTCCCATCACCCTGGCAGTCAAGGAAGATGGCTCGATCTACTGGAACGACGAAGAAATCAACAAGCAGACTCTCGAGTCGCGCTTGGCGACCGCCGCCCAGCAGACCCCGCAGCCGCCGCTGAACCTGCGTGGTGACCGCACCACCAAGATGCGCGTCATCAACGACCTGACCAAGGTCGCGCAGGAGCAGGGCATGCTGGACGTCGGCTTCGTCGCGACCAAAGAGAAGGGGCAATAAGCCATGGCATTCAGTAGTGGTGGTGGCAAGGGCCCCATGGCCGACATCAACGTCACGCCCCTCGTGGACGTGATGCTGGTTCTGCTGATCATCTTCATCGTGACCGCGCCGATCATGACGTACCCGATCGCCGTGGACCTGCCGCAGCGCGTGCTCAACCCACCGCCGCAGCTGGTCGAACCGCCGCCGCCGATCGAACTCAAGATCGACGCTAGCAACCAGGTCTCGTGGAACAACAGCCCGATCGGTACGCACGATCTGCAGCAGCGGATGGAACAGGAGGTCCAGCGTGACCCGACCAACCAGCCCGAACTGCGCATCGACGCGAGCCCGGATTCCGAGTACGACGTGATGGCCAAGGTTCTGGCCGCCGCGAAGAATGCTCAGATGAAGAAGATCGGCTTCGTGCAGCAGTAATACGCAATACCGCAGCACAACAGTCATGACGCGACTGCAGACGCCCCTGGAAACAGGGGCGTCTTTTTTGTGCCCGGCGACGTGACCCCATCACCACGCCCGCGCCCGCTATGATCGGCGCATGCTCGCCCTCTTCGATTCGCTGCGCCTCTGGCTCGATGGCATTGCCCACCTGGGAACGATCCTGGCGGTGGCCTATCTGCTTTACCTGCTCGCGCTGACCGGCTGGATCATGCTGCAGAAGCGCGAGCCGGTGGCCACGCTCAGCTGGATCCTGTCGCTGGCGCTGCTGCCCTACCTCGGCCTTTTCATCTACTACCTGCTGGGCCCGCAGAAAGTGAAGCGGCAGCGCCTGCGCCGTGGCCGCGCGCGTTCGGGCATGGAGCACTACAGCGATGTCTGCCCGCCCGATGCCGGCTGCACCGAGCTGGCCAAGGTCGCCCAGGCCACCACCGGCCTGGCGCCGAGCAGTGCCACCGAAGTGACCTGGCTGGTGGATGGCGCGGCGACCTATGCGGCCCTCATCGAGGCCATCGCCGGGGCGCGCGATCACGTGCACCTGGAGTACTACATCTTCAACCCGGACCACGCCGGCACCGCCCTGCGCGATGCCCTGGTCGAGCGCGCCCGCGCCGGCGTGCAGGTGCGCCTGCTGCTTGATGCGGTGGGTTCCTCGGCGTTGCCGGCGCGCTTCCTGCAGCCCCTGCTGGAGGCCGGTGGCGAAGCGGTCTGGTTCCATCCGCGGCAGCTGCTGAAACCCTTCAAGCGCCCATGGTTGAACCTGCGCACGCACCGCAAGCTGGTGATCATCGATGGCCAGCTGGCCTTCACCGGCGGCATCAACATCACCGACGAGGAAGACGAGAGCCGCAACCCGAACGCCTACCGCGACCTGCACATGCGCATCCGTGGCCACGTGGTGCGCAGCCTGCAACTGGTGTTCGCCGAGGACTGGCTCTACGCCAGCGGCCAGGAGCCTTCGCGCTTCGACATCGCACGCCTGTGGCCGGCCGACATGCCGCTGCGCGGCGACGGCGACATTGATGCGCAGGTGCTGGTGTCCGGCCCGGATTCGGGCTGGGAAACCATCCACCGCCTGCACGTGGCGGCCATCCAGGAAGCCAATGAACGGGTCTGGCTGGTGACGCCCTACTTCGTGCCCGGCGAGGCGGCGCGCATGGCGTTGACCTCGGCGGCGCTGGGCGGCCTGGACGTGCGCCTGCTGGTGCCGAAGATGAGCGATTCCTGGTTCGTGACCCAGGCCGCGCGTTCCTACTTCGACGAACTGCTGCACGCGGGGGTGAAGATCTACGAGTACGGCCCGCGCATGCTGCACACCAAGGCGTTCATCGCCGACGACGATGTCTGCATTGTCGGCAGCGCCAACTTCGACCACCGCAGCTTCCGCCTGAACTTCGAGCTGTCGATGATGATCAGCGACCAGGACCGCGTGGCGGAGCTGGCCACCCTGCTGCAGGCCGAGTTCGACAGCGCCACGCGGGTGCACAATGAGGCTGGGCGCTCGCTGTGGCTGCACCGCCTGCCGGAGGCCTTCGCCCGCCTGGCCTCGCCGCTGCTGTAAGGCAGCGCTACACTGCGGCCGATGCCTGGGGAGGATGGAACATGTACTGGTTGTACCTGCTGCTGGCGCTGGGCTGCTTCGCCTTCGCGCTGAAAACCCCGAACATGGGCCTGATGTCGCTGGCCCTGCTGGCCGCCCTCGGCCTTCTGCTGGCGTGGGTGCGCGGCCGCTACGTGGCCCGCTTCGGCGACCTGCAGCGCGACCCGTCCACTCTGATCGATGCCGAGGAGCTGCGGCGCCTGCGCGAGCAGGCCCGGGCGCAGGCCCATGACGGCACTTCCCCACCCCCTTCTGCCCCGTAGTCCCGTTCCATGACCCAGCTCAGCGTCAACGTCAACAAGATCGCCGTCCTGCGCAACTCGCGTGGCGGTGCCGAACCCGATGTCGTGCGTGCCGCCCAGGCGTGCCTGGACGCGGGCGCCCACGGCATCACCGTGCACCCGCGGCCGGACCGTCGCCACATCACTGCAGAGGACGTGCTGTCGCTTTCGACGCTGACCCGCGCCCGTGGTGTCGAGTTCAACATTGAAGGCAATCCGTTCGCCCCCCCGCGCGAAGGTTATCCGGGCCTGCTGCCGCTGTGCGCGCAGACCCGCCCCGCACAGGCCACCCTGGTGCCCGATGGCGACGGCCAGATCACCTCGGACCATGGCTTCGACTTCGAGCGCGATGGCGAGCGCCTGCGTCCGCTGGTGGCCGAGCTGAAGGCGATGGGCTGCCGCGTCAGCCTGTTCGTGGATGCCGGCAACCCGCTGCTGGAACAGGCCGCTGCCGTGGGTGCCGACCGCATCGAGCTGTACACCGGTCCCTATGCCGAAGCGCATGCGGCCGGCGATGCCACTGCGATGCTGGAGCTGTTCGCCACCGCCGCACGGCGCGCACAGGCGGTCGGGCTGGGCGTGAATGCCGGCCACGATCTTTCGCAGGACAACCTGCGCGACTTCCTGGCCGCGGTGCCGGAGGTGCTGGAGGTGTCGATCGGCCACGCGCTGATCGGCGAGGCCCTGTACGACGGGCTCGATACCACCGTGCGCGGCTACCTCGCCCTGCTGTAATCGCCGGCGCCGGGCATGCCCCGGCGCTACCGGTCGTTCCCCATCTCAGCTGCTGAGACCCCCGTAGCCCATCCTGTCGGCCTGCTGCGGCGATGGCGCCTGCGTGATCCCGTGGAACCTGTGGATAAGCCTGGGGTCAACCAGCGCTCACATCCCCCGCCACGCCTACGGCTACGTGAATCCTGGCCGCTTGCGCCGCCTGTGGTTAGCAATAATACTAACGTCTCTGAAACGGCCGGAGGGCGCCATGCAATCCCACCCTCGCAACGCCCAGGCCGCCATCAAGGGCCGGGGTTCCACGTCCCACCTGGCGGGGCGCTTCGAAAGCACGGTGAGCGAAGCGGTCGATGACGGCTGGGCCATCGACGAAAGCGACGAGTTCCTCGCCCCGCGCCTGCGCACGGAAGTGCGCGCCGAGACTGCGCGCAGCATCATCAGCCGCAACACCTCCCCGGACGTGGGTTTCAGCCAGTCGGTGAATCCCTACCGCGGCTGCGAGCATGGCTGCTCATACTGCTTTGCACGGCCCTCGCACGCCTATCTGAATCTGTCGCCGGGCCTGGACTTCGAGACCAAGCTGTTCGCCAAGACCAACGCACCGCAGTTGCTGCGCAAGGAACTGTCGAAGCCCGGCTATGTGCCACAGCCGATTGCACTGGGCATCAACACCGATGCCTACCAGCCGATCGAGCGCAAGCTGAAACTCACCCGCCAGCTGATCGAAGTGATGCTGGAGACGAAGCATCCGTTCTCGCTGATCACCAAGAACGCGCTGGTGGAGCGCGATATCGATCTGCTGGCACCGCTGGCGGCAGAGAACCTGGTCAGCGTGCACTTCTCGGTGACCTCGCTGGACCCGCACCTGTCGGCGAAGCTGGAACCGCGCGCGTCGGCGCCGCACGCCCGGCTGCGCGCGATGAAGCGCCTGCACGAGGCAGGCATTCCGGTGGGCGTGATGGTGGCGCCGGTCATTCCGTGGATCAACGACAGCGAGCTGGAGGCCGTGCTGGAAGCCGCGCATGATGCCGGCGCCGGCACCGCCGGTTACGTGCTGCTGCGCCTGCCGCTGGAGGTAGCGCCGCTGTTCCGCGACTGGCTGGACACGCACCACCCTGATCGCGCCGCGCACGTGATGAGCACCATCCAGCAGCTGCGTGGCGGCAAGGACTACGACAGCCAGTTCGGCACGCGCATGCGCGGCCAGGGCGTGTATGCGGATCTGTTGAACAACCGGTTCAAGCTGGCGCGAAAGCGTCTCGGGTTCAACGCGCAGAACAGCCATTGGCCGAAGCTGGATTGCAGCCGGTTCCTGAAGCCGTTGCCGCCGCGGAAGGAATCGCCGCAGGGGTCGTTGTTCTAGAAGAGTCGAGCTTGCTCGACGGATGTTGAAGGCAGTCGAGCAAGCTCGACTCTACGGGGCGGAGGCAGTCGAGCGCGCTCGCCGCGACTGGGTGGACATTGCGCCCCGCTTCGGCCAAGAATCGGGGCGAGGCCCATGAAGGGCCGGACAGGAGATGTCCGTGAACGATGGTGTACTTGCCGCGGCGATCACCGCCTCCGCTGCCAACACCCATCCTTGGATGCAGGCGCAGCATCGCCAGGTGCTGGAGTACTTCGAGCAGCGGCAGGCGTTTTCGCAGGCGACCTCGATTCCGTTGGCCGCATTCGATGTGGAGCTGGAAGAGGTGCTGTACGACATGATCGACGACGGCCTGGTCGAGGTCGTGGCGACCGACCGCTGCTACCTGGATCGGCAGACGCTGCTGCAGCGCGTGCAGGACGACGATCGAGCGGCCGAGCGCCTCAACCGCGTGCTGCTGCGCTACGTAGTACCCGTTCTGGTGATCGTGCTGATCGCCGTGGGCGTAGCGCTGGCCCTGTAGAGTCGAGCAAGCTCGACTCTACCTATCCTCTGAGACAACGATGAAGATAATTCTCTGGGCACCTATCGTGCTGTTTGCACTGTTTTCCTTGCGGGCAATCGGCTTCGTTGTCTATCAAGGATTGAATGGATCGCCGTTCGGCGACGAAGAAATCATTGTCGCCGGCATCGGCCTGGCCTGTGGCTGGATCGCCTGGGTGATGTACAAGGTCCTGATCAGACTTTGGAGAAAGCCGGAAACCTGATGCTGCGCCTCGATTGTAGAGTCGAGCTTGCTCGACTGAGCGCGCGACAAAGAGCCGTCGAGCAAGATCGACACTACGAACACGTCACCCCCCAAATAACTCACGCGGAGGGCGATGCAATGAGGGCCCCATGCGCAGATCTACAAGAAGGCGGGTGTGATCGTACTCAGTAGATTGCACGCGCGATCCATTACGTTGGCGATGCTGGCTTGGCTTCCGACGGCAGCCGCCGCAGCAGATCGATCTGCGTTCTTCGTCAGCCATGCGTCATCGATTGAAGACACGTGCCTAGACGTTGATACGAGAAGCTTGCCCTTCTCGTGCCACAGAATCTCCGATGGTGAACAAACCGTCGTCGCTGTGAGGGACTTCAAGCGTACCTGGAATGCCGACCGTTCGAGTTTCTCAAAGCTGACGGTAGTACTTCCCGAATCCCCGCGTGTCGGACAGGTCTTCACTATCGGAGAGCAGGGAGTTCGCGCGTTCTTCAGCAACGGAGCAAGCGATTTTGCAGGCAAGAGTGGCTGCTACAGCACGGCCGCCACGGGTGAGGTCACCGTTGACGCAGTCGAGCGTCACCGTCTTGAGGTTTCGTTGCGGGCGACGTTCACGCTCGCAAGCCCTTTGGACTGGCCCGGAGACTGCAACGTTCCTGTCAGCATCCATCGTGCAATCAAGGCCAGAAGCGCGAACATCGCCGAACTCGGTGCGTGGGAGGGGAGGACGCATGCCGATGACTCTCCCTTTGTAGAGGCGCATCCCTCAAGAAGGTAGTTGAAGCCAGGCTGATACCTTCCGCTGTTTTCGCTGCTTCGACCTTGCATCAAGGACATCTGGACATCCGCTTGACTGGACCACTGGAATCGCGCTCAAGGGAAGCATATGGGCCACGTGATGCCCACCGCTTTGATCTATCTTCTTGGACTCATCGGCGCAGGTGCCGTTGGTATCCTTCCGGTACGTGTCATGAGAATCCTGCGGGATCTCCGCAGCGTTCAGGGGAACACGCTCAGGAAGGCAGCATCCGTAGTCGCGAAGTTCGCTGTCGCGGCTGCTGCATTGCTGGTCGAAGCTCAGATCCTTCGGCAGCTCTTCGGGTGCCTTACTGGAGCGTACTGTGGTCCTGGTGTAGCAAGCGGATGGAGTTACCTGGCAGCGCTTGGCGCGACCTACCTGGTGTTTGAAGTCCTCGTGCTTCTGCTGCAGCTTGTATACAGAGAAGGAGCGCAACAAGTGGCACCAGGAGAATAGAGTCGAATGCTTCGCTTCCACGCCACAATCCGCGAGGCACCCGAGACGTCTGCCGGCGCTGGTGTTCGTTGCCGCTGGTCTGATGCCGGCCTTTCACTGGTGTTTGGAGCCGGGACGTAGAAATGAGATTGCCGTTCACCTTCTCCTGCCCGGCCTGCAGGGCAGCTGGGCAGAGGTTTCCGATCTACCAGGCAATTGAAAGGAAGACACGCACCCGCTGCAGCAGCTGTGAATCGGAAGTGGTGTCGGAGCTTGGCTACGTAGCGCATGCCATCTGGCATGTACTGTCACTGATGGCTATGGCGCTTCTGGGACTGATCCTCGTTGCCAGCATCCTGACAGCGCAATGGTCCTGGGGCATTGCGGCGCTGATCGCGCAGGGCGTTCTGACCTGGATGCCGGGGATGTATCTCCATTCGCGAAACGCCACGCTGCCTGTCGTCCACGAGCGACCGAAGCGGTATGGGCGGAAGCAGGTCTCGTAGCGTCGCGCTTGCTCGACTGAAAGCGAAAAGCAGTCGAGCATGGCTCGACTCTACAAAGGGCGTTACCCTCCAAACAACTTCTGCGCGCTCTGGAACAGGATCCAGCTGGTGGCGATGAACTTGTCGCCGCCCTGCGGCCGGTTGCCGCGATGGGTGTGCGTGAACGCGGTCGGCGCAATCAGCAGGCTGCCGGTGCGCGGTGCGATCTTGCGGCCCTGGAACAGGAACTCGGTCTCGCCCTCTTCGAAGTCGTCGTTGAGGTACAGCGTCCACAACACGTGCCGGTGCAGCGTCTCCGCCTGCGCATCCTTCGGGTACAGCTCGCAGTGCCAGTACGGGTAACCGCCCTCGCCCGCCGCGTACCACTGCAGGTTGATGGCGCCGGGGCGCAGGCAGGTGCGGGCGAGCTCGGCCAGCTGCTCCGGTGCCATGTCGGGGAAATCCTCAGCTGACAGTCGGCGCGGCTGGCCGTTGCTGTCCTGGATCTGCAACATCAATGGTGCGATCAGTGCCTGTGGATAACGACGTAGATAAGTCTGCAGCCCGGCGAAAACCGCCTGTTGCAGCGCGTTGTCCACGTCGCGCCAGGCATCCAGCCCGCTGATGCGCAGATCCTTGCTGTGCTTGAGCTCGGGGAATACGCCACTGCCTACCGCACCGGGTTTCAGGCCCTGGCTGCCGCGCATGCGGGCGACGATGGCGGCGCAGACGTCACTGGGGACGGCGTTGTGGATGACTTCGATGAAATCGACCGGGCCCGGCTCGTGCATGCGTGCAATCCTTCGGCGGCAAGGGCTTGATGGTGCCGTTTGCCGCCGCTGCTGTCACCCCGCGGTCATGTCATCGTACTGCCATGACCGCTGTAGGGATGGCCGCCTTCAAACGGTCTTCGCGTCATGCTCCTGGTGATAACGCACCGCTTCGGCCACTTCCTCGCGCGAGCCGAGGAACACCGGCACGCGCTGGTGCAGGTGGTTGGGCTGCATGTCGAGGATGCGCTCGCGACCGGTCGACGCGGCACCGCCGGCCTGCTCGACCAGCAGGCCCATCGGGTTGGCTTCGTACATCAGGCGCAGCTTGCCGGCCTTGTCCGGTTCCTTCTTGTCCCACGGGTAGATGAAGATGCCGCCGCGGGTGAGGATGCGATGCACGTCGGCGACCATGCTGGCGATCCAGCGCATGTTGAAGTTCTTGCCGCGCGCGCCTTCCTTGCCGGCCAGCAGGTCCTGCACGTAGCCCTGCATCGGGGCTTCCCAGTGGCGCTGGTTGGACATGTTGATGGCGAACTCCTGGGTGGCCGCCGGAATCTGCATGTTCTCGGTGGTCAGCACGAACTCGCCGGTCTCGCGGTCCAGGGTGAAGGCGTGGGTGCCGTGGCCGACGCTGAGCACCAGCTGGGTGCTGGGCCCGTAGATGCAGTAGCCGGCGGCAATCTGCCTGCTGCCCGGCTGCAGGAACGCTTCATCGCCCGGCAGTTCGACGTTGGTCGGGCAGCGCAGCACTGAGAAGATGGTGCCGACGGAGACGTTGACGTCGATGTTGGAGCTGCCATCGAGGGGATCGAACAGCAGCAGGAAATCACCGCGCGGGTAGATGTCCGGCACCGGCTGGCTGTGGTCCATCTCTTCCGATGCGCAGGCGGCGAGGTGGCCGCCCCAGGCGTTGGCTTCCAGCAGGATCTCGTTGCTGATGACGTCCAGCTTCTTCTGTGCTTCGCCCTGCACGTTGCCGGTGCCGGCTTCGCCGAGTACGCCGCCGAGGGCGCCCTTGCTGACGGCGATGGAGATGCTGGTGCAGGCGCGGGCGACCACGGCGATCAGCTGGCGCAGGTCGGCGTTGATGCGGCCGGCGTGCTGTTCCTGGATCAGGAAGCGGGTCAACGAAGTACGGGACATGAGCGGGCAGGTCTCGGCAGCGGGAAAACGCCTATTGTCGCTGCTGTGCGCGGCGCGTGCGTGATTGGTTTGAGGCGAAATCGTTTACAGGGGCGTTGCGCTGTGCGGCGCGTTCTTTTGTTCGAGGCGCGCGGGAGGGACAGGCTGCGCGGGACACGCCGTGAACCCATCCATGGGGGCTCGTAGGCGCCCTCCATGGCGCCTGCGGTCCCGCGCAGCCTGTCCCTCCCGCGCGCTTCAGGGTTCGCCGCGAGCGCGGTGGGGGTGGCAAAGGCAGAGGCGGAAGCAAAAACAAAGGCGCCTTTCGGCGCCTTTGTTTCAGTACCTTGCGGCGTTGCTTCAGCCCTTGGCGACGGTGGCCACGGCTTTGGCGACGTATTCCAGGTTGTTCTGGTTCAGCGCGGCCACGCAGATGCGGCCGGTGCCGACGGCGTAGATGCCGAACTCGTCGCGCAGGCGGTCGACCTGCTCACGGCTCAGGCCGGAGTAGGAGAACATGCCCGCCTGTTCGTTGATGAAGGCGAACTGCGGGGCACCGGCGGCGGCGAGCTTTTCGACCAGGCCCTGGCGCAGGGCGTGGATGCGCTCGCGCATCTCGGTCAGTTCCTGCTCCCACATCGCGCGCAGGTCCGGGTTGGTCAGCACGCCGGCCACCAGCGCGGCACCGTGGGTGGACGGGCTGGAGTAGATCGTGCGGATCACGCGCTTGACCTGCGACTGCACGGCCTTCGCATCGGCGGCGGTCGGGGCAACCATCGACAGTGCACCCACGCGTTCGCCATACAGCGAGAACGACTTGGAGTACGAGTTGGCGACGATGAAGCTGTCGATGCCGGCTTCGGCGATGATGCGCACGGCGGCGCCATCCTGCTCGATGCCCTTGTCGAAGCCCTGGTACGCCATGTCGATGAAGGGGAACAGCTGCTTGTCCTTCAGGACTTCGGCCACCTGCTTCCACTGGCTGACGGTGAGGTCGGCGCCGGTGGGGTTGTGGCAGCAGGCGTGCAGCAGCACCACGGTGCCGGCCTGCAGCTTCTGCAGATCGGCCAGCATGCCGTCGAAATCCACGCCATGGGTGGCGGGGTCGAAGTAGGTGTACTCGACCACGTCGAAACCAGCGGCACCGAACACGGCGCGGTGGTTTTCCCAGCTCGGGTTGCTGATGGCGATGGTGGCGTGCGGCAGCAGCTTCTTCAGCACGTCGGCGCCGACGCGCAGCGCACCGCTGCCACCGACGGTCTGTGCGGTGGTGACGCGGCCGGCGGCCAGCAGCGGCGAGTCCTTGCCGAACACCAGCTCACGGGTCGCCTGCGTATAGGCAGGCAGGCCGTCGATCGGCAGGTAGCCACGCGGTTTGGCTTCGGTGGCGAGCTGCTGCTCGATCTGCTTGACGGCGCGAAGCAGCGGAATGCGGCCGCTCTCGTCGTAGTAGATGCCCACACCCAGGTTGACCTTGGTCGGGCGGCTGTCGGCGTTGTACGCCTCGGTCAGGCCCAGGATCGGGTCGCCCGGGACCAGTTCCACGTTTGCAAAGAAGGACACGGCGGTACTCGTTCTATTTGAGGGGGAGAAGAAGCGCGGGTCGTGAAGCGGCGGCCGTCGGCCGCAGCCCTGCCATCGTAACAAAGCGTGCCACCGGCGCGGCGGCCATCGTCACGCTGCAGCCCGTACCATGCCGTGTTGTTTCCCCGCCGTGCGTATAGCTGAACGATGAACGAGTCCCTGGCGCCCCACCGCCTGCCCCTGCTGATCGCCCTGCTGCCGCTGCCGGCACTGGCGCAGACCGCCGCCCCCGCCCCGCAGCAGCTGCCGACCGTGGAAGTGCAGGCCGCGCGCGTGCAGGGCATCGATCCGTTCGCACTGCCGGCCAGCCAGGACACGGTGTGGGTGGGCGACGACCGCAGCGGGCCCGGCGTGCAGGTATCCGAGGCGCTGGCCGGGGTGCCGGGGGTGCTGGCCCGTGACCGGCAGAACTATGCGCAGGACACCCAGCTGTCGATCCGCGGCTTCGGCGCGCGCTCCACCTTCGGCGTGCGTGGCGTGCGGGTGCTGATCGATGGCGTGCCGGCCACCATGCCCGACGGCCAGGGCCAGCTTTCGCATGCGAGCCTGCTCGGCGCCGAGCGCATCGAGGTGCTGCGCGGGCCGTTCTCCGCCCTGTACGGCAACTCCTCCGGCGGCGTGCTGCAGGTATGGAGCGCGCAGGGCAAGGCCGGCGACCCGTGGCGGCTGCGGGTGAACGCCGGGGCCGACAACACCCTCAGCGTCGGGGCGCAGCTGCGCGGTGCCGGCCCGGTGGTGGACTACAACATCGCCGCCAACCACTTCCGCACCGACGGCTGGCGCGACCACAGCCGGGCGCGGCGCGAATCGCTCAACGCACGGCTCGGCGCTGAAGTGGGCGGCGGTCGCCTGGAGCTGCTGCTCAACGCACTTGATGCGCCCGACGCACAGGACCCGCTGGGCCTGACCCGCGCGCAGGTGGCGGCCAACCCGCGCCAGGCCACGGCCGTGGCCGAGCAGTACAACACGCGCAAATCGGTGCGCCAGCAGCAGGCCGGCCTGCGCTGGACGCGCGAAAGCGGCGCCCAGCGCTGGCAGTTGATGGGCTACGCCGGGCAGCGCGCGGTGACCCAGTTCCTGCCGATCCCGCCCACCGCGCAGGCCAACCCGCTGCACGCCGGCGGGGTGATCGACCTGGACGGCGGCTATGGCGGCATGGACGCGCGCTGGGGTTGGAACGGCGACTTTGCCGGGCGCCCGCTGGACGTGGTTGCGGGCATCAGCGCCGACCGCCAGCGCCAGCACCGCACCGGCTACGAGAACTTCGTCGGCAGCACCCTGGGCGTGCGCGGCCGACAGCGCCGCGACCAGATCGACATCGTGCAGAACGTCGACCAGTTCGCCCAGGCGTGGTGGCAGTGGAGCCCGCGCTGGTCGCTGCTGGCCGGAGTGCGGCACAGCACCGTGCGCTTCGAATCGGATGACCGCTACATCACCGGCAGCAACCCGGACGACAGTGGCCGCCGGCGCTACCAGGCGACCACGCCGGTGGCCGGGGTCAGCTTCGAGGCCACCCCGCAGTGGCGCCTGCATGCGGCCGTCGGGCGTGGTTTCGAGACCCCCACCTTCAATGAACTGGGCTACCGCAGCGACGGCCAGGCCGGCCTGGCGCTGGATCTGTCGGCCGCGCGCAGCCGCAACATCGAGGTCGGCAGCAAGTGGCATGCGCAGAGCGGAACCCAGCTCGATGTCAGCGTGTTCCGCGCCGTTACCGACGATGAGCTGGCCGTTGCCAGCAATACCAATGGCCGCAGCACCTACCGCAACATCGGCCGCACCCGCCGCCAGGGTGTGGAGCTGCAGTACCACCAGCCCCTGGCCGAGCAGTGGGAACTGCAGCTGGCCTGGACCTGGCTGCAGGCGCAGGTGCGCTCGCCGTACCTGACCTGCGGCGGCAGCGGCTGCCGCGTGCCCGACACGGTGGTGGCGGCCGGCAGCCGGCTGCCCGGTGTGCCGCGGCAGCAGGCCTTCGCCCGCCTGCAGTGGTCGCCCGGCGACTGGCAGTGGGCGCTGGAAGCCAATGCCAGCAGCGACACGGTGGTGAATGACCTGGCCACCGAGCGTGCGCCGGGCTACACGGTGCTGAACCTGGAAGCCGGCCGCCAGTGGACCCTGCCCGGTGGCGACCTGCGCGCGTTCGCGCGGCTGGACAACCTGCTGGACCAGGCCTACATCGGCTCGGTGATCGTCAACGATGGCAACGGCCGCTTCTACGAACCGGGTCCGGACCGGCGCGCCAGCGTCGGCCTGCAGTGGTCGTGGCGCTGACCCATTCGGACGCGCTGCGTTACATACGCTTACATCTTCACGAACCGGTAACGCGGAGCGCGTCGGTATCATGACGCAAATGGGAATCGATCCCATTTGTATCTCCGATAAGGACTCCCCCCTGTGACTGCCGATGCCCTCACCCGCGCGGGCCTGCCGCGCGCTGCCCTGCCGTGCCCGCCTGCCTTCGGCCGACGCGCTCTCGCCCTGGCCGTCGTCCTGGCGCTGCCGCTGGCGGCCCATGCCGAAGCCCCCGCCGATGCCAATCCGACTACCCTGGATGGCCTGGAAGTGACCGCGCGTCGCCAGTCGCAGGCGGACAGCTACACGCTGCCGATCAGCAAGGCTGCCATCGGCCTGGACCTGAGCCTGCGCCAGACCCCGCAGTCGGTGACCACGGTCACCCGGCAGCAGATGGATGACCTGCAGATCGAATCCATCAACGATGTGCTGACCAGCACCACCGGCATCACCACCTATTCGCTGGACAACGCCGGCCGCACCACCTTCCGTGCGCGCGGCTTCGACGTCGGCAACTTCAAGGTCGACGGCATGCTGATCAACGGCGCCAGCAGCTTCAGCGGCGGCGGCGCGGGCCTGAACATGGACCTGTACGACCACGTGCAGGTGGTGCGCGGCGCCAACGGCCTGCTCGGTGGCACCGGCGACCCGTCGGCCACCATCTACCTGGAGCGCAAGCGCCCGACCCGCGAGTTCGGCGGGGCCGCCTCGCTGACCCTGGGCAGCCATGACAAGCGCCGCCTGATGGGCGACGTCAACGTGCCGCTGACCGCCGATGGCCGCGTGCGCAGCCGCTTCGTGGTCAGTGCCGAGGATTCGGACAGCTTCCGCCAGCGCGAGGACCTGCAGCGCCTGGGCGGCCTGGCCAGCTTCGAGGCCGACCTGGGCGACGCCACCGTGGTGAACCTGGGCGTGCAGTACGAGCGCACCCGCAACGGCGGTGGCTCGTGGGGCAGCAACGTGCCGATCTGGTGGGCCGACGGCACCCGCACCAACCTGCCGCGCAGCACCAACCCGGCCGCCGACTGGAGCGTAGCCAAGCGTGACAACACCTCGGTGTTCGGCAGCGTGGAACAGGGCCTGGGCGCGGACTGGAAGCTGCGCGTGGCCTTCGCCCATGACAGCGGCGAGAGCTACACCAACTACGGCGTGGCCAAGGTCAACAACGCGGCCCCGGGCAAGGGCTTTGCCGGCTTCTGGAACCCCGATGGCAGCGGCGCGTTCCTCAACGCGATCCACAACGAATCGGAAACCCGCCGCGACAACCTGGACATCAGCGTGAGCGGCCCGCTGCAGCTGTTCGGCCGCGAGCACCAGCTGATGGCCGGCTTCAACGGCTACCGCAGCGAGATCACCGATTACGCCTTCAGCGCCGCACTGGGCAACTGCACCATCGGCGGCGTGGCCCCGTGGAGTGGCTGCCAGTACCGCGCGGTCGGCCTGCCGATCGATGACTGGCGCACCTGGGACGGCAGCTACGCGCCGTACGAAACCTTCCGCACCCCGGCCCGCACCAAGACCATCACCCAGAACGTGGGCGGCTACCTGGCCGGCCGCTTCAGCCTGGCCGAGCCGCTGTCGCTGGTGCTGGGCACCCGCGTGAGCAACTACAAGACCTACAACCAGGTCTACACCAAGGCCGACGTGCGCACCCGCGGTGCTGCCACGGGCGACCAGCAGGTGGTCACCCCGTACGCGGGCCTGGTGTGGGACTTCGCGGCGAACTACTCGGCCTACGTGAGCTACACCGATGTGTTCAGCCCGCAGGGCAACGTGCGCGATGCCAACGACACCCTGCTCGACCCGGTGACCGGCAAGAGCTACGAAGCCGGCATCAAGGGTGAATGGGCCGACGGTGCGTTGAATGCTGCCCTGGCCGTGTTCCGCAACGAGCAGAACAACGTGGCCGAGAGCACCGGCGAAGTGCATCCGGTGACCGGCTTCAACATCTACCGCGCGGTGGACGGCGTGGTGTCCAAGGGCGCCGACCTGGAAGTCTCCGGGCGCCTGGCGCAGGGCTGGAACGTGTATGCCGGCTACACCTGGCTGCAGGTCGATGGCCTGTCCTACCAGCAGGACCCGCGCCACCTGCTGCGCCTGAACACCTCCTGGTCCCTGCCCGGTGCGCTGTCGAAGCTGACCGTGGGCGGTGGCCTGTCGATGCAGAGCGGCACGGTGATGTCGACCAACCCGGGGCGCCCGCTGGGCGGTGGCAAGTACGACGCCAGCAACCTGCCGATGGGCGGCTACACCCTGGTCAACCTGATGGCGCGCTACGCCCTGACCGACACCGTGCAGCTGGCGGTGAACGTGAACAACCTGACCGACAAGCTGTACTACACCCAGTACGGCTTCTACGACGGGCTGATCTTCGGCGAGCCGCGCACCACCACCTTCAGCATCCGCGCGCGTTTCTAAGCGCCGCCGCGGCACCTGCCTGCAGCCCTGCAGGCCGGTGCTGCATCTGGGAAGATGCGTCCATGCCCGAGTCCCCACCCCCGTCCGCCCGCATCCTGGTCGTCGATGATGATCCGGAGATCGGCGCCCTGCTCGCCCAATACCTCGGCCAGCAGGGACTGCAGACCGTCGTCGCCGGCGATGGTGACGGCATGCGCGCGGCGTTGGCTGCCGGGGCCTTCGACGCGGTGGTGCTGGACCTGATGCTGCCCGGCGAGGATGGGCTGGCCCTGTGCCAGCAACTTCGCGAGCAGACCGCGCTGCCGGTGATCATGCTGACCGCGCGTGGCCGCCCGGCCGACCGTATCCTCGGCCTCGAACAAGGCGCCGATGACTACATGGCCAAGCCGTTCGACCCGCGCGAGCTGCTGCTGCGGCTGCGCGCGGTACTGCGGCGGCAGGCGCCCGTGCAGGCGGCCCCGGCCCCCACGGCGGACGTGGCGCGCCTGCGCTTCTCCGGCTGGACCCTGGACCCGCGCACCCACCTGCTGCAGGCCGACGATGGCCGCCGCCACCTGCTGGGCGAGACCGACTTCAGCGCACTGCAGCTGTTCCTGCGGCATCCCGACGAAGTGCTCGAGCGCGATTTCCTGGTGGAGCAGGTGTACGGCCGCGACCGCATGCCCAGCGACCGCAGCATCGACATGTGCATCAGCCGGCTGCGGCAGATGCTGGAACATGACAGCCGCGCGCCGCTGCTGATCCGCACCGTGCGCAACCGGGGCTACTGCCTGGCCGGCCCGGTGCAGGCCGATGGCTGAGGCACGCCTGGGCTGGCCGCGCACGCTGTACGGGCGGCTGGTGCTGGTGCTGGTGGCCGGCATGCTGCTGGCGCAGCTGCTGACCGGCACCGTCTGGCACGACGCCCGCTATGAGCGGGTGGCCGAGATCCCCGCGCGGCTGGCTGCCGCGCATGTCGCGCAGACGCTGCGCCTGCTGGAGGCGCCGGCCTCGCCGCTGGCCGGCGCCGACCCCGCCGTGCTGTCCACGGCCGACCTGACGGTGCGCGCGGTGGAAGACAGCGGCCATGTTTCGCTGCGCCCGCGCGACCGCGCGGTGGAACAGCTGCTGCGCGCTTCGCTGCAGGGCGAGCTGGGCATGCCGCGCGAGCTGCACCTGCAGCGCCTGCGGCTGTACGACGCGCAGGGCCGGGAGGATGACAAGGTGCTGTCGGCGCGCCACGTCGCCGGCCAGTTCCAGCTGCGCGTGCGCAGTGCCCAGGGCAACTGGCTGCAGTTCGACGTGCGCGAAGGCCAGGCCGGCCTGCAGCTGGAGCCGGCCCATGCGCTGGGCGACTACCTGCTGCGCATCTACGGCCTGCGCACCCTGCTGATCGTGCTGCTGGCCCTGCTGGTGGTGCGCTGGCTGACCCGGCCGCTGACCCGGCTGGGCGCTGCCGCACAGGCCCTGGGCCGCAACCTGCATGCACCGCCGTTGCCGCTGGAGGGCCCGCGCGAGGTGCGTCAGGCCGCCCACGCCTTCAACCAGATGCAGCAGCAGCTGCAGCAGGCCGCGCAGGGCCGCGAGGAGCTGCTGGCAGCGGTCTCGCACGACCTGCGCTCGCCACTGACCCGCCTGCGCCTGCGGACCGAACTGCTGGCCGACGAGGCCGCACGCACCCGCTGGCGTGCCGACCTGGACGACATGCAGGAGCTGGTGGATTCCATTCTTGATTACAGCAGTGCCACCCAGCTGCGCGGCGACCGCGAGCCGATCGACATCGATGCCCTGTTGCGCACCGTGGTGGAGGATGCACGCGAGGCCGGCCATGCCGTGCAGCTGCAGGGCCGGGTGGGCGTGGCCTACCCCGGCTTCCCGCGCAGCCTGAAGCGCGCGCTGGCCAACCTGCTGGACAACGCCGGGCGCTATGGCGGCGGCGCGCAGGTCGAGGCCTGGGGCGATGCCGAGGCCATCCACATCAGCATCGCCGACCAGGGCCCGGGCATACCGGCCGCACAACGGGAGCGGATGCTGCAGCCCTTCCAGCGCCTGGAGGCTTCCCGCAGCGCGCGCCATGGTGGCACCGGGCTGGGCCTGAGCATCGCCGTGGCGGTGGTGCAGGCGCATGGCGGCCAGCTTGCGCTGGAGGACGGGCCGGGCGGACGCGGGCTGTGCGTGCGGATCACCCTGCCGCAGTGCCCGGGCACGCGCGAGGGGTAGCGCCGGGCCGGGCGTGATGCCGGCCAGCGGCCGGCACTACCGTCGCTCAATCTGGTGCCTTGGCCGGCACGAACGGCGAGGTCGGATCGCTGGCCGGGAAGGTTTCTTCCAGCGCCTGGTCCTGGTTGTCGCTGGCGTGCTGCTTGCGCTCGCGGCGCTTGAGCGGGCTTTCCTGGCCGCCGCGGTGGCGGTCGCCGCAGTCCTTGCGGTCCTGCGCGGCCTGTTCAGGGTGATGGACGGCCGGCAGCGCGTCTTCATGCGGCACCTGCATGCCGGCGCCCCGGTCCTCGGCATCGGCCAGATCGTGCTTGGCACGGGATTCGCCCGGCACGGGGGCGTGGGTCTGGCGCAGCGGGTCACGGTTGGACATGGCGATTACCTGGCGGTGGGCGGGGGACTCCACTACAGCGCGGCAGAGGTAAAGCCGCCGCGAACCCCGCGTCATGAACATCTCTGTCACGGCTGGATAACGGCACCGCCGGTATTCCTGCCCACCCGCCCTGCTGCAGGAGCCGGCCATGGCCCGTCTTGAACGCCCCGCCCCGTCCGTGTTCAACGCCCTGCTGGATCCGCTCGGCGCACGCACGCCCCTCCGCCGCGCGCGCCGCCATGAAGATCCGCAGGCGGTGGCGCAGGATTACCTGCAGTACATGCTCAACGACTATGAGCGGCGCCGCGCCAACGGCCACCGCAACTGGCGCGACCTGTGCCCGGTGTATGCCTTCGCCCTCACCACCCACGCCGCGGACTGGCCGCGCGGTGGCGACGCCGATACCGGCGAGGAACTGGCCGCGCACTGGGAGCAGATGCGCGGGCAGTCGCGTCTGGGCTGGTCGCAGGCACGCCCGGTGGTGGAGGACGCCTGGCGCGCGCTGGACCATATTCCGGCGGCGGCGGTGCGGCCCCTGCTGCAGTGACCCGGCCGCCCCGCGCCACCCGGCCTGCACGGGGCCGACACAGCCGTTTCACGGTGGGCGTCCGAAGCTGGCCGCCCCGCCGCAATGCAGGTGCGCGCCATGGCCCGCCCGATCTGGACCGGTACCCTCTCCTTCGGCCTGCTGAACGTGCCGGTGTCGCTGATGTCCGGCGAACGCAAGGTCGACCTGCAGTTCCGCATGCTCGATTCGCGCGACCGCAAGCCGATCCGCTTCGAGCGGGTCAACGCCGATACCGGCGAGGAAGTGCCGTGGAAGGACATCGTCAAAGCCTACGAGTACGACAAGGGCAGCTACGTCGTGCTGGAAGAAGGCGATATCCGCTCGGCCGCGCCGGAAAGCCATGAAACGGTGGAGGTGGAAACCTTCGTCGATGCCACCCAGATCGATCCGCGCTACTACGAAAAGCCCTACCTGCTGCTGCCCGGCAAGAAGGCCGAGAAGGGCTACGTGCTGCTGCGCGAAACCCTGCGCGGTACCGGCAAGGCCGGCATCGCGCGGGTGGTGGTGCGTACCCGCGAATACCTGTGCGCGGTGATGCCGCAGGGCCACGCGCTGGTGCTGATGATCCTGCGTTACCCGCAGGAACTGGTTGATCCGGAAGACTACAAGCTGCCCACCGGCAGCCTGTCCGACTACCGCATCACTGCCAAGGAAACGGCGATGGCCGGGCAGCTGATCGAATCGATGGCCGCCGACTGGGACCCGTCGCAGTACCACGATGAATTCCGCGAACGCCTGCAGCAGGTGCTGAACAAGCGCATCAAGACCAAGGGCGGCACCACCCAGGTGGAAGAGGAGCCGGCGCCGCACGAGGACGCCAGCACCAACGTGGTGGACTTCATGGCGCTGCTGCAGAAGAGCCTGGATGCCAACACGCGCACGCCGGCGAAGAAGACCGCGACGCGCAAGGCACCGGCGAAAAAGGCTGCGAAGAAAGCCGCGAAGAAGACCGCCAGCAAGACAGCCAAGGCGACGAAGAAGGCCGCACCGCGCCGCAAGGCAGGCTGAGCCATGTCGCTGCACCAGTACCGCCGCAAGCGCCGCCTGGGCGGTGGCAGCGGGCAGACGCCGGAGCCGGATGATGGCCCGGCTGCGGGCAATCCAAAGCGGCGGCCGCAGTTCGTCATCCAGCTGCACCACGCCAGCGCGCGGCACTACGATTTCCGCCTGGAAATGGACGGCGTGCTGAAGAGCTGGGCGGTGCCCAAGGGCCCATCGCTGCGGGTGGGCGAGAAGCGCCTGGCGGTGGAAGTCGAGGACCACCCGCTGTCCTACGCCGGCTTCGAAGGGGATATTCCCGAAGGCCACTATGGCGCCGGCCATGTGCAGGTATTCGACCACGGCAGCTGGGCCTGCGAAGGCGACCCGCTGCAGGCGCTGGCCGCCGGCAAGATCGACTTCGTGCTGCACGGGCAGCGCTTGGGTGGCGGTTGGAAGCTGGTGCGTACGGCCATGAAAGGGCGCCAGGTGCAGTGGCTGCTGATCAAGCGTGACGATGCCGACGCGCGTGATGCCGAGGCCGATGATCTTCTGGAGAACGCCATGGCTGCACCCCGGGCTGCAGCAAAGCGGGCGAAGAAGGCCGCGCGCGCGACTCCACGCAAGGCAGAGGCGCGCTGGCATGCACGCGCGCTGAAGCTGGCCGATGCACGCGACCATCCCTACCCGCGTGGCTTCAAGCCGCAGCTGACCGATCACCGCGACACCGCGCCGGACGGCGAACACTGGCTGCACGAGATCAAGTGGGATGGCTACCGCCTGCTGGCCGACCTGCACGACGGCGAGGTGAAGCTGCGCTCGCGCAATGGCCTGGACTGGACCGGTGATTTTCCCGAAGTCGCCCAGGCCGTGCGCGCGCTGCCCGTGCACGATGCACGGCTGGATGGCGAACTGGTGGTCCTCGACGCACAGGGACGCAGCGATTTCGCCGCCCTGCAGCGTGTCATCGATGGCAGCTCGAAACAGCCGCTGCGCTACATCGTGTTCGACCTGCCCGGTGTGGCCGGCGTGGACATCAGCCGCGCACCGCTGCGGGAACGCAAGGCGCTGCTGAAGGCCCTGATCGGCCCGGCGCCGGGCACGCTGGCCTTCAGCGACCATGTGGTCGACCACGGCCCGGCGGTGTTTGCCGCCAGTGGCGATGCCGGCTTCGAAGGCATCGTCAGCAAGCAGGTCGATGCGCCCTACGTGAACACCCGTGCGCGCAGCTGGGTGAAGGTGAAGCACGAGGACAGCGACGAGTTCATCATCATCGGCCACACGGCGCCCAAGGGCAGCCGGGTCGGCTTCGGTTCGCTGCTGCTGGCCACGCCCGATGCGGGTGGCCTGCGCTACGTCGGCCGGGTCGGCACCGGCTTCGACGATGCGGGGCTGAAAGCGCTGAGCAGCGTGCTGGCCCCCTTGGCGGTGAAGACGCCGGTACTGGAGCTGCCCGCGCATGTTCCCTTCCGCGCGGCCAGCGTGCGCTGGGTCAAGCCGGTGGTGGTGGCCGAAATCGCGTTCCGTGGCTGGGGCAAGGAAGGACTGCTGCGCCAGGCCAGCTTCAAGCGCCTGCGCAGCGACAAACGCAGGGAGGACCTGGACGTGGCACCCGCGGTGGAGCGCGATGATGCGGCGGTGGCCATCAGCCATCCCGAACGGGTGGTGTACCCGAAGCAGAAGCTCAGCAAGGGCGATGTGGCCGCCTACTACCAGCAGATGGCGCGCTGGATCCTGCCGGAGATCGCCGGCCGCCCGCTGTCGCTGCTGCGCTGTCCCGACGGCGTCGGCAAGGCCTGCTTCTTCCAGAAACACCATGGCCCCGGCCTGGGCGATGGCGTGCATGCGGTGCCGTTGCAGCAGAAGAGCGGTCGCGAGGATTACGTGTACATCGATGATGCGCGCGGGCTGCTGCAGCTGGTACAGATGAACACGCTGGAGCTGCACCCGTGGGGCGCGACGGTCGAGGATCCCGAGCATCCGGACCGGCTGGTGTTCGACCTCGATCCCGGTGACGGCGTGAGCTGGGCGCAGGTGAAAACGGGAGCGCGCGAGGTGCGCGACCGCTTGCTGCAGGCCGGCCTGCAGAGCTTCGTGCGGCTGTCCGGCGGCAAGGGCGTGCACGTGGTGGTGCCGCTGCAGCCGAAGGCCGGCTGGGAACAGGCCAAGGCCTTCTGCGAAGCATTTGCGCAGGCGATGGCGCTGGAGCAGCCCGATCGCTACGTGGCAACCATGAGCAAGGCCAAGCGCGAGGGCGTGATCTTCATCGACTGGCTGCGCAACACCCGCGGTGCCACCAGCGTGTGTTCGTGGTCGCTGCGCGCGCGTGAGGCGGCAGGCGTGGCGGTGCCGTTGCGCTGGGAGGAACTGGCAAAGGTGAGCGCCGCCGATGCGTTCCCGATGCAGAAGGCGCTGGCCCGCGCGAAGCGCCTGAAGGGGAATCCGTGGCAGGGCATCGAACGCGTGAAGCAGGTGTTGCCGACCGGTAATCGGTAGCGCCGGGCCACGCCCGGCGAGCGCGCAGCGCGGATACGTTGCGTGTCGCCGGGCACGGCCCGGCGCTACCAGATCAATGCTGCGTGGATCAGAAGTCCGCGCGGATGCCGAAGGTGACGCGGCGTCCGGAGAACTCGTACTGGGTCGGGAACGCCTTGTCGATCGTGTAACCGCTGGTCTTCTCGTCCAGCAGGTTGATCGCTTACAGGTTCAGCTTCCAGGTGTCATTGAGGCGGAAGCCGATCGAGGCATCCAGCTGGCCATAGGCATCGCGGTAGACCGGATACATGTTCAGGTGGATGTACTCGACGTACTTGTCCTTGTAGTTGTACGAGGCGCGCGCGCTGAAGCGGTCGTTCTCGTAGTAAAGGGTGAAGTTGTACGCCTTCTCGGCCAGGCCTTCCGGCGGCGTCGGAATATCGAGGTCCGAGGCACCGGTCAGCGAGTTGTCCAGCTGGGTGTAGTTGGCATTGATGCCCCAGCCTTCCAGTACCGGGTGCAGCATCGACAGCGGCAGCTGCGCGACCAGCTCGACGCCGGTCACCTTGTAGGAACCATCGGCGTTGACCGGCTGGTAGACCTCGAAGTCGTAGTAGCCGTCCAGCGAACCGTTGGCGTTGAGCTTCTCGACGTTCGGCACGATGCCGGTCAGCGACTGCCGCACCACGCCGTCGATCTTCTTGGAGAAGTACGACGCGGCCAGCAGGCCACCGTTCTGCAGGTACTTTTCCAGGCCCACTTCCCACTGCTTGGCGGTGGTCGGCTTCAGCGCCGGGTTGCCGTCCATGAAGCGGAAGCTGCTCCAGCTGACGGTGCGGCGGTAGGCGATGTCGGTCAGCGACGGACGCATCAGCGTTTCCGAGGCGGCACCGCGCAGCACCAGGCCGTCGGCGATCTCGGCGGTCATGTTGAAGCTGGGCAGGATCTTGCTGTAGTCGCCGCTGCTGGAAATCGGCGACGGCGTGTAGCCGTTGCTGCCGTCGGCGTTCTGCACCGGGTGGAAGCCGGCCGAATCGACGTCGGTGTCGATCGAGCGCACGCCCAGGTTGGCGTACACCGGCACGCTGCCGATATCGAAGTAGAAGTCGGCCATGGCATACAGCGCCAGGGTCTTTTCCTTCACTTCGTAGTACTGGCCCGGATCGATCGGGGTTTCATAGCCCGGGTAGCGGAACGTGGCACGCGCGTAGGCATTGGAGATCTGCTGCCAGTCCAGGTCGCTCGGGCGATAGGCGCCACCCGGGGCCAGCTGGCTGATCCACACCGGGTTGCTGTCGGCCAGCGTGCGGGTGTTCACCCACGCGGCGCTGCCGGCGGTCGGGCCCTGGATCTTGCCGCTGCCGAACTCGCGTTCCTTGGTCTTGTCGGTGTAGCGCGCACCGAACTGCACGCCGCTCAACGCCGGGAAGAAGGCCAGGTTCATCTGCCGGCGCAGGTCGAGCTGCGCGGCGTACTTGTCATCCTTCACCTTCTCCAGCTCGGTTTCGTACGCTTCGAACAGGTACTTGTCCGCAGCGTTGTACATGTCGAAACCACCGGTGGTGCTGGACACGGTCTCGCCGCCGTTGCTGGTCCATCGCGTGCGCGACGGTGCGTAGGCCACGTGCTTGAGGTTGGCGTAGTCCGAATCCTTGCGCGCACCGGAATAGCCGACCAGCGCATCGATGTCCCAGCCGCCGACCTTCCAGTCCAGCTTGCTGCTGAACTGGCGGTAGTCGGTGTTGGCGTTGCGTTCCTTGCTGAGGATCTCGTGCTGGGTGGCGGTGTAGGCCACGTCCTTCAGCACGGTGATGCCGTAGTCGCCCAGCGTGGTGTTGTCGTAGTCGTAGATGCGGTCCAGGGTGCTGCGGCTGGATGCCGAGTAGGCCGCGGCATCGTACTCGTCCTCGTGCGTGTCATAACCGCCGAACATCGCATCGAAGCTGAGCGAGAAGGTATCGCTGGGCTTGAACTGCAGCGAAGCGGTGGCGCCCCACTGGTCCTGCTCGTTGAGATAGACGCGGTCGCCGACCTTGTCCTGGAAGATGATGCGGCTGGTCTCGTCCTTGTCCATGCGGTCCTGTACGACGATGCCGGCATCACGTGCCAGCACGGCGGCGGCCTGCGAACCACGCGTGCCCGACGCTTCCAGGAAGCGGCCCATCGGGCGGAAGTTGATGCCCGAATTGGAATCGGTGCGGTTGGTGCGCTTGGCCTTGGAGAACGACACCAGGCCGCCCCAGTCGCCCCAGGTGTCGCTGGCGAGGAAGGAGATCTTCGGATCGATCTTGCCGTTGATCGAGTTGTGCGAGGCTTCGGCCGAGGCACTGAACTTGGGCTCGGGGAAGTCGAACGGCTTGGCCGTCTCGATGTAGACCGAACCGGCGATGCCACCTTCCTCGTCGGCTGCGGTCGGCGACTTCTGCACGGTCACGGTCTGCACGACGTCGGCGGCGAAGATGTCGAACTGCACGTCGCGCCCACCACTGCCCGAGGCGGTGGCGAGGTTGTTGATGGACACCAGGGTGAACTCGCTGGGCAGGCCGCGCACGCTGACCTTGCTGCCCAGGCCCTTGTTGCGCTCGATGGTCACGCCCGGCATGCGCTGCAGCGCTTCGGCCAGGTTCTGCTCGGGGAAGTCGGCCACGTCGGTGGCGACGATCGAATCGGAGAAGCCGATGTTGGCGCGCTTGAGGTCGACGGCGCGTTCCAGGCTTTTGGCATAGCTGCCAGAGACCGTGACGGTGTCCAGCTGCTGCAGCTGTTCGCGGGTATCGCCATCGGCGGCTTCTTCAGCCATTGCATCGATGGGCAGCACGGCGAGGCCGCCGATCAGCACCGCATGCACGGCGCGGGACAAAAGCTTCGCATGGGGGGCCGCAGCGGCGGCCTCCCGGTTCTGGTAACGCATCGGATGATTTCCCGGTTCCCTGTGGTGTCTTACGCCGCGCCTGCCCCTTTATCCGTGGGTGCAGGCCCCTGCGCCGCGTTGCCGACCTTCGGCGGGCACCGAGCCTAGGGGGGAATTGTTAAGCCTGTGTTGCGCTGCGGGACGGACGACGACCGAACCACCAGCCACCGAGCAGCTGCACCGGCAGCGACACCAGCAGGGAGATGGCGAACCAGCGCGGAAAGTCACCGCCCATCACCCACAACCCGTAGCCGCTGCCGACCACCAGCAGCGTCCAGATGGACGTGCCATGCGCACGCGGCCAGCACGGCGCGTAGTAGGTGGCGAAGGCGATGCCGGCGATGCCGCCGAGCACGGTGAAGGCCAGGTCCCAGCCCAGCTGCGCTTCGCTGCCGGGGTGCAGGCCGAACAATGACGGCAGCCAGCCGCCGGCACTGCTGACCAGGGCCAGCGCGAGCAGCGCGCCGATCAGGGCGACGACGGACAGGAAAACGGTCTTGAGCATCTCGGGCATGTGCGCATTGTACGGCGCAGCGTGCACAGGAGCGGCATGGCCGCCGCATCCGTGGGAGAGGGAAACGGAGCGGCGGCCACGCGCAGGCGGATTCGCAATGTTGGCGTGCCCGACCCGCCTCCCACGGCCACGAAGTGCCCCACGCCCGTCATGGCCGGGGAACTGCGGCGGGTCCGGTCCGCCAGCCATGCCGCATGGCAATGGCTGTGTGGCAGAGGCCTCGGGTATCGAAGATTCCAGCGCCATGCCCGCCCCCGGACATGGCACCGGGCGTCGATGCCCGCGGCGTGCCGAACTCGCGGAAGGCGATGCCCTCCGCTTGAGGGAGAGCATGCAGGGGCGGCGTTGGCGCTGCCTTGATCCTGATCAATGGATCGTGTGGTGCGTGCCGGGCGCTTCGCTGCTCGCCTCTGGTAGTGGTCGAGCTTGCTCGACCGTTCTTGATCTTCGCGAACAGCTGTCGAGCAAGCTCGACATCTACCAGAGCAGGGGCAACGGGAAGGGCCGGTCAGCCGGCCAGCACCGCTGCTTCGCGCGCCAGGCGCTCGATGCTGTCCCAATCGCGCGACTGCATCAGGGCCGCGGTGGTCAGCCACGAACCGCCCACGCACAGCACGTTGGGCAGGTGCAGGAACTGCGGCGCGGTCTGCGCGCTGATGCCACCGGTCGGGCAGAAGCGCACATCGGCGAACGGGCCGTGCCACGCCGACAGCAGCGGCGCACCGCCGGACTGCACCGCCGGGAAGAACTTGAACGTGTCCAGGCCGTGTTCCAGGCCGAGGATCAGTTCCGAACCGGTAGCCACGCCGGGCAGGTACGGCAGATCGGCGTCGCGCGCGGCGGCGTACAGCGTCGGCGTCGCACCGGGCGACACCGCGAAGCGCGCACCGGCTGCCTTGGCGGCCTCCATCTGCGCCGGCGTCAGCACCGTGCCTGCGCCCACCACGGCGTCGGGCACGGCCTCGACCATTGCCTTGATCGCGTCCAGCGCACGCGGCGTGCGCAGCGTCACCTCGATCACCGGCAGGCCGCCACGGAACAGCGCCTGGGCCACCTGCACCGCATCGTCGATGTCATCAGGGGTGAACACCGGGATCACCGGTGCAAGTTTCAGTACCGCACGTACGCGCGGATCAGCGCCGGACATCGAATCGCTCCTCGCCCACCAGGGCCAGTACGTCAGCTTCGCTGACGGGGTTGAAATCGCCGGGGATGGAGTGCTTCAGACCACCGGCGGCCAGGCCGAAACGCACGGTGGCGTCGGCATCGAAGCCGGACAGGATGCCATGCAGGATGCCTGCGGCGAATGCATCACCACCGCCGATGCGGTCGACGATGCCCTGCAGCTGGCGCACCGGTGCCTGCGCGCGGGTACCGTCGCGGCCCAGCAGCAGCGCGCCCAGGGCGTGGTGGTCCACGCTGAGGGCCTGGCGCTGGGTGCAGGCCATCCACTGCAGCTGCGGGAATGCCGCGAACGCGGCGGCGGCGGCGGCTTCGACCTTGGCCACCACATCGGCCTGCTCGAAGCGCTGGCCGAGGATCACTTCGATATCGCGGTAATCAGCGAAGACGATGTCGGCCTGGGCGAACAGCGCGTGCAGGATCGCCTGCGCATCGCCGCCCCAGCGCTGCCACAGCTTGGGCCGGAAGTTGCCATCGAAGGACACGCGCACGCCCAGCTCGCGCGCCGCACGCGCCGCCGCCAGGGTGGCCTGGGCCACGTCCGGGCCGAGCGCCGGGCTGACCCCGGACAGGTGCAGCCACTGCGCGCCCTGCAGCAGCACCGGCCAGTCGTAGTCGGCGGCGGTGCTGCGCGCGAAGGCCGAGTCGGCGCGGTCATAGACCACTTCGCTGGCACGCTGCACCGCGCCGGTGGTGAGGAAGTACAGGCCCATGCGCCCGTCCGGGTCCTGCCGCACGCTGCGCGTGTCGACCCCGTGCCGGCGCAGTTCACCCAGCACGTGGGCGCCCAGCGCGTTGCCGGCCACGGTGCTGACCATGGCCACCTCATGTCCAAAGCGGGACAGCGAGACACCCACGTTCGCTTCGGCGCCGCCCACGTGCACCTGCAGCTGCGGCGACTGCATCAGCAGTTCGTGACCGGGCGCCCCCAGGCGCAGCAGCAATTCCCCGAAACATACGACACGACCCATTTCCGCTCCCTTACGCTGGCCGCCAGCGGGTACTGCTGGGCGGCGTGGAATCGCGCCACGCAGCCGCGTGGCGGTTGACCATCGGTGTCATCGCGAAACCGACCGGCCGTGCACACAGCCTATCAAACTGTCGGAAGCATTGTCCCGCAAGCGTCTTGGAGACATTACAGGTCTGTTGCGGTGCAAGATGCCGCAGAGGGAACGTGCTGCTACCGTCGGCTCTGACCAGCGGTGTCATTCCGCTGAAACACTCGCGAGACCAGACCTTTGGGAGAGGGGAAAGGCATGCATTCTCGGAACCACGCAAAAAAGACACCGGTTACCTTGCTGGCCATGGCGGTCAGCCTGGCCCTTTCGGCGGGTGCCGCCGCCCAGCAGCAGAGCGAGGCGCCCAGCGCCACCAACCTGGATACGGTCAACGTCACCGGCTACCGCGCCAGCGTCGAGAAGGCGCTGGACATCAAGCGTGGCGAGGCCGGGGTGGTCGATGCCATCGTGGCCGAGGATGTCGGCAAGTTCCCGGACCTGAACCTGGCCGAGTCGCTGCAGCGCATCCCGGGCGTGGTCATCACCCGCGAGGCCGGTGAAGGCCGCAACATCTCGGTGCGCGGCCTGGGCCCGGATTTCACCCGCGTGCGCATCAACGGCATGGAAGCGCTGACCACCGTCGGCGCCGGCGACCAGAGCGGCGGCACCAACCGCGGCCGCGGCTTCGACTTCAACGTGTTCGCTTCGGACCTGTTCTCGCAGATGGTGGTGCGCAAGACCGCCTCGGCCGACGTCGAGGAAGGCTCGCTGGGCGCAACGGTCGACCTGCGTACCGCGCGCCCGTTCGACTACGACGGCTTCACCTTCGTGGCCAGTGGCCAGGCCAGCTACAACCAGATGGCCGAGAAGGCCGACCCGCGCCTGGCCGCGTTGATCTCCAACACCTTCGCCGATGGAACCTTCGGCGCGCTGCTGTCGGTGGCCTACTCCGAGCGCCAGGCGCTGGAGGAAGGTTCCAACACCGGCCGCTGGGCCAACGGCCCCAGCAACGGTGGCTTCAGCGCGGCCTCGCCCTTCACCGCCGCGCGCAGTGCCGATGTCTACCACCCGCGCTTCCCGCGCTACGTGCAGATGGAACACCAGCAGAAGCGCCTGGGCGTGACCGGCTCGCTGCAGTGGAAGCCCTCCGACCGCACCGAGATCTCGCTCGACACGCTGTACTCGAAGATCGACGCCACGCGCGACGAGCACTACATCGAAGCGATCTCCTTCAGCCGCAACCGCGACTCGGCCACCGGCGCCAACCGCCGCCCCGACCGCGACGGCAAGCCGGAAACCATCGTGCGCAACGGTGAGATCCGCAACAACGCGCTGCTGTACGGCGAGTTCGACAACGTCGACCTGCGCACCGAGAACCGCCACGACGAATGGAACACCGAGTTCAAGCAGGTCAGCCTGAACTTCGATCATCGCTTCACCGATGATTTCCAGATGACCGGCAAGGTCGGCATCTCGCGCTCGGCGCACGAGAACCCGGTGCAGACCACCATCATCATGGACAAGTACGACGTGGACGGCTACAGCTACGACTACCGTGGCAACAGCCGGGCGCCGATCATCAACTACGGCATCGACCCCACCAATCCCAATGGCTGGGAACTGGCCGAGATCCGCCTGCGCCCGCAGTATGTGGACAACGACTTCGACACCGCCGAAGTCAACTTCAACTGGAACCTCAGCCCCGGCTTCCGCCTGAAGGGCGGCGTGCTGGCCAAGGACTACACCTTCAGCACGCTGGAGCTGCGCCGCACCAGCGAAGGCGCAGTGCCGGTGATCGCCAACGGCAGCCGCATCGTGCCGGCCGACCTCACCAGCCAGGCTGGCCTGAAGGGCATCAACGGCTCGCCGTCGAACTGGGTGGTGCCCAACCTGGGTGCCATCGCCGACCTGCTGGACATCTACAGCAACAGCGGCACCTTCGCCGTCGCACCGCGCGCGAACAACAGCCGCAGCGTGGAAGAGAAGGACCGCGGCGTCTGGCTGATGGGCGAGTTCTCCACCGACCTCGGTGCCATCCCGCTGTCGGGCAACTTCGGTGTGCGCTACGTGCAGACCGAGCAGACCTCCAGCGGCGCGGCCACGGTCGGCGGCGTGCTGGTGGATGCCACCACCAACCGCAAGTACAACGACACCCTGCCCTCGTTCAACCTGGTGGCCGAGATCACGCCGGACTTCCTGATCCGCCTGGGTGCGGCCAAGGTGATGAGCCGCCCGGGCCTGGGCAACCTGACCCCGGGCGTGACCGTGGCCGTGGCCGGCGGCGCGCGCACCGTGGCCGGTGGCAACCCCAACCTCGATCCGTTCCGCGCCACCAACGTGGACATGAGCTTCGAGTGGTACTTCGCCGAAGGTGCGATGGCCGGCATCGGCCTGTTCTACAAGGACATCGACTCGTTCGTGCAGACCACCCGCGAAGTGCGCCCGTATTCCAGCAGCGGCCTGCCGGCCAGCCTGCTCGACGGCACCGGCGCTTCGGTCAACGATGACTTCACCTTCAGCATCCCGCTCAATACCCCCGGCGGCGAACTGTATGGCGTGGAAGCCAACTACACCCAGCCCTTCACCTTCCTGCCCGGCAAGTGGTCCAACCTGGGCGTGCAGCTGAACTACACCTGGGTCGACACCAGCATCCAGTACGTCAACGGTGCCGGCGCGGCGGTGATGAAGAACCAGCTGACCGGCACCTCGAAGAACGCGTGGAACGCGACGCTGTTCTACGAAGGCGATGCCTGGTCGGGCCGCGTTTCGGCCACCAACCGCAGCGACTACCTCACCCAGGCACCCGGCCAGGAAACCGGCTTCAACCTGGACGGTTACCACGGCATGACCGGCACCACCGTCCTCGATGCATCCATCCGCTACCGCATCAGCGACCAGCTGGAACTGAGCCTGGAAGGCATCAACCTGACCAACGAAGCCTCGGATGAGTGGGTGTACTCGCCCACCACCGGCCAGCTGCCGCTGCAGTACACCGAAACCGGCCGCCAGTTCCTGCTGGGCGTGCGCTACAAGTTCTGACCGCCGACGCGGCGGCGTGCCAGCACGCCGCCGCACTTCGAGTGCAACGAAGAAACGCCGCTGCAGCTGCTGCGGCGCAAGATGCCGCGCGCCATGCGCTTTGTTACGTTCACGCGTGACCCGCGGTGTCAGCAAGTCGTTGCACCTGCGTCGTACCGGAGGAGGCCGGTACGCACGCTAGAACGCCTTCGCAACGCTTGAGGACACCCTGGGAGGGGATTACAGATGGATTCGTCGCTCGCGCTTCACTGCGGCCGCGCGCCGCTCACCGTGCTTGCCCTGTCGATCGGACTGGCGCTGAGCCACGCCGCGCATGCACAACAGACGCCGGAAGCGGCCGCCGCCGATGCGGTCGACCTGGACAAGGTGGAGGTCAAGGCGACCTACCGCGAAAGCCTGCAGCAATCGCTGGACGAAAAGCGCTACAGCGTGGAGCAGGTCGATGCGATCTACGCCGAGGACATCGGCAAGTTTCCCGACCTGAACCTGGCCGAGTCGATGCAGCGCATCGCCGGTGTTTCCATCGACCGCGAAGGCGGCGAAGGCCAGCAGATTTCCGTGCGCGGCCTCGGTTCGGATTTCACCCGCGTGCGCATCAACGGCCTGGAAGCGCTGTCCACCGCCGGCAGCGGCAGCACTGGCGTCAACCGCAGCCGTGGCTTCGACTTCAACACCTTCGCCTCCGAACTGTTCAGCCGGGTCAAGGTCAACAAGACCCAGTCGGCGCAGATGGACGAAGGTTCGCTCGGCGCCACCGTCGACCTGCGCGCGTCGCGGCCGTTCGATTTCAATGGCTTCCAGGCCTCGCTCAATGGCCAGTACGGCTACAACGAACTGTCGCGCTCGAAGGACCCGCGCGTATCGGCGCTGCTGAGCAATACCTGGGCCGACGGCCGCTTCGGTGCGCTGGTGTCGGCGGCGTGGAGCAAGCGCACGATCTTCGAGGAAGGCTACAACCCGGTGCGCTGGGAGCACGGCAACTACCGCAACTCCAACCAGGCCACGGCCGCCAACAACGGCACCTACGGCTTCTGCAGCCCGGCCGGCTATGACCCGCAGACACCGCGCAATCCGGCCGCCAATGAAACCGCGCAGGGCGTCGGCAGCGCCGCCAACCAGGCGCGGAGCAACGGCTGGGGCAGCTACGGCATCGACGCCACCCACTGCGGCACCGGCATCGACCGCCCCGACGCAACGGCAGAGAACATCGCCGCCTACGAAACCGCCACCAATGCGTGGATCCCGCGCTACCCGCGCTACATCCGCACCGAGCATGAGATCGAACGGCTGGGCGTCACCGGCGCGCTTCAGTTCCGCTTCAGCCCCGACAGCCTGCTCAACCTCGACCTGATGTACTCGAAGTTGGACAAGGACCAGCGCGAGGACTCGATCGGTGCCAACCTGCATCGCACCGCGCAGTACGGCGGCAAGACCCAGATCGTGGTGCGCGAGGCGCAGGTGGATGCACAGAACCGCCTGGTCTACGGCGTGTTCGACAACGTCGACTTCCGCACCGAATCGACCGCCATCGAGGAAAGCACCGAGTTCAAGCAGGCCAGCCTGAACTTCGAGCACCGCTTCAACGATGCGGTGCGCCTGGACGCACTGGTCGGCCACTCCTCGTCCAGTTTCGAGCGGCCGGTGTTCTCCATGGTCAGCTTCGACAACAGCAACCTGGATGGCTTCGTGCTGGACATGCGCAACGGCGCCAGCATGCCTTCGATGACCTTCCCCTTCGCCCTGGGTGATGCGGCATCGTGGCAATGGCTGGGCTACGGCACCGCGCCGGTGAACGCCAACGGCACCGCGCGCGGCGGCAACATCAGCGAAGTGCGCCTGAACCCGCAGTACGTCGACAACAGCTTCGACACCGCCAAGGTCGACCTGACCTTCAACGTGTCGCCCACCTTCACCCTGCGCGGCGGCCTGGCCTACAAGGACTACGGCATGCGCACGCAGGAGTACCGCAACATCAGCTATGGCCGCATGTCCCAGGCGCTGCCCGATGGCATCGGCGTGGGCGACCTGTCCACCAGCCTCGATGGTTTCGGCAAGGGCCTGGATGGCAGCACGCCGGGCAGCTGGCTGATCCCCGACTTCAACCGCATCGCCGAGCTGCTGGACATCTACTGCAACTGCAACACCGGCACCCTCGGCGGCGACTACCGCCTGGCTGGCGTCGGCCACTTCGGTGCATCGAACAACAACTTCGACGTGACCGAGAAGAGCTACGCCAGCTACCTGCAGCTGGACTTCAACACCGAACTCTGGGACCGCCCGTTCCGCGGCAACCTCGGCCTGCGCTACGTGCGCACCGAGATCGATGCCAGCGGCTATGCACCGTGCCAGGCGGCAAGCAGCAGCGACCTGTCGGCGGCATGTGAACCGTTCCTGGGCGTGGCCAGCGCCACCGCCGATGCCGGCGAGCGCCTGCTGGTGGCCACCACCGTCGGCCACCGCTATGACGACTGGCTGCCCTCGCTGAACCTGGCCTGGGACCTGACCGACAGCGTGGTGCTGCGCCTCGGTGCGGCCAAGACCATGGCCCGGCCGACCCTGTCCAACCTGTCGCCCAGCGTCAGCGGCGGCCCGACCAGCTTCCTCGACGAGGACCGTTACTACTCGATCAACCTGGGCAACCCGAAGCTGGATCCGTTCCGCTCCACCAACTACGACCTGAGCGCGGAGTGGTACTTCCAGGAAGGCGCCCTGCTGTCGGCGGCGGTGTTCTACAAGGACATCGAAACCTACGTGCAGCGCACCCGACTGCTGACTACCTGGGGTGACATGGGTTACTCGCTGGACCTGCTGCCGGCCGGCTTCAGCCCGAACACGCTGTTCAACGTGCAGAGCTACTTCAACACTCCGGGCGGCCCGTTGAAGGGCTATGAGCTGACCTACCAGCAGCCCTTCAGCTTCCTGCCCGGCTTCTGGAAGAACTTCGGCGTGCAGCTGAACTACACCCACGTCGATTCGAAGATCAAATATCTCTTCAGCTCCGGCAGTGGCGACACCATCGTCACCACCTACACCGAGAACGACCTGCTGAACCTGTCGCCCAACTCGTACAACGCCACCGTGTACTACGACGACGGCCGCTTCAGCGCGCGCGTGTCCACCAGCTACCGCGATGCCTACATCAACCAGATCCTGACCCAGGAGAACGTCTGGGACCTGGACGGCAACCAGTACGCCACCGCCGATGTCACCGGAAAGTACAGCGTGGAAAACGTGGATTTCAACATGTCCTGGAAGTTCAACAAGCAGCTGACCGTCAGCTTCGAGGCGATCAACCTGCTGGACAGCGCCGACGAGCGCTTCGTCGATTCGGCCCTGTCACTGCCCGACCGCTACACCCACACCGGGCGCCAGTACTACCTGGGGCTGCGCTACAAGTTCTGAGCACGCCCCCTGTCCCGCCGTACCGCACCGCCGCCATGCCGCTGCACCGTCGAATGCTGCTGAAAGGAAGGTTCCATGCACCGTACCGCTTCTGCCCCCACCTTGCTGTGCCGCCCGCGCCGCCGCCTGCTGGTGGCCGCGCTGTCGCTGGCCACCGCGCTGCCCGCGCTGGCCGCACCGTCGCCGACGCTGCTGTTCCACGTCGACGCCAACCAGGGGCTGACCGCCGTGACGGCGCAGGGCGAAGCGGTGCCGAACTTCCGCGACAAGGCGGCGGTGGTCGATGACGGTGCACGCGGCAAGGCCATCCAGTGGGAAGACGATGGCGTGCTGGCGTGGGATGCGCCCGGCAACATCCAGGCCCAACGTGGCACCCTCGCCTTCGACTGGCGCCCGCGCTACGCGGTGGGCGAAGCACCGTTCGTGATCTTCCGCGTCGGCTATGCCGACCACAGCAGCTGGGACATGGCATGGCTGCGCATCGACTGGAACGGCCACGGCTTCGATGCATTCGTCACCGATGCCAATCTCGCGCGCAGCCGCGTGTCGTTCCGCATGGATACGCCGCCGCGGCCGGAGCAGTGGCTGCACCTGGCCTTTGCCTGGGACGAGGACCAGGGCGTGCGCCTGTTCGTCGATGGCCGCGAAGTAGCGCGTGCACAGGCCACCGGTGACTACGACGCGGCGCTGGACCAGCTCGGGCTGGCCGGGCGGGTGATGGCGCCCTACCAGGTGCAGAGCCGTTACAACTTCCTGCGCGGCAGCGATTTCCAGCACATCCGCGTCTACGACCGCATGCTCGATGGCCCTGCCGTGCAGGCGCTGGCGGGCGGCAAGGCGCCGGCCAGCGCGGTGGCAGCGGCCACCGACGAGCGTGCCTGGCGCCATCGCTTCGGCTGGGAAGGTGCGGCACCGCCGGCCCTGGCATCGGCCGGCACGCGCATCCGCAAGATCGAGTTTGCCGACACCCGTGACCTGAAGGCATGGATGTGGAAGGCCACCGATGGCATCGCCGAAACCACCTGGCCGGGCGTCTACAACCGCTCGCGCCTGCCCGGTCGCAACGACTATTTCCAGCTGCCGGACTGGAACACCTACGTGGAAAGCGGGCAGCACCTGGACCTGACCCTGCCGGCCGGCGAGACGGTGAACCGCATGGAGATCCGTGGTGCGGCCTTCGGCACCCTGGCCCACGGCCCCGACGCTGCCCATGCCACGCAGGTGCTGGCCACGCGCCCGCGCGGCGTGGTGCGCAGCGTGCAGGACATTCCCGCGCAGCAGGGCGGCGTGCTGCGTTTCAGCAACGTCGAACAGGAAACGCCGATCCAGGAAATCTGGGCCTACAACGTGAGCGAAGGCGCCGAACCGGAAGGCACGGTGAAGCAGGCCTACGTGATCGACAGCCAGGCGCTGCCCGACTACACCAACCTGGAGGCGCTGCGGCATTACATCGATGGCCGCTACCCGGTGGCCGAGCGCAGCACGGTGATGGCCCTGCCCAAGGGCGCCGGTTCGCGCCGCCGCAGCCCCGACACCCTGCCGGCGCAGCCGCGGCCGATCGTGCACGTGCTGATTCCCTCCGGCGTGGGCGATGCGCCAGCAAACCAGCCATTGATCCGCAGCTGGGCCTACAGCTGGGAAAACATGCATGACGGCCTGGATGGCGTGGCCATCGATATTCCCGCGCTGGACCTGCCCGCTACCCACGAAGGCCTGATCCCGCTGAACATCCGCATCAAGGACCCGATCTGGCCGGCGCGCGACATGATCGATGTCTCGGTGTCGGTGCAGCCGGGGCAGGCACGCACGCTGTGGCTGGACCTGCGTGACCGCATTCTCACCCCGGACAGCCTGTGGCTGAGCATCGCCTCGGCGGCGCCGGGCTTCGATGCCGCTGCGCTGGATGGTGCGCAGATCCGCCTGGTGTTCAAGCCGCGCGCGGACGCGCTGAAGGAGCACGTCGCCGACCGCTTCAACCAGGTGCGCGACAACTGGGGCTTCCTGGTGGAGGAGCACACCACATCCAAGCGCCAGCGCCTGTATGCACGCGTCTACGCGGACCTGAGCGACCTGCTGCGGGTGGACCCGGACCACGAACTCGGCCGCCTGTACTGGAACTACATCAGCTACAACAGCCAGGGCCGCCCGCCCTACACCGCACCGGCCGTGCCCAAGGGCGTACCGGCGTGGGCGTTCAACCAGGTGCAGGACCTGGCCCAGGTGCGGCAGTTCGTCGACTGGTGGATCGACCAGCGCCAGGTGGCCTATGGCGATTTCGGCGGCGGCATTTCCGATGATTCCGACCTGACCCAGCAGTGGCCGGGGCTGGCCCTGATGGGCGTGCAGCCGGACCGGCTGAATGCCTCGCTGACCGCGCTGTCCGATGCGGTGTACCGCAATGGCATGTTCAGCAACGGCCTGAGCACGATCGAGACCGACGAGCTGCATTCCTACGAGGAAGGCATCAACACCAACAGCGCCATGCTCTACCTCAACTGGGGCGACCCGTTGACGCTGGAGCGCCTGATGGAAACGGTGAAAGCGTTCGACGAGCGCATCATCCTGCGCAACCCGCAGGGCAACCTGCTGTTCTCCAGCAACTGGTTTGGTGGCAACAAGGTCTACCGCGAACCGAACTGGCAGTGGCAGAAGCCCTATTCGTTCCCGGTGCTGCACCCGGCGTTCCTGCTGGGCCAGTACAACGCCGATGCGACCGGCCGCAAGCTGGTGATCGGCCTGGCCGATGGCTACCTGGCTCACGCGGGCACTGACGGGAAGGGGCGCTTCACCCTGCCCAACGAGATCAACTGGGCCACCGGTGCCACCCGTGGCGGCGAGCTGAACAACGGCTCCGGCGGCGGCGACACGATGCACACCTTCTGGGCGGCGTGGCGCTGGACCGGCGATGCGAAGTACCTGCAGGCGCTGGACTACCGCGTGGCGCGTGGCGGGCCGGGCGCGCTGGCCAACCTGGGCGAGAACTACGTGGACGTGCTGGGCAGGCAGCAGGACTGGTACCCGACGCTGACCGCCGAGGCCGATGCTGGAAAGACCGGTTTCGCCAGCCTGATGGCCTGGCAGGCCAGCGGTGATACGAAGTACATCGACGCGCTGCACGCCGACGGCCTGCAGGCCAAGGTGCAGCGCGCCTACATGAACACCGAGGGCCACTGGTGGTCCGACCGGGTGGAAGCGCCCAGCGAGTTCCTGCAGCGCGCGCGCCTGGGTGGCATCGCGCTGAAGCGCAACCAGAGCTGGCCCGGCCACACGGTCAGCTGGCGCTTCGACCGCGACGGCGCCGCCGAACAGGTGGCCCTGCTGGTGCACGCGCCGTCACGCGAACGCTTCACCGTGACCAGCCACAACCTGGGCACGCGCACCATCGCCGCCGACATGACCGGCTGGAACGTGGCCAGCGGCACCTGGCGCGTGCGCAGCGGCGTGGACGCCGATGGCGATGGGCGCATCGACGGCACCGCCACCGAACGCAGCGTGCAGCTGGAGACCAGTGTCTCGGTGCCGATGCAGTTCCGCCCCGGTCGCACCGAGGTGTTCGAGTTCGAGCGGATCACCGCCGGTACGCCGGTGGAAATGCGCGCGGACCTGGGCATCGGTCGCGGCGATGTGCGCGTGGACGGGCGCCAGGTACACGTGACCGTGCACAGCCTGGGCCATGCCGGCAGCGGCGTGGGCGTGGCCGTGCTGGAGGACGCACGTGGCCGCGAGATCGCGCGCACCGAGGTGCCGGCGATGGCCGCACCGGCCGACCTGCAGCCGAAGACGGTGGTGGTGTCGCTGCCGTTGCCCGCCGGTGACCGCAGCGGCCTGCGCGTGCGCGTGGCGCTGGCCGATGGCGGCGAGGAAGTGACCCGGTTGAACAACGTGGCCGACGTGCCGCGTTGATGGGAGTCGGAGCCGCCGGGCATGGCCCGGCGCTACCGTGATTGAGGGCGATGGAGGTCGGTGGCGCCGGGCCATGCCCGGCGGTACGCGGTCAGGCCGCGTCGGTCTCCATCATCTTCACCCGGCGCTGGTACCAGCCATCGTCGAGCGGGTCGAACACCGCGCTGCGTTCCATCACGCCCTGGTACACATGCACCGACACCGCCACGTCGGTATCGCTGGCGTTGCGCAGCGTGTGGTACTCGTGCGGCGGAATCAGGCTGCCGGCGCTGCCGCGGTAGCCGTACAGCGCCTCCTGCGCGGCGAAGCGGTGGCGATCGCCCTGCCGTTCCAGCAGCGCATGAGGGGTGACGATCAGTTCGCCCTGCCAGACGCCTTCCACGCACCACATCGCATCGTGGTCGTGCAGCGGCGTGCCCTGCCCCGGCCCCCAGCACATGGCGATGACGCTGTAGCCCAACGTCGGGCTGCGGTGCAGTTCGCGGCGCGCGTAATGGCCGTCCACCGGGCGGCGTACGCAGGCGGGCAGTTCGATGAGCGGATCGATGATGGCCTCGCGCAGCACCTTCTGCAGCGCGTGGGTGATCAACGGTGGGTCGGCCAGGCAGACCGCGCCGTCGATGGCCGCCAGCAGGCGATCCCGGCCCGTGAACGGCAATGGTGTGAATGCTGCTCCCATGCCAGCCAGTCTAGGCGAGCCGGGTTAACAGAATGTTTTCAGCCGTGCGGCCGGCGGCCGGATGGCCAATTACGACAGCATTAGACGTAATTGGCCGACGTATCCCGACGTTGGCTGCATCAAGGCAACAGCAGTGCGCGCAACTCCGGCACCTCGCGGGCCAGTTCCGTTGCCACCAGGGTGGCGAACACCTGCGCGCCCTCGTCGCCCAGATGGGTGTAATCGAAGGCCTGCTTGGCCTGTCCCATCGGCTCCAGTGCCGCGTTCTGCACCGCCGCCGGCGCGCCGGCCAGGCCGGGGCTGGCGCCCACCGTGGTGCCGCCCAGTGCGCTGGCCACCTGTGCCTGGCTCGCCGGTGCCTGCGCAAGCCGCATCGCCGGCACCGGCCCGAGTGCCTGCACCAGGGCGCGGCTGCGCGCATGCAGATCCACCAACGGCACCTGCAGTTCGCGCGCCACCGCACGCACGCTGTCGGCCCAGGGCGCCAGATCGTCCACCAGCACGCCATCGACGAACTGGCGGCGCGTCAGCGGGGTCAGCAGCACCGGTGTCGCGCCGGCCGCGCGGACCTGCTGCACGTAGCGGCGCAGGTTGTCGGGGAACTCCTGCTGCAGGTCGGTCGAGCGCCCCGGCTTGCCCGGCTGGTCGTTATGGCCGAACTGGATCAGCACCCAGGTGGCGGCGTAGCCCGGCGTCCGCATCTCCGCCTCGACCAGGGCCCAGGAGCCCTCGGCGCGGTAGTTGTACGTGCTGCGGCCACCGCGTGCCAGGTTCAGGCAGGCGGCAAACGAGGTCACGTGGTCGGCGCAGAAGCGCGGGCCCCAGCCGCCCTGCACGGCGGTGGTGGAATCGCCCACCAGCACGATCTTGCTGGCGCGGATCGGCGTGGGCGTCGGGCGGTCGCTGATCGACGGGTCGGCGGCGGCGTGCGCCGCGCCGGCCACGGCCAGGGCCAGCAGAACAGGCAGCAGGCGCATCTCAGGCGGTTCCTCGTTGCAGGAAGGGGACGCGCTGGTAGAGCTCGCGCTCGCCACCGCGCGGGTCATCGGCGCCGCGGCTGCGCACGTCGAACAGCATCGTGCGCCGCTGCGGCAGGGTGTACGGCGCCCAGTCCGCCAGCCCGGCGTGGTTGGGATTGCCGTGGCGGGCGAAGGCGACCAGTGCATCGCTCATGGTCGCGGCCAGCGCACGTGCATCCGCGCCGCCGCCGGTGCGCGCCGTGGGCAGGCCGGCGTTGTCGAACACCAGCGGAATGTCGAGGGTGTGGAAGGCACGCAGGCGCCCTTCCTGCACCGGCGAGGGCCAGTCGAGCTGGTAGGCCCAGGTGGGCGCCGCCGTGGCCGGCTGGCGGGCACGCGCTTCCAGTTCCTCCACTGCGCCACGCCAGGAGCGCCCGGCGGTGGTGGCCGCGAAGAACACCTCCGACGCCGTGTAGTGCGGGTACAGGCGGCGGTAGTGCTCGATCACCACCGACGGCAGCAGATCGACGAACTGCTGCTTCTCCAGCTGCGCCGGCAGTGTGGTCCAGTCCAGCGCGAAGTTGCCCGGGTCGTTGCCGAGGAAGGCACGGGTTTCATCGCGGGTGTTGCCGATCACCATCGGGATGGCCGCCGACTGCGCCGGTGCCTGCGGCCAGAACGGATGCACCGGCAGCACCACCTCATCCAGCACCGGCCCGAAGTACAGGGCGCTGTCCTCCACCCGCGAGGGATCACGGGCACGCGTCGCGGCCAGCAGATCGGCCGCGGGCAGGCGCAGCAGCGCGGCCAGATCCGGCGCGCGTACTGCGTCCATCGCCACCGCCGCACGCTGTGCGGCTGCGCGCGGGCCAGCGGCGGTGACCTGCTGCCCGCTCATCGTCCACGCCCGCTGGAACAGGCCGCGCGCGGCCGGCATCGCCATCAGCGTGGCGATCTTGGCGCCGCCGCCGGACTGGCCGAACACGGTGATGTTGCCCGGGTCGCCACCGAACGCCGCAGCGTGCTCGCGCACCCACTGCAGCGCCTGCACCAGATCCAGCTGGCCGACATTGCCGGATGCCGCGTAGCGCGGGTCGCCCAGCGCGCCCAGGTACAGGTAGCCGAAGGTATTGAGGCGGTGGTTGAGGGTGACCACCACCACGTCGCCACGGCGGCACAGCGCGCTGCCGTCGTACAGCGGATCGCTGCCGGAGCCGTTGTTGAAGCCGCCGCCGTGGATGTAGACCAGCACCGGCCGCCGCGCGCTCGCATCCAGCGTCGGTGTCCACACGTTGAGGAACAGGCAGTCCTCGCTGCCGGGGCCTTCACTGCCGCCCTGCGGTGCCGCAGCGCCGAATTCCAGCGCGTCGGCGATGCCGCGCCAGGCGGCCTCGCGGCGCGGCGGCTGGAAGCGGTAGGCGGCCGTGTCCGCGCCGTAGCGCAGGCCGCGGAACACCAGCACGCCCTGTTCGCGCTGGCCGCGCACGCGCCCGCCGCGCACCCGCGCCAGCACCTGGGTGTCGTCGCGCGGGCCGGGTGCTGCCAGCGCCGCCGGCAGTGCCGCCACGGTGGCCGTGGCCAAGGCCCAGCGCGCGCTGTCGCGCAGGAAACGGCGGCGCTGCAGATCGTTCGGCGCGGTGTTCATCGGCTCCCCCGGGGTCGGATCCCCTCGCCACCGGAGAGGGGCTCTGACCCCCCATCCGACCCCATGCCCGCAGCCGCCAACCACGCTTCCGCCAGCATCGGCCACGCCGCCAGGGTGGAGCCCGGCGGCACGCGCATGCCGAATCCATGCCCGCCGTGGGCGAACAGGTGCAGTTCGTGTTCAACGCCGGCGTCGGCCAGTGCCGCGGCCATCAGCACGCTGTTGCGCACGCTCACCACGCGATCGTCGTTGGCATGCACCAGCAGGGTCGGCGGCATGTCTGCACGCACCTGCTGCTGCATCGAGTACTGCGCCGCCAGCGCCGCATCCGGGTGTTCGCCCAGCAGCCGCCCGCGCGAGCCACTGTGCGCATGCGCGCCCATGTCGATGACCGGATAGACCAGCACCGCCCGCGCCGGCCGTGCGCTCAACCGATCGATCGCATCGCGCGCCGGGTAGACCGGGGCATCGAAGGCGGTGGCCAGCCGCGCGGCGACGTGGCCGCCGGCGGAAAAACCCATCACCGACACGCTGCCGGCATCCAGCCCACGCTGTGCGGCCTGCCCGCGCACCACGCGCAGCGCGCGCTGCGCATCGGCCAGCGCGGCCTGGCGGTCACGGCCGGCCTGCGGCAGGCGGTAGCGCAGCACGAACAGGGTGTAGCCGGCGCGGTCCACCCACTCCGGCACCAGGGCGCTGTCTTCCTTGTCGATCACCACGCGCTGGTAACCGCCGCCGGGAATGACCAGCAGTGCGCGCCCGTTCGGCCGCGCCGGCGCATGCACCAGCAGGTAGGGCGCATCGATCTGGTCGACATAGCGGTCCGGCTGCGCCGGATCACGGCTGCGCTCGACCACCCGTGCCGGCCGCGCCGGTCCCTGCTCACCCGGCACCTGCCCGGCGGGCCACAGCGCGATCCGTTCGCCGGCCAGCTCCTGGCCGGGGCGTTCGTTGTCGCGCGGCGGCGCGGCGGAGGTGGTCAGCGGCAGGGCCAGCAACAGCCCGCAGAACAACAGCACGACAGGACGCAGACGCATGGCAGGCAACGGCTCCGGCAGGACAGGGACAGGGTGCCTGGTGCATCCGGTGGCAGCACGTGATGCGCTGCGGCTTGCACGATGACACCGGTTTACCATATACACCTCCTGCAGACGCTGTCGATGGGCAGTGCAACAAACACAGGGAGACCGTTCTTGAGCAACGAACACGGCACACATGGGCAGACGCCGCCGCCGGACGATGCGGCCGCGATCGCCCAGGCCTTCACCACCGCCCGCCGCGCCGGGCAGTCGCTGGCCGCATTCCCGGGCACCATCCCGGACACCCTGGTAGGTGCCTACCAGGTGCAGGACCTGGCCATCGCCGCCTGGGATGACCGCGTGGTCGGCTGGAAGGTGGGTTACATCGCCGCCGAGCGCCGCGACGTGTCCGCGGATGACCGCCTGCTGGGCCCCATTTTTTCCCGTCAGCTGAAAAATGCTACCGGTGGAACAACGGACATCACGGTGTTCGTCGGCGGCTTTGCCGCGGTCGAAGCGGAGTACGTGCTGGAACTGTTGGAGGACGCTCCGGCCGGACAACTGCACTGGTCGCCCGAACAGGCCGAGGCCCTGCCCGCACGCCTGTACATCGGCGTGGAAGTGGCCAGCAGCCCGCTGGCCACCATCAACGAACTCGGCCCGCGCGTGGTGGTGTCCGACTTCGGCAACAACAACGGCCTGGTGCTGGGGCCGGAGATCGCCGACTGGACCGCACGCGATGAAACCTCGCTGCGCGCCGAGACGCTGATCGAAGGCGAAGTGGTCGGCACCGGCGGCGCCACGCGCCTGCCCGGTGGCCTGCGTGCTGCGTACGCCTTCGCGCTGTCCCGCTCGGCCCTGCGTGGCCGGCCGCTGCGCAAGGGCGACCTGATCGCCACCGGCAACGCGACCGGCATCCATGACATCACCGCCGGGCAGACCGCGCTGGTGCGTTTCGCCGGCTTCGGCGACATTGCCTGCCGGGCCGTGCCAGCGGGATAACCGCTGGCCTGCTCTGGTGAACACGCGCGGGAGGGCGCAGATGATCACACGACGTAACTTCCTGGCCGGTGGCGCTGCTGCCCTGGCCACGCCGATGCTCGCAGCCTGTGGCCGCGGGCCGGGCGCCAGCGTGGACGGCGGCACCCTGCTGACCGCCACCGATGTGCACGTGGCCGACTACCCCACCGTCACTGCGGTGAAGTGGATCGGCGAAACGCTGGAACGCGAAACCCAGGGCCGGCTGCGCCTGCGGCAGTACCACTCGGGCCAGCTGGGCCGCGAGTCGGAAGCGATCGACATGGCCCGTTTCGGTGCCATCGACATCACCCGCGTCTACGCCGGTGCGCTGAACAACGCCTTCCCGCTGACCCAGGCGCTGTGCCTGCCCTACGTGTTCAAGTCGGTCGCGCACCAGCGTGCGGCACTGGACGACGGCGTGGCCGAGGCCGTGCTGCGCGGCTTCGAGAGCCGCGACCTGGTGGGCCTGGCGATCTACGATTCCGGCGCGCGCTGCTTCTACAACACCAAGCATCCGATCGTTTCGCCGAAGGACCTGCATGGCCTGAAGCTGCGCGTGGCCTCCTCGGACATCTTCATCCAGCTGATGCGCCTGCTCGGTGCCAACCCCACGCCGATGTCGCTGGGCGATACGTTCTCGGGCATGGAAACGCACATGATCGACGGTGCCGAGAACAACATGCGCAGCTTCCACTCGAGCCGTCATTTCGAGGCCGCGCATTACTGGTCGCAGAGCGATCACTCCTACGCGCCGGACGTGCTGCTGATGTCGCGCGCCAGCTTCGAACGCCTCTCGCCGGATGACCGCCAGCTGCTGCTGCATACCGCGCGTGCTTCGGTGGGCGTGATGCGCGAGCAGTGGGATGCATCGGAAAGCATTGCGCGCCGCGCGGTGCTCGACTTCGGGGTGAAAGCCAACGAAGTGGACATGCCCGCCTTCCGCGCCGCCGCCCAGCCGCTGCTGCAGCAGTACCTGCAGCAGCCGGACATCGCCGCGCTGGTCGACCGCATCCGCGCTGCCTGAGGACCCTGCCATGACCGAGACCTTGCCGCCCGTTGCCGGGCCTGGACAGCGCCTGCTGGACCGCATCGCCGACATCGCCATCTACTGTGCCGTCGCCGCCCTCCTCGGGCTGGTGGTGGTGCAGGGCTGGCAGGTGTTCGCCCGCTACGTCATCAACGATTCGCCCAGCTGGACCGAGCCGGTCACGCTGTTGCTGCTGGCCACGGCGATGAGCCTGGGTGCGGCCTGCGGCGTGCACACCAACCGCCATTTCGGCTTCTTCCTGCTGCACGCCTACATGGGCCCCGGCCTGCGCCGCGCGGTGGATGTGCTGGTGCAGCTGGTGGTGGCCGTGCTGGGGGGCTTCATCGCCTTCTGGTCGGCCGACCTGCTGCTGGACGGGCTGGACATCAAGACCGCCGGCGCCCAGCTGCCGCAGAGCATCAACTACCTGCCGTTGGCCGTGGGTGGTGCGCTGATGGTGCTGTTCGCACTCAACCGTGCGTGGAAAGCGCTGCAGGCCCGCGACGCCGGCAGCGACGACGCTGAAGGAGATCGTTGACCCATGGGCATCACCATCCTGTTCGCCGTATTCGCCGTGCTGCTGCTGCTCGGCGTGCCGGTGGCCTACGCGCTGGCCGCCGCCGCGCTGGCCACCCTGCTCTACCTGGACATTCCCAGCATCGTGCTGGTGCAGCAGATCTCGGCCGGCACCGGCTCGGCCTCGCTGATCGCCATTCCACTGTTCATCTTCGCCGGCGAGATCATGATGCGCGGCGGCATCTCCGAGCGCCTGATCGCACTGGCGTCCTCGCTGGTCGGCCGCATGCGCGGCGGCCTGGGCCAGGTCTCGATCCTGTCCTCGCTGTTCTTCGGCGGCGTGTCCGGCTCGGCCATCGCCGACGTCTCAGCGGTCGGCGGCACGATGATCCCGCAGATGGTCAAGCGCGGCTATGACCGCGATTTCGCGGTGAACGTCAGCATCACCGCCGCGCTGGTGGCGCTGCTGGTGCCGCCCTCGCACAACCTGATCCTGTTCTCTGCCGCCGCCGGCGGTGGCCTGTCCATCGCCGATCTGTTCGCCGCAGGCATCGTGCCGGCACTGCTGATGACCGTCGCCCTGATGCTGACCGGCTATGCCGTGGCACGCCGCCGCGGCTACGGCGTGGAAGTGTTCCCGGGGTGGCGCGCGGTGCTGCTGCGCATCGTCTCTGCCCTGCCCGGCCTGGGCCTGGTCGCGCTGATCTTCGTCGGCATCCGTGCGGGCATCTTCACTGCGGTCGAGAGTGCGGCCATCGCCGTGGTCTACGCCCTGCTGGTGACCACCGTGCTGTACCGGCAGCTGCGCTGGCGTGAGTTCTTCGACACCGTCATCCATGCCGCGCGCAGCACCGGCGTCATCCTGTTCGTCATCGCCACCGCCGCCGTGTTCGGCTGGCTGCTGGCCTACCTGCAGGTGCCGACCGCCGCAGTGGACTTCCTGCAGTCGTTCGCGCACAGCCAGTTCATGGTGCTGCTGATGATCGTGGTGATGCTGCTGCTGCTGGGCACCTTCATGGACCTGGCACCGATGATCCTGATCTGCACGCCGATCTTCCTGCCGGTGGCCAAGGCCTACGGCATCGATCCGATCCACTTCGGCCTGGTGCTGGTGCTGACCGGCGGTCTCGGCCTGGTGACGCCGCCGGTGGGCTCGGTGCTGTTCATCGGTACCTCCATCGGCAAGATCACCGTGGGCCAGAGCATGCGCACGATCTGGCCGTTCTGGTTCGCCGCGCTGGCGGTGCTGCTGATCGTCACCTTCTTCCCGCAGCTCTCGCTGTGGCTGCCGGCCGCGCTGCGCGCATGATGCGGCGTCGCGCGTTGCCGCTGTTGCTGGGCGTGGGCATGGCCGCCACTGCGGCCCACGCTGCGCCGCCGGCAGCAGCACCTGCCATTCCGGTGGGCAGCTTCAACGACGGCGTGAACCACTGGCGCAGCGGCCATGCCGAGGGTTACGCACGGCTGCAGCCACAGCAGTACCGGCAGATCGCCGACAACCTGCTGTTGCTGCAGCGCCGCTCCGGCGGCTGGCCGGTGAACCAGGACCCGCTGCGGGTGCTGGACGCCGCCGCGCGCGCGGCCGCCCTCGTAGCGCAGGATGAGCCCGGCGGCAGCTTCGACAACCGCACCACCTACACCCAGGTGGACTACCTGGCCGAAGCCTTCGCCCGCAGCGGCGACACCCGCTACCGCGACGCCGCACTGCGTGGGCTGGATTTCATCCTCGACCAGCAGATCGAGCGCTGTGGCGGCTGGCCGCATTCGGTGCCGGCACGCACCGACTACCACGACCGCATCACCTTCGCCGACGATGTCACCAGCGGCGTGCTGACCACGTTGCGCCAGGTGCAGGACGCACCGCGCTTCGCCTTCGTCGATGCCGCGCGCCGCGCGCGGGTGGCCACGGCGGTGCAGCGCGGCGATGCCTGCCTGCTGCGCCTGCAGGTGCGCCAGCACGGCCAGCCGACGCTCTGGGCCGGCCAGTACGATGCCACCACGCTGCAGCCGGCACCCGGGCGGAAGTTTGAACTGGCCGCGCTGGTGACCGACGAAAGCGTGGGCGTGGTGCGTTACCTGATGTCCATTCCTGATCCGTCGCCGCAGACGGTGCAGGCCATCGAAGGCGCGCTGGCGTGGTTCCAGGCCAACGCGCTGCATGGTCTGCGGCTGCAGACCTTCGACGCACCCGCCGAACAGTTCGCCCACCACCGCAGCACGGTCGATCGCCGCCTGCTGGCCGACCCGGCCGCGCCGCTGCTGTGGGGCCGCTTCCATGACCTGGCCGACAACAGCGTCGTGCTGGCCAACCGCCAGGGCGAACGCCTGCAGACCTACGAGCAGGTCGGCCGCGAGCGCCGCACCGGCTACCACTGGTATGGCACCTGGCCGCAGGCCCTGCTCGACCGCGATGCGCCGGCCTGGCGCGCGCGCCTCGGCCGCCCTGCCCCCTGACGCTGCACCTGCCACCGCACCCGCACCACGGAGGAACCCGATGCTGTCGCGCACCGCTCTGAAGTCCCTGCTTGCCGCCACCCTGCTGCTGGCCGTACCCGCCCTTGCCCAGGTCACGGCGCAGGCACCGGCCACGTCGTGGAAACGTGGCATCGAGAACCAGCGCCAGGCCGACCTGGGCGACGGCACCTACCTCAACCCGGTGTTCGCCGGTGACCGGCCCGATCCGTCTGTGCTGAAGGACGGCCAGGACTACTACCTCACCCTCTCTTCGTTCGACGCCTACCCGGGCCTGCCGATCTGGCATTCGCGCGACCTGGTGAACTGGCAGCCGCTGGGCCATGCGATCACGAAGAACGTGGGCGCGATCTGGGCGCCGGACATCGTCAAGCACGAAGGCCGCTACTACATCTATTTTCCGGCGCGCACCGGTGAACACCGCAGCAACTTCGTGGTCTGGGCCGACAGCATCAAGGGGCCGTGGAGCGAGCCGATCGACATCGGCCTGGGCGGCTACATCGACCCCGGCCACGCCGTGGGCGAGGACGGCAAGCGCTACCTGTTCCTCAGCGGCGGCGACTACGTGCAGCTGGCCGACGACGGCCTGAGCGTCGTCGGTACGCCGAAGCACGTCTACGACGGCTGGAAGTACCCGCAGAGCTGGGACGTGGAGGCCTACGCGCAGGAAGGCCCGAAGATCCACTTCCGCGATGGCTGGTACTACATGACCACCGCCGTGGGCGGCACCGCCGGCCCGCCGACCGGGCACATGGTGATCACCGCGCGCTCGCGCTCGATCCATGGGCCGTGGGTGAACGCGCCCAACAACCCGATCATGCGCACGCAGTCGGCCGCAGAGCCGTGGTGGTCGCGCGGCCATGCCACGGTGATCGAAGGCACCGACGGGCGCTGGTGGATGATGTACCACGGCTACGAGAACGGGTACTGGACCCTGGGCCGGCAGGCCCTGCTGGAACCGATCGAATGGACCGCCGATGGCTGGTTCGTGGCCAAGGGCGGCGACCTCGGCCAGCCGCTGCGCAAGCCGTCCGGTGAATCGGTGGGCGCGCACGGCATGGCCCTGTCCGATGACTTCCGCGGCAAGACGCTCGGCCCGCAGTGGTCGTTCTTCAACCCGGCCCAGGATGAATACCGGCGGCTGGGCTTCAGCGGCCAGGGCCTGGTGCTGCAGGGCAAGGGCCAGACCCCGCGCGACAGCTCGCCGCTGACCGCCATCGCCGGCGACAAGGCCTACCAGTTCGAGGTGGAGATGGACATCGCCCCGGGCGCGGTGGGCGGCGCCCTGCTGTTCTACAGCGACCGGCTGTACGTGGGCGTGGGCAGCAACGGCGAGAAGTTCATCATGCACCGCTACGGCGAGGAGCGCCCGACCCGCTTGGCGGCCAGCACGAAGGGCGGCAAGCTGTGGCTGCGGGTGACCAACAACCGCCACATCGTGACGATCCACTCCAGCACCGATGGCCAGCGCTGGGAGAAGTACCCGGTTCAGATGGAAGTGTCCGGTTACCATCACAATGTGGCTGGCAAGTTCCTGGCACTGAAACCGGCCCTGTATGCGGCCGGCGACGGTGCGGTAACCTTCCGCAGCTTCCGCTATCGCGCGCTGGACTGAGCGCGCGCTGGAATCCCCAGACTTACCGGGTTCACTACATGTCAGTGCGCAACAAGAACGATGCCGCCACGCCGGCATTGGCGAAGGGCAAGGCCGCCACGATCAACGACATCGCGCGACTGTCGGGAGTATCGAAGAAAACGGTTTCAAGGATCATCAACAACTCGCCCCTGGTGCGCAAGGACACGCGCGACAAGGTCGAGGCGCTGATGCGCGAGGTCGGCTACACGCCTGACCCGCTGGCCCGTGGCCTGGCCTTCCGCCGCTCCTTCCTGATCGGCATGGTCTACGACAACCCGACCGCCCAGTACATCGTGGACATGCAGTACGGCGCGCTGGACGCGCTGCGCGGCTCCAGCTTCGAACTGGTGGTGCACCCCTGCGACAGCCGCAGCCCGGGCTACATCGACGGCGTGCGCCGCTTCGTGCAGCAGCAGAAGCTGCACGGGGTGATCCTGGTGCCGCGTGCCTCCGAAGACCAGGCGCTGGCCGACATGCTGGACGAGATCGGCTGCCGCTTCACCCGCGTGGCGGCGCTGCCGCTGGATGACAGCTCGCAGATGGTGGTCACCCACGATCGCGACGGTGCGGCCGAAGCGGCCGATTACCTGCTCTCGCTCGGCCACCGCGACATCGCCCTGGTGACCGGCCCCAGCGCCTACCGTTCCGCGCACGAGCGCACGGCCGGCTTCATCGACGCGCTGTCCCAGCGTGGCATCGAGCTGCCCAAGGACCGCATCATCGAGGCCGGCTACACCTTCGAATCGGGCGTGGCCGCCGCCGAGAAGCTGCTGCTGGGCAAGCGGCGGCCGACCGCCATCTTCACCGGCAACGATGAAATGGCCGCCGGCATCTACAAGGTAGCGCTGCGTGCGGGCATCAACATCCCGCGCCAGCTGTCCATCGTCGGCTACGACGACAGCCCGCTGGCCTCGCGCCTGTGGCCGTCGCTGACCTCGGTGCGCCGCCACACCCGCGACACCGGCCGCACCGCCGCAGCGATGCTGATCCAGCCCGACAGCCAGGCCGCGCTGCAGATCGCCAGCGTGCGCCCGCACCTGATCGTGCGCGACTCCTGCCAGCCGCCAGAGGATTGAGGCCTTCGGCCTCAATCCGGTAGGTCGGTGGGTCACGACCGTTGGTCGTGACTCTCCAGCCCCGCTATCGTGCGACGCAAAATGACACCGGTTACCAACCGCCGCTAGAATCGACCACGAACCGCGCCGGGGCCGAACCCTTCGGCCCGCCCCCTGCTCTGGAGAAGCCATGTACTGCAAGACCCACTACGCCACCCATCCCGATGCCATCAAGGGCGCCAGCAACAACCAGCTTCGCGAGCTGTACCTGCTCGACGGCCTGTTCAATGCCGGCCAGGTGACCCTGAAGTACACCCACTACGAGCGCTTCGTGCTCGGCGGCGCCGCTCCGGTCGATGCCCCGCTGGCCCTGCCGGCACAGACCGAACCGGCCTCGGCCGCCGGTCATCCGTTCCTGGAGCGCCGCGAGCTGGGCGTGATCAACGTCGGCAGCGGCACCGGTACGGTCACCGTCGACGGCACCGTCTACACGCTGGGGCCGAAGGACGGCCTGTACGTGGCGATGGGCAGCAAGGACGTCGTGTTCGCCTCGCAGGACGCTGCCAACCCGGCGCAGTTCTACCTGGCCTCGACCCCGGCCCATGCGCGCTTCGAAACCAAGCAGCTGTCGATCAAGGATGCAGTGGCGCTGGATCGCGGCGCGCTGGAAACCAGCAACGAGCGCACCATCTACCAGTACATCGTGCCGGCCACCTGCCAGTCCTCGCAGCTGCTGCTGGGCCTGACCGTGCTGAAGCCGGGCAGCGTCTGGAACACCATGCCGCCGCACCTGCACGACCGCCGCAGCGAGGTCTATTTCTACTTCGACCTGGGCGCCAACGACCGCGTCTACCACTTCATGGGCGAACCGGACGCGCAGCGCCACATCGTCATGCAGAACAACGAAGCGGTGGTGTCGCCGCCGTGGTCGATCCACATGGGCGCCGGCACCAGCAACTACGCCTTCATCTGGGCGATGGGTGGCGAGAACCTGGATTACACAGACATGCACGTGCTGGACATCTGCCAGCTCAAGTAAGCCCTGCCCGGCCGCCGCGCACCGCGCGCCGGCGGCCGTCGCCGCACCCCCCGCTCGCCTCTACCAAGGAACGCATACGCAATGGCTAATCCCTTCAGCCTGGAAGGCAAGGTCGCTCTGGTAACCGGTGGCAATACCGGCCTGGGCCAGGGCATCGCCGTGGCACTGGCCGCCGCTGGCGCCGACGTCGCCGTGGCCGGCATCGCCCCGCCCACCGAAACCATCGAAAAGATCACCGCGCTGGGCCGCCGCTGCCTGGCCATCGAAGCCAACCTGATCAGCATCGAGCCGGTGGCGCGCGTGGTGCGCGAAACCATCGAAGGCCTGGGCGGGCTGGACATCCTGGTCAACAACGCCGGCCTGATCCGCCGCGCCGATGCGGTGGACTTCAGCGAGCAGGACTGGGACGACGTGATGAACGTCAACATCAAGTCTGCGTTCTTCATCTCGCAGGCCGCCGGCCGCCACTTCATCGAACAGGGCCACGGCAAGATCATCAACATCGCCTCGATGCTGTCGTTCCAGGGCGGCGTCCGCGTGCCCTCGTACACCGCCAGCAAGAGCGGCATCGCCGGCATCACCCGCCTGCTGGCCAACGAATGGGCAGGCAAGGGCGTGAACATCAACGCCATCGCGCCGGGCTACATGGCCACCGACAACACGGCCGCCCTGCGTGCCGATGCAGACCGCAACAAGGCCATTCTCGAGCGCATTCCGGCCGGCCGCTGGGGCAACCCGGAAGACCTGGCCGGTGCGGCGGTGTTCCTGGCGTCGTCGGCGTCGGATTACATCAACGGTGCCGTGCTGCCGGTCGATGGTGGCTGGTTGGCGCGCTGACGCGCACTGGCCTGGGTAGTGCCGGCCGCTGGCCGGCATCGAGGCGATGCTTTCTCCGTTCATGAGGTTGCCGGCCAGCGGCCGGCACTACCGGGGCTCCGCCATGCGCTACCTGTTGCTGCTGTTGCTGCTGTCGTGCACCACCGCGCAGGCGGCGCCGGTGCGGCTGTTCATCGCTGGCGACTCCACCGCGGCCGAGTATGGGCCCGACCGTGCGCCACAGGCGGGCTGGGGCCAGGCGCTGCAGAGCTACCTGGACCCGGCGCGCTTCGAAGTACACAACCACGCCAAAGGCGGGCGCAGCACGCGCAGCTTCATCGACGAAGGGCGCCTGGAGGCGATCGCCAGCGAGCTGCGCCGCGGCGATGTGCTGCTGATCCAGTTCGGCCACAACGATGCGAAGTTCGAAGACCGCACGCGCTATACCGATCCGGAGACTGACTACCCGCGCCTGCTGATGCGTTATGTGCAGGTGGCGCGCGACAAGGGCGCCACGCCGGTGCTGGTCACGCCGGTGGCGCGGCTGCTGTACGACTTCGGATCACTGCTGGATACGCACGCGCGCTACACGGTGGCGATGCAGCAGCTGGCTGCGCGCGAACACGTCGCGCTGATCGAGCTCAATGACCGCAGCACGCGCTGGATCCGTGCGCTGGGCGAACAGGGCGCGCGCCCGTACTTCCTGTTCGTGCCTGCGCAGGGCAAGGCCGACGGCACGCATTTCAGCGTGGCCGGTGCCAATGCAGTGGCCTGCCTGGTGCTGCGCGAGGCCGTGCCGCTGCTGCCAGCGCTGCAACCGGCGCTGGTGCGTGATATCGACTGCGACGTGATGGGCGCAGGGCAGGGCGCCGATGCGCAGCGGCCCTCGCAGGTGCTGCATGAAGACACGGTTGCACGCGCGCAACCGGGCCCGCATGGCGGCGCCGGGCCGACCACCGCGTACCCGTTCTTCGCCGACGCGACGGACCTTCCGTTCGTGCTGCGCAAGCGCGTGCTGCACAAGGGCGCCGGCATCGGCCTGCACCCGCAGCACAAGGACGAGATCTACTACATCGTGAGCGGGCAGGGCAGCTACGTGCTGGATGGAGAGCAGCACGACGTGCGCGCGGGCCACGCGCTGCTGACGCGCACGGGCAGCACGCACGCGCTGCAGCAGGTGGGTGAGGAGGATCTGGTGGTGCTGCTGGCGTACCCGCGGTGAACCGTAGAGTCGAGCTTGCTCGACTGCTCCTTATCCTGGCAACGCGTCAGTCGAGCAAGCTCGACTCTACCGGCTCCGGCCCGAAGTGCTTCAGCCCCAGCCGCGCCAGGTCCTCCGGCCGCTCGAAATAGGCTTCGTCGAAGGCGTGCAGGGCGGCCTGCTCCTCCTCGGTCATCGCGCCGTACAGGTCGTGCAGCTGCGTGATTGCCGGGTCCTCCTCCAGCCGGTCCAGCAGGCCGCGCATGCCGGCCAGGATCGCGTGGGTCTGCACCGCGCCCATCGCCTGCAGCGCACGCAGCGCCAGCTGGCAGGTCGGGTCACCCCAGTTGCACAGGAACTGCATGAAGCCGCCGTTGTTGATGTCCGCTTCCATGCGCCACAGCGCCACCAGCTGCTGGTCTTCGTCGGACAGCGCATCCAGCGCCCATGCGGCTGCCTTCAGGCGCGCCAGCGCGGCCTCGTAGCGGTCATCCCACACCTGGTTGGGGATATCGACCACGCCCTGCTCGCGCGGCGGCAGCAGTGCGGGCCAGTTCACACCCAGGCCATCGGCGGTGGCAACCCAGTGCGCGCGCTGTTGGGCCGTGGCTTCGAACAGCGCGGGCGCCCAGCGCAGTGGCTGGCGGGTGCGGCGGCCATCGGCCAGGGTCAGCAGGATGAAGTCGTCGTTGAAGGCGACGTCGGTTACGCGCAGCGAAGCAAATACATCAGTCATGCTGTGCAGGATACCGGCGCCGTCGGCGTACCCGGAAACTTCAAAACACCCCAACGCTTTTGAAGTTTAGTTGCATAAACTTCAAAAGCATGGGGGGCTTTTGAAGGATAGGAGTGATCCCAGCGGAGATTTCCGACGCCTCGTCGGTTGCCTGAAGGGCATACGGGCTCGCGGCAGCGCCTCATCGCTGCAAATGCATCGCTGGACCGTCTGGATCAGGCGATGCGGCAATGGCCAGCCCCTGACATGGTGACCCGGACGCTCGCGCGACGCGAAGCCGTCCAGAGCTCCCAGATCGAGGGGACCCAGACCAACCTGGACGAACTGCTGGTGTTTGAGGCCACGCTCGGCCTGGATGGTCTGCCTGCCGATGTCGTGGTGACCGAGCGCTACGTGCAGGCACTGCAAGAGGGCCTTGATGCCGTGCGTGCCAGCGGTCGCGAGGCGCTCGATCTCGCCCTTGTCAATCAGCTCCACGCGGTGTTGATGCAGGATGCCCCGGACGATTTTCCCAAGGGACGGTACCGCCAGGAGCAGGCCACCATCGGTCCGCTGGGGGGACGACCCGAGGATGCCCGTTTCGTTCCTTCGCCGCCCGACCGCATCGACGCGGCGATGCGTGAACTCGAGCGTGCCATGTTGAAGTACGAGCCCGCCGAGGAAGAGCAGTTCGAACTCAACATCATCGCGCAGCTCGCGATTTCCCACGCCCAGTTTGAAACCATCCATCCCTACAAGGACGGCAATGGACGTACGGGAAGGCTGCTGCTGCCGTTGATCCTCGCCGCCGAAGGCCACCCGCCGCTCTATCTGTCAGGCGCCTTGTTGCGCAACAAAAGCGCCTACTACGACGCGCTCAACCAGGTGCAGATTCGCGGTGAGTGGGGGCCATGGATGGATATGCTGTGCCAGGCCGTGGTCGAGTCTGCGCACGACGCGATTTCCATCGCCGATGACATGTCCCGGCTCACCGCAGCGTGGGAGATTGAACTCCAAGGCTATCGTCGCGACTCGGTGGCGCGCAGGCTTCCGCCGTTGCTGATCGGCCACCCGGTGGTGACGGCAGGCCAGGTGGCTGCCTTGTTGGGGGTGTCTGATCGCTCAGCCCTGACAGGGATCTACGCGCTTGAGGCAGAAGGCATCCTCGTCCCCGGCAGTGATCGTCGCTGGGGGCGCACCTATCACGCGCACGCGGTCCTGCAACGACTCAATCAATTGCCAACGGCACTTCCTGATCGCCTGCGCTGAGCCCTCGCCTCACACGTCCCCGCCGTCCGCCCACCCCTCACCCGTACCCGCCTGGAACACGCGGTCATCGGCCTGCACGTCACCGGCGGGCAGGTGCGACTGGTCGGCCAGTGCGGCGTAGATCGGGGTGAAGTCCGGCGAGGTCGCCTGCATCAGCTGCTCGAAGCTGTCGATGACGAAGTAGGTCTTCTGGAAGGTGTCGATGCGGTACTTCGTGCGCATGATCCGCTGCAGGTCGAAGCCGATGCGGTTGGGCGCGGCCGATTCCAGCGAGTACAGCGATTCGCCCTTCGATGACACGATGCCGGCACCGTAGATGCGCAGGCCGTCGGGCGTGTCGATCAGGCCGAATTCCACCGTGTACCAGTACAGGCGCGTGAGGTTCTGCAGCGCATCCGGGCCGATCGCGTGGGCTTTGACGCCGCCGCGGCCGTAGGCCTCCATGAAGTCGGCGAACACCGGGTTCATCAGCAGCGGCACGTGGCCGAACAGGTCGTGGAACAGGTCCGGTTCGGCGATGTAGTCGATCTGGTCCGGGCGGCGGATCCACCAGGTCACCGGGAAACGGCGGTTGGCCAGATGGTCGAAGAAATCCAGTTCCGGCAGCAGGCCTTCCACGCCCACCAGGGTCCAGCCGGTGGCCGCGCCCAGCACTTCGTTGAGCTGGTCGAAGCGCGGGATCATGTGCGCGTTCATGCCCATCTCGTCCTGCGCGTCGAGGAATTCCTGGCAGGCGCGGCCCACCAGCAGCTCGCGCTGGCGCTGGTACAGCGTGCTCCAGGTGGCGTGGTCGTCGGCGGTATAGGTGTCCCACGGCTGCTCGACGAGCGCGGTGGTGTACACCGGCACGTAGCCCTTGTCGGTCTGCTGGTGTTCGACGCGGCGGGGCTGGGCGAGGTCCATGGGGCACTCCTTGAAGGGATACCTGTGATGCTAGGGCAGGGCGCGCGCAACAGGGTTGCAAAAGTTGCGCGTAATGGGCCTCGTGGCGCAATATCCTTGCGTACTCACCGTGTTGCGGGGCAGCAATGGCCGGAGAAGTCCAGTTCGATCGCACGGATATACGCCTGTTGGCCGAGATCCAGCGTGATGGTCGCGCCACCAACGCGGAGTTGGCGACGCGGGTGAACCTGTCGCCGTCGGCCTGCCTGCGGCGCCTGCAGCGGCTGGAAAGCGAAGGAGTGATCGTCGGCTACGGCGCGCGCCTGGAACCGCGCCAGCTGCGCCTGGGCCTGCAGGCCTTCGTCCGCGTGCAACTGGAAAAGCACGACCAGGCGGCCATCGGCCACTTCGTGGACAGCGTGCAGGGCTGGGATGAAGTGGTGGCCTGCCACGCCCTGACCGGCGACATGGACTATCTGCTGCACGTCTACGTGCGCGACCTGGAGCACTTCTCGCGCTTCCTGCTGGACAGGCTGCTCAACGCCGGCGGCGTGGCCGATGCCAATTCCAGCTTCGTGCTGCGCACGGTGAAGGGCTTCCAGGCGCTGCCGCTGTCGCAGCTGGAGTAAACCGGCTGCGGCGATTTGACGGCGCCGGGCGGGTAGCCGAGCATCACCGCCCTGCGCGCGGCGCAGCGTTCCTTTCCGGTTCCAGGCATGTCCGAACTCCAGCACCCGGTGCTTACCACCACCTTCCTGCCGCTGCAGCGCAAGTCGCTGGCGCGCTACATCGCCCATGGCACGCCGCCGCAGAGCGCGCTGGAACAGGCCGGGCTGATGGCCGCGCAGCTGTGCCGCGCGCGCCTGCACACACCCGCTGAAATCGAGCGCCTGCTGCACGAGGCCTGCGCGCTGTTCGCCACCAGCGAAACCGCCGCCGCGCAGTTGACCGGTACGGGTGGCGGTGGCCAGCCGGAGCTGGACGCCTGGCTGGCCGCGCTGGCCGCCCATGGCGTGCTGCTGGCACCGGCGGAGATCCTGCAGGACTTCATCGCGCAGTCGCCCAGCGAGTACCCGGGCCTGGCCCTGCAGCAGGCCTGCCAGGAAACCCTGGCCGAACATGAGATCCGCTTCCCGGCCGCGTTCGCCAGCGACGATGAGGACGACGACCAGGACGAAACCGTTGCCAGCGATTCGCGCGCGGTCGAACACCATGGCCTGTACACGTCCGAGCAGGCCCGCGTGCTGCGTGCCATCGCGGCCAATCCCGATGAACTGATCGACCTCGATGGCTACGCCGGTACCGGCAAGGGCCACCTGGTGCTGGCGCTGATGGATGCGCGGCCGGGCCGCTATACCTACATTGCGCCGTCGCGCGGCCAGGTCGAAGCGTTCCGCGCCCGCGTGCCGGCCAGCACGGCCGTGCGCCTGCTGACCCAGATCGAATTCGCCAACCGCGTGGCCCAGCACGCTGCGCGCAACGGCCAGACCGGCGGCTTCGTCGCCAGCTACCGGCGCAGCACCCGCACCCCGCGCGAGATCGCCGGCCGCATCGGCCTGCAGGGCATCGCTGGGCGCAGCCCGGAACAGGTGCTGCTGACCGCCTTCGAGGCCATCAACCGCTGGTGCGCGTCGTCCGCACCGCGCATGGCATTCCAGCATTTCGACCGCTCGGTGCCGGCCGCCATGCTCGACGTGGCGCCCTACCTGGCGGCGGCCGAGCACGTCTGGCGCAGCATGTTCGATGCCGAACTGCAGCGTGGCGCCCTGCTCAGCCTGAGCCCGGCGCACATCGGCAAGTGGCTGGCGCTGCGCGGCGTCACCCCGCCGCAGGACATGGGCATGCTGCTGGTGGACGAGGCGCATGACCTGAGCCCGTCGTGGAAGCAGCTGCTGGCCGGTCACGCCCCCGGTGTGGTCAGCCTGGGCGACCCGCACCAGTGCCTGTCCGGCACGGTGCCGCGCTGGGCCGCATCGAAGGTGCTGGAAATGCACCAGTCGGTGCGCCAGGGCAACCAGGTCGATGGCCTGGTCAACCAGGCGCTGGCGCTGGATGGCCTGGGCCCGGACAGCGGTCCGTTTGTGGGTGCCGCTGACCGCGCCACGGGTGTGCTGCATTACCGCGATTGGTCGCAGGTGCCACGCACGGGCCTGCGCATCCATGGCAATGCCGCCGATCTGGCCCTGGACGCCGCACAGCTGCAGGCGCAGGGGCTGCGGCCCTACCTGCACCCGGCCTCGCTGCGCGCGCTGCGCAGCGCGTTGCAGGGGCCGCTGGATGCCTGGCGCCGCCGCGATAGCGGGTCGAACCAGATGCAGGAGCGTTTCCTGGCCACGCAGGCCGGCGACGGGCAGGGCGCATGGGCGGACCTGTTCGCTTCGGCCGACCGGGTGCAGTCACTGCTGCAGGCGCTGGATGACCAGGACACGCCCGCCGATGCACGCGTGGTGCTGTGCCTGGCCGAGCACGCGAAGAACCTGCAGTTCGACGTCGTCTCGCTGTCGCCCGGCTGTTTCAGCGCAGGGCAGGGCGGGCGCATCTGGCACAACCCGGTGCGCGCGGTCTACCTGGCGCTGACCCGTGCGCGCCGCCAGCTGCACGTGCCCGCCGATGGCATGGAACAGCTGCAGCACACCGCGGCGCTGCAGGAACAGGCGCGCCAGGCACGCCGGCGCGAACGGCAGCAGGCCAGCGGTTACCGGCCGGTGCGCTAGCGCGGGATGCCGCGCCGCTCAGCAGCGACGCGGCAGGACACTCAGCACTTTTCCTTGCGGCCCATCATCCTGCCCAGGCGCGAGGGCTCATCGCACTTCGGCACGACCGGTGCAGCCGGTGCCAATGCCGCCGCGCGCGCCTTCTGCAGCTGCTGGATCTTCGCGCGGATCTGCGGCATCGCCGCCATCGCGGCCTTCTCGCCTTCGAGGATGGCAGTGCCACGCTGGCTGAAATCGGCGGCACCGATGTCCAGCACCTTCGGCCGGATGACGATGTCGGCGCGTGCCAGTTCCTGCTCGCCCAGGCGCTGGCCCATGATCGAGATCGACTGGTTGACGATGCCCAGCATGCCGGTCGGTGCCTTGCCGCTGGCCTTGCTGGAGATATCCACGGCGATGACGAACTCGGCACCGAGCTGGCGCGCGGCATCCACCGGCACCGGGCTGACCACGCCGCCGTCGATGTAGTTGCGGCCACCGATCTTCACCGGCTCGAACACGCCGGGGATGCTGCTGGACGCGCGCACGGCCTGGCCGACGTTGCCGCGCACGAAGATCGCGCGCTCGCCGGTTTCCAGCTGGGTGGCGACGGCGGCGAACGGCTTCTTCAGCTTTTCGGCCGGCCGGTTGGCCACCTGCTCGTTGACGTAGTCCTGCAGCTTCTGGCCCTGCACCAGGCCGCCGGAGAACAGGCGCACGTCGCGGATGCTGGCTTCATCCAGCGCCACGGCCTTGCTCTGCATCTGGAACGCGTCCATGCCGCTGGCATACAGCGCGCCGACCACGCTGCCGGCGCTGGTGCCCGACACCACTACCGGTTCGAAGCCGTTGGCTTCCAGCATCTTGATCACGCCGATGTGGGCAAAGCCCTTGGCTGCACCGCCACCGAGGGCGATGCCGATCTTCACCGGCTTGGCCTGCGGTACCAGGATCGGCTGCGGCGGCGGAGTGGGGCGGACCTCCTCGCCACCACAACCGGCCAACAGGCCGAGCAGGGCGACGGACAGCAGCACGCGGGGGCGGAACAGGCTCATCGGCAATGCGCTCAGGGCGCCGGATTCAGGAAAGGGCGCCAGCATACCGAAGGTGCAAAATCCGTGGGTAGCGCCGGGCCGTGCCCGGCGGATGGTTCAGCTGCCGCTGTGCTCGCCGGGCATGGCCCGGCGCTACCGTGCAGGATCAGAAGCGGTTGTCGCCGCCCAGTGCGCGGCCCAGCCCGCCCAGGATCGAGCCTTCGCCGCGGCTCTGCCCGCCGCCCTGCGGCGCGGCCATCCACATGCGCCCGGCCAGCCGCGAGAACGGCAGCGACTGCAGCCAGACCTTGCCTGGCCCGGTCAGCGTGGCCAGGAACACGCCCTCGCCGCCGAACAGCATGCTCTTGATGCCGCTGACCCGGCGCACGTCCATCTCCACCGACGCGTGGTAGGCCACCACGCAGCCGGTATCCACGTCCAGGCGTTCACCGGCGGCCAGCTCGCGCTCGATCACGCAGCCACCGGCATGGATGAAGACCCAGCCGTCGCCTTCCAGCTTCTGCATGACGAAGCCCTCGCCACCGAACAGGCCGGTCATGATCTTGCGCTGGAACTGCACGCCGATGCGTACGCCGCGCGCGCCGGCCAGGAAGCTGTCCTTCTGGCAGATCAGGCGCCCGCCGTGCTGGTCCAGCTTCATCGGCAGCACCGTGCCGGGGTAGGGCGCGGCGAAGGCGACCTTGCCGCGGCCCGTGCCGGTCTGGGTGTAGACGGTGGCGAACAGGCTTTCGCCGGTCACCACGCGGCGGCCCGCAGCCATCACCTTGTCCATGAAGCCGCTGCTGGCCTGCGAGCCGTCGCCGAACACGGTGTCCATCTGCACCGTCGATTCCTTGAACATCAGCGCGCCCGCTTCGGCGATCGCGCTTTCGCCCGGGTCCAGGCCGATCTCCACGAACTGCATTTCATGGCCGACGATGCGGAAATCGATGGGATCGCCGTGGCCGCCGCTGCTGCTGGCTGCCTGCGTGGCGGCGGGCGTGGCGGCGGGCAGTACCGGCGGTGCGGCGGTAGCAGGCGCTGCCGGGCCCGCGTGCAATACGGCCAGTTCGGACACGGCTGTCCACCCGCTCATGCCCTGGCACCAGGCCAGTGCCCGCGGGTTGGCCTGCGCAAATTGGCGTGCAGCGTGCTCGTCGAGCGGGCCGATACGCTCGGCCTGGCCGGCGGCGTGGAAGTACCACTGGGTCATCGCAGCAGCTCTGTTGCAAGGGGAAAGCGCGAGTCTAGCGGCCTGCCGGGGGCGCTGCGGGCAGGGGCCATGAACGATCGGCATTTGCGGCGCAGGTGCTGTATTGCAACAATTATCTGGTAGCGCCGTTTTACCACCCCTCCAAACACAGCCTACCGCCATGTCTCCGACCCGCACTTCCCGTGGCCGATTTCCGGTCGCGCGTCCCCTCGTTGCCGCTCTTTCCGCCCTGCTGCCGCTGGTAGCAGCCGCCCAGGAAACCCCCGCTGCCAAGGATCCGGTTGCCCTCGACGCCCTGCAGGTCACCGCACAGCGCCGCGTCGAGAACGCCAAGGACGTGCCGGTCGCGATCACCGCGATCCAGGGCGAGAAGCTCGATGTGCTCGGCTCCGCCGGCGATGACATCCGCTTCCTGTCCGCGCGCGTGCCCAGCCTGAACATCGAATCGTCCTACGGTCGTGCCTTCCCGCGCTTCTACATCCGCGGCCTGGGCAACACCGACTTCGATCTCAATGCCTCGCAGCCGGTCTCGCTGGTGTATGACGACGTGGTGCAGGAAAGCCCGCTGCTGAAGGGCTTCCCGCTGTTCGACCTGGCCGGCGTGGAAGTGCTGCGTGGCCCGCAGGGCACGCTGTTCGGCCGCAACACCCCGGCAGGCGTGGTGAAGTTCGATTCGGCTCGTCCGTCGCAGGACGCCGATGGCTACGTGAAGATGTCCTACGGCACGTATGACACCTGGAACGTGCAGGGTGCCTACGGCGGCCCGCTGACCAGCCGCTGGTCGGCGCGCGTGTCGGCGCTGTACCAGCGCCGCGAGAACTACGTCGACAACACCATCACCACCGCGCCCAGCTCGGGCTTCGAGGGCTATGACGAGGCCGCTGGCCGCGTGCAGTTCCTGTACGAAGGTGACGACGTCGAAGCACTGTTCAACCTGCACAAGCGCAAGCTCAACGGCACCGCCCGCCTGTTCCGCGCCAACATCATCCAGAAGGGCAGCAACGCGCTGGTCGAGAACTTCGACCGCGACAAGGTCTCCACCGATGGCCTGAACTTCTCCAACCTGGAAACCTGGGGCGGCAGCGCACGCCTCAAGTGGGACCTGGGCCGCGTCACCCTGCACTCGATCACCGGCTATGAAACCGCCGAATCGCTGAACCACGGCGACGTCGACGGTGGCTACGGCGCGGCGTTCCTGGGTGCCGGCAACTCCGGCCCGGGCCTGATTCCGTTCCCGTCCGAATCGGCCGACGGCCTGCCGCACCACCGCCAGTGGACGCAGGAATTCCGCGTCGAATCCAACGAGTGGGGCCGCTTCGACTGGCAGGCCGGCGTCTTCTACTTCGATGAAGACGTCACCATCGACAGCTTCAACTACGACTCGCTGACCCCGGGCAACCCGCAGACCGGCCACGCCGTGCAGAGCCAGCGCAACAAGGCCTGGGCCGCGTTCGCCTCGGGCGACCTGGACGTGACCGACCGCTTCAAGCTGCGTGCTGGCGTGCGTTACACCCAGGACAAGAAGGACTTCACCGCCAGCGTGCTGCAGGCCGTGCCGGGCGGCACGCCGGTCAGCGGCCCGTACCTGGCCAACAGCGATGTCGACGACGTCAGCTGGGACCTGAGCGGCGTCTACCAGATCACCGACAACATCAACGCCTATGCGCGCGTGGCCAAGGGCTTCCGTGCACCGTCGATCCAGGGCCGCCTGGCCTTCGGCGGCGTCACCCAGGCCGATTCGGAGAAGGTGATCTCGTACGAAGCCGGCATCAAGGCCGACCTGTTCGACCGTCGCGCACGCCTGGGCTTCAACGTGTTCCGCTACAACGTCGATGGCCAGCAGCTGATCGCCGTGGGTGGCAGCAACAACACCGCCACCCTGCTCAACGCCGACAAGACCATCGGCCAGGGCTTCGAGCTGGACTTCGAGGCGTACCTGACCGACCACGTGCTGATGACGCTGGGCAGCAGCTACAACGACACCGAGATCAAGGACCGTGACCTGGCCGTGGCGATCTGTGGCGGTGGCTGCACCATCACCGACCCGACCACCGTCATCAACGGTGGCACCTACGCGCTGGTCAACGGCAACCCGCTGCCGCAGGCGCCGAAGTGGATCCACAACCTGACCCTGCGTGCCGGTTTCCCGGTGAACGATGCCAGCGAGGTCTACGTGTACACCGACTGGGCGTACAAGAGTGCGGTCAACTTCTTCCTGTACGAGTCGCCGGAGTTCCGCAGCCGCAGCTCGCTGGAAGGTGGCCTGCGCGTGGGCTACAACTGGGATTACGGCCAGTACGACGTGGCCGTGTTCGGCCGCAACCTGACCAACCAGACCCGCGTGGTCGGCGCGATCGACTTCAACAACCTGACCGGTTTCCTCAACGAGCCGCGCACGTTCGGCGTCGAGTTCACCGCGAAGTTCTGAGGCGGTTGATGGCGTGATGCAATGAAGAAGGGCCGGCGCAATGCCGGCCCTTCTGTTTTACAGGTCCGCCGGGCCATGCCCGGCGAGCGCAGCGGCGATGCCTTACAGCGCGCTTTGCGGCCGCACCTTCAGCACCGCTTCCTCGGCCGCGCAGTCGCGGCTGGAATGCAGGCCGGCCTTGCGAGCGTCGGCGATCTCCTTGCGCGCGGCCAGCAGATCCTTGTTGAACGCCGCGTTGTCATGCAGGCGGGCCACCGCAGCGGCACCCATGAAACGCCCTTCGAGGATGTCGCTCTGCCAGTGCACGTTGCACACCAGGCGGCTCTCGCCGTAGTTGCGGCCACGCGCCTGGATGGCGTCGGCGCGGTCCGGCGCGATCTCCGAGAGAATCAGCGCCCAGGCCCAGCCGATGGAGGTGTGGCCCGACGGATAGGAGCCGTTCCTGCGCAGGCCGGCTTCATCGTCGGGCGTGCAGGTCGGCTCGCCGTTGACCATGAAGGGGCGCGGACGCTGGTACTGGTTCTTGGCGGCCTTGGTGGCCGCGCTGGCATCGATGCGGCTGCGCTCCAGCAGGCGGTACAGGGCGGGGGTCTTCACCGCGTCCACGTCGATGTCGGCGGCGCAGGAGAACTGGTTGGCGCCAGCCGGGAAACCGAGTTCGGCATCGCTGGTCGCCTGGCTGAAGCGCGGCGTGCCACGCAGGGCGCGGGCTTCGCGGCTGACCTGCTCATCCAGCGCGAAGCCGGCCGAACCGGCTGCCGGCGGCGCCGGCACCAGGGCGATGCTGGCCGGCACGGCGGCCTTGTCGAGGTAGCCCACCGCCTTGGTGGTGACGTTGGATTCCACCGCGGTCGGTGCGGTGGCGGTGGACGCGCAACCGGCCAGCGACAGGGCGATGGCCAGGCCGAGCAGGGGGCGGGCGGGGAGGGCAGGCAAAGACATGGGCAGGCTCGAGACAGGAAACACAGCGGCCATGATCGCAGCCCCTCCTGCCGCCCGCAGCGTCCATGGGTCATACGGCCAGACCCGGCATGGTGGCTCTGGGTAGTCATTATCCTGCAACAAGATCATCCATCTTCGCCAATCTCCCGAATACGGGCGCAGCGCACGGACTTTCACGCGCGTTCGCCGCCAGCATCGGGCCACAGCCGGGCCGGGGGGATCCGCTGACGAGGGAGAGATGCGATGCGCAGCACCGCAACAGGAAGTACCGGCCTGGCCCTGCTGCTGGGCCTGGCCTGCACCCCGGCGCAGGCCGCCGATGTCTACGGCGTGGCCTTCGTGCACGGCACCGGCGCCCAGACCGATGCCACCCAGGACTACTGGCAGCCGGCGATCATCGACACCGTGCGCCAGGGCCTGCCGAACAGCAGCAACTACGTGGTCATCAACTGCGATTTCACCCAGTACATGTGGAAGCCGGAAGCTGCCGGCTGCCTGGCCAACCAGCTGACCAGCTTCATCGACAGCCGCGGCATCACCCAGCTGGTGGTCATCACCCATTCCAACGGCGGCAACGTGGTGCGCTGGATCCTGTCCAACCCCACCTACGACAGCCGCTACCCGAAGATCATCAGCACGGTGCGCAAGGTCACCGCGCTGGCGCCGTCCTCGGCGGGCACGCCGCTGGCCGATGCGGTGCTCAACGGCAACACCTTCGAGACCTCGCTGGGCTGGCTGCTGGGCTACAAGAACGATGCGGTGCGCATGCAGCAGGTCGGCCACATGGCCACCTACAACGCGCAGAACCTGTATGGCACCGCCGGCCGCCCGGCATTGCCCAAACCCTTCCGCGCGGTGGTCGGCAGCGATGTCGAATCGGCCGTGTGGGACAGCAACAGCTACTGCGGCGGCTACGCGGCCAACGTCGGCCTGGAGTTCACCCAGAACTGGCTGTCGTCCTGTTCGGACGGCTTCCTGGAGTGCAGCAGCCAGAAGGCGGCCGGCACGCTGTGGTTCACCGACAAGGCGCGTACCCAGGGCGCCGAGCCGCTGAGCCACAACCAGAGCCGCCGCGAGTGCTTCGGCCTGGGCACGATCCTGCGCAACGACCTGACCCAGTGAGGGAGATGACCATGAAGATCCAATCAACCCTGCTGGCTGCGGCCATGCTGGCTGCACTTGCCGCTGTGCCGGCCCATGCCGCGCAGGCGCTGCGTGCCGCCGCTGCCGGTGACCAGGTGCCCGCGGCGCTGGTGGCCGCGCCGCTGCCAGCCGATGACAGCGAGCGCGTGCCGCTGGCCTTCGCCTGGGCGCTGGACCCGGCGCAGCCGCTGCGGGCACCGGGCGCCTACGCGGCGGTCAGCCGCAGCTACTGGCAGCAGGTCGACGCCGCCGAACTGCAACGCGGCCTGGACCTGCCGCTGACCGCACCGGATGCCGTGATCCAGCTCAGCCCGGGCACCGGTGCACGCGCGCTGCCTGCCGAGGCACTGCAGGTGCGCGATGCGGCCGGCCGCAGCAGCGTGGCGCGCAGTGTCGATGCGCGGCAGCTGCAGGCTGCAGGCATGGCGGTGACCGATGGCAGCAGCATGCTGCGCACTGGCGCCAGCAGCGCGGTGGGCACGTACCGGCTGCAGAGCGCGCAGGCGCAGGGCCGCTACGTGGTGCAGGTGCTGGAACCCAACAGCCCGGTGCGGCTGGAGGTGCAGGCCAGCCAGGCGCAGGTGCTGGCCGGTGGCAGCGTGCAGCTGCAGGCGCGCCTGCTGGAAGACGGCCCCAGTGCCGCGAAGCTGGCCGCGCGCCGCAGCAGCCTCGGCGGCGAAGCCCTGCTGGTGGCGCCCGACGGCCGCAGCTGGCCGCAGCGCCTGCTGCGTACCACCGATGGCAGCCTGCGTGCGCAGGTGCGCATTCCGGCAGAGGCCAGCACGGTGCAGGGCCTGTGGGAGCTGCAGGTGTTCGCCCAGGCCGATGGCGTGCTGCGCGATGGCAAGGTGGCCTTCGCGGTGGCGCAGCCGACCGCACGCTTCAGCGGCCAGGCCACGCCCGATGCGGCCAGCCGCCAGGTCAGCCTGCCGCTGCAGGTGGCCGCCGCGGGTCGCTACGAGGCGCGCGGCACGCTGTACGCCACCGGCGCCGATGGCCAGTTGAAGCCGGTGGCGCAGGCGCACGCGGCCGCATGGTTCGAGGGCGCTGGCCGTGGCGCGCTGGTGCTGCCGTTCGACCAGGCCGCGCTGCCGGCCGGCTTCGGCGCACCGTATGAGCTGCGTGACCTGCAGCTGCAGGACCAGAGCCGGATGGCGCCGATCGAATCGCGCGCGCTGGCGCTGCGGTTCTGAGGAGCGCGTGGCGGGTCGGATTCCCCGGCCCGCTGCACCGGCATGACATGACCGCGGGGTAGAGTCGACTGTTAGTCGACTAGCCTCCCAACAGACCGCGAGAACCCCGCGCTGCGCGCGATAGTCGACTAACAGTCGACTCTACCGCCGTCCCGCCGTCCCGCCGGATTACCCCGCGTACGCGGTCAAGACCCCATTCTGTTCCACCACGCTGATCGCCCCGCCGAATACCGCCGACAGCGGTTCGTCGCGCAGCAGTTCATCGCGCGTGCCGTCGGCCAGCACGCGGCCGTCGCGCAGCAGCACCACGCGTTCGATCTCGGGAATCACTTCCTCGATATGGTGGGTCACCAGCACCAGGGTGATGCCCTGCTGGGCCAGCACGCGCATGGTCGCCACCAGCTGCTGCCGCGCCACCAGGTCCAGCCCGGTGGAGGGCTCATCCAGCAGCAGCGCCTGCGGCCGGTTGACCAGGGCGCGGGCGATCAGCACGCGGCGGGTCTCGCCGGCCGACAGCTCGGCATAGGCGCGCTCGCGCAGGGCCAGTGCGCCGGTCATCGCCAGCGTCTCGCCCACCCGTGCCCGCATGTCCGCCGTCACCTCGCGGAACGCCGGCACCACGTAGCTGGCGAAGAAGCCGGACAGCACCGCCTGTTCCACGGTCAGCCCGGGCATGTCGGACAGGTTGCTGCTGAGGTCGCCGGTGACGATGCCCAGCTGCGAACGCAGGCGATCGACCTGCCAGCGGTTCTGCCCCAGAACCTTCACCGCCACCCGGCCGTCGGCCTGGGCCAGCGGGTACAGCTCGCGGGTGATCAGCTTGATGAACGTCGATTTGCCGCAGCCGTTCGGGCCCAGCAGCGCGGTGTGCTGGCCCTGCGCGATGCGCAGGCTGAGCCCGTGCAGGACCTTCACCTGGCCGCGGACCACGCTGGCGTGGTCCAGTTCGATCAGCGGCGGCAACTCCGCGGCGGACGGGGCAGTGGTAATGGCGCGGGTGCGCGGATCAAGGCTCGACAACTCAGGTCCCCAACTGTGAACGGTGGCACTTTATGACGGTGCACGACGACCGTCGCGAGGGTGCAGTTTGCAACTTAAGCGCCCATCATGTCTGCCATCCCGCGTCGATCTGGAGTGCCGCCATGCCCGATGCCCTGATCTCCCTGCTTACCGGTGGCGTGCTCGGCCTGGGTGGCTGGGCCATGCTGGCGGTGCTGCTGGTATTCACCCAGCTCACCATCTTCTCGGTCACGCTGTACCTGCACCGCAGCCAGGCGCATCGCGGAGTCGATTTCCATCCGGCCGTCGCGCATGTGTTCCGCTTCTGGCTGTGGCTGACCACCTCGATGATCACCCGTGAGTGGGTGGCCATCCACCGCAAGCACCACGCCAAGGTGGAAACCGAGGACGACCCGCACAGCCCGGTCACCCGTGGCATCGGCAAGGTGTTCTGGCACGGCGTGGAGCTCTACCGCGAGGCCCGCGGCATGCGTGCGGATATCGAACAGTACGGCCGTGGCACCCCGGACGATGCCATCGAGCGCCACCTTTACACCCCGCGCGCCACCCTCGGCCCGGTGCTGCTGCTGGCCATCAACAGCGTGCTGTTCGGCCTGCCCGGCGTGGCCCTGTGGGCGATCCAGATGGCGTGGATCCCGTTCTGGGCCGCAGGCGTGGTCAACGGCCTGGGCCACTGGTGGGGCTACCGCAACTACGAGTCGGCCGACACGTCCACCAACCTCACGCCGTGGGCGTTCTGGATTGGTGGCGAGGAACTGCACAACAACCACCATGCCTTCCCCAGCTCGGCGCGCTTTGCCATGCGGCGCTGGGAGTTCGACATCGGCTGGAGCGCGATCCGCGTGCTGCAGGCGCTGCGCCTGGCCAAGGTGCTGCGCGTTGCACCGGCCATGGACGTGCGCCCGAACATTGCCGTGCCCGATGCCGAGACCCTGAAGGCGCTGCTCTCGCACCGCTTCCAGGCGATGACCGATTACCAGCGCAACGTGTTCATGCCGGCCCTGCGCGAGGAAGCCACGCAGGCCGGGGCGAAGCTGCGCCGCCTGTTGCCGCGCCGCCTGCGCCTTGGCCTGGTCAACGATGGCCGCTGGCTGCAGCCCGACAACCGCGCCCAGCTCAGCGCGTGGGTTGCGCAGCGCCCGCGCATCCGCACCCTGGTGGAATACCGCGCGCGCCTTGCCGCGCTGCTGGAAGCCCGTGGCCACGATGCCGCCGAGCGCCTGCGCCACCTGCAGGCGTGGTGCCACGAGGCCGAGGAAAGCGGCATCGCTGCGCTGCAGGCGTACGCCGCGCGGTTGAAGGGCTACACCCTGGTGGGCGCATGAGGCAGCTGCTGGTTCCGCTGCTGTGCCTGCTGCCGCTGGCCGCGGCAGCGCAGGTCAGTGACACCGCCACCTACCTGCAGCGCATGGACAGCGACGGCGATGGCAAGGTCAGCGAAACCGAATACGTGCAGTGGATGCTGTATGCCTTCGACCACATGGACCGCAACGGCGACGGTGTGCTGACCGCCGATGAACTGCCCGGTGGCAAGGGCAGGCCGATCACCCGCGAGCAGCAGCGCCAGGTGATCGTGCAGCGCTTCCACAAGCAGGACGCCAATGGCGATGGGTACCTGGACGCACGCGAACTGTCGGCACCGCCGCGCTGACGTTGCGGTAGCGCCGGGCCATGCGCGGCGAGCGCAGGGGCGTGGACGGGACGCCTGCCGCCGGGCACGGCCCGGCGCTACCGGTTGGTGACGGATCGCGTGTCGTGCGGGCGTAGAATCAGCCCATGCCTGAACTGCCCGAAGTAGAAACCACCCGCCGCGGCCTGGCGCCGCACCTGGAAGGCCGCCGCGTCCACGGGGTGATCCTGCGCCGCGCCGACCTGCGCTGGCCGATTCCGCCGGAGGTGGCCGATCTGCTGCCGGGGCAGCGCATCGAGGCGGTGCGCCGGCGCGCAAAGTATCTGCTGCTGGATACCGCCGTCGGCAGCGCCGTGCTGCACCTGGGCATGTCCGGCAGCCTGCGCGTGCTGCCGGGCGATACCCCGCTGCGCGCGCACGACCATGTGGATATCAGCCTGGACAATGGCCGCCTGCTGCGCTTCAACGACCCGCGGCGCTTCGGCAGCCTGCTCTGGCAGCCGGCCGGTGAGGTCCACCCGCTGCTGCAGGGGCTGGGCCCGGAGCCGCTGGACGACGCCTTCGACGGCGACTACCTGTTCGAACGCAGCCGCGGCCGCAGCGCGCCAGTGAAGACCTTCCTGATGGACCAGGCGGTGGTGGTCGGGGTGGGCAACATCTACGCCGCCGAAAGCCTGTTCAAGGCTGGCATCAGCCCGCTGCGTGAAGCCGGCAAGGTCTCGCGTGAACGCTATCGTCGGCTCGCCCGCGAAGTGAAGGACACCCTCGGCTATGCCATCACCCGCGGCGGCACCACCCTGCGCGACTTCATCAGCCCCGATGGCGCCCCGGGCTACTTCGAGCAGGAGTTGCTGGTCTATGGCCGCGACGGCCTGCCGTGCCCGCAGTGCGGGCGCCCGCTCAAGCACGCGATGATCGGCCAGCGCGCCAGCGTGTGGTGCAGCCGCTGCCAGCGCTGAATCTCTTCATGCAGCGGACGCGGGCGGCGTTATAGTCCGCACAGCATCCGCTGCGGGGGAGGTTGCGATGGACGAAGGACCGGATATCACTGTCTGGCTGGATGCCGCGCGCGGTGGCGACCGCACGGCGCTGGACCGCGTGCTGACCACGCTTTACCAGGAACTGCACGGCATGGCCCGGCGCCAGCTGGCCGGCCAGCAGGGGCGCACCCTGGACGCCACCTCGCTGGTCCACGAGTCCTACCTGAAACTGCTGGGCAGCCGCGGCGCGGCACGCTTCGAGGATCGCGCGCACTTCTTCGCCTATGCCGCCTCGGCCATGCGCAGCGTGGTGGTCGACTACGCGCGCAACCGGCTGGCGCGCAAGCGCGGCGGCGACCTGAAGCGGGTGGCCGAGATCCCCGAGAACAGCAGCAGCGGCGTGCGCCTGGACGAAGACCTGCTGGCGCTGGATGTCGCCCTGGAGCGGCTGCAGGCGGTCGATGTGCACCTGGCGCGGGTGGTCGAGCTGCGCTATTTCGCGGGCCTGTCCGAACAGGAGATCGCCGAACTCAGCCAGCGCTCGGAGCGCAGCATCCGCCGCGACTGGCAGAAGGCGCGGTTGTTCCTGCTGGCGGCGATGCGCGGCGACTGAGGCGCGCAGGCCGACCATGGATGCCGCGCGCTGGCAGCAACTGTCGTCCTGGCTGGACCAGCTGCTGGAGCTGGCCCCGGAGGCGCGGAAGCTGCGCCTGCAGCGCCTGGCCGAGCATGACCCGACCCTGGGCCGCGACCTGGAACACCTGCTGCTGCAGGAGGCCGACAGCCAGGAGTTCATGGCCCAGCCGCTGTGGACCGCACCGCCACCGGGGCGCGCCGGCAGCCAGGTAGGCCCTTACCGCCTGCTGGGTCCACTGGGCGAAGGCGGCATGGGCGAAGTCTGGCTGGCCGAGCGCTGCGACGGCCTGTACCAGCGCCAGGTGGCACTGAAACTGCTGCGCAGCGGCGTGGCCGACCCCGGGCTGCGGCAGCGCTTCGGCCGCGAGCGGCAGATCCTGGCCCGCCTGCAGCATCCGCACCTGGCCCAGCTGCTGGATGCCGGCGTGGACCAGCACGGCCAGCCCTACCTGGCGCTGGACTACGTGGAAGGCGAACCGATCAGCGATTACTGCCGGCGCCTGCAGCCCCCGCTGGAAACCCGCCTGCAGCTGATGCTGCAGGTCTGCGCGGTGGTCAGCCATGCCCATGCCAACCTGGTGGTGCACCGCGACCTGAAGCCCTCCAACATCCTGGTGCGCGCCGATGGCACGGTGAAGCTGCTCGATTTCGGCATTGCCGCGCTGCTCGACCACGACGATGCCGACGCCACCCACCCGCCCACCGAGGTGCGCGCGTTCACCCTGCACTACGCCGCGCCGGAACAGGTGCGCGGCGAGGCGGTGACCACCCTCACCGATGTCTACTCGCTGGGCGTGGTGCTGTTCGAGGTGGTGACCGGGCACAAGCCCTACCGCCTGCGCCGGCACAGCGATGCCGAATGGGAACGGTCGATCCTGGACGTGCAGGTCCCGCGCGCCTCGGCGCTGCTGCAGCGCCTGGCCGACCAGCCGGGTGCCGCCCGGCGCGCGCTGCAGCGGCAGGCCCGGCAGCTGCGCGGCGACCTCGACGTACTGCTGGAAAAAGCGCTGCAGAAAGATCCCGCACAGCGCTACGCCTCGGCCGAGGCGCTGGCCGGCGACCTGCAACGCTACCTGCAGGGCCGGCCGATCCAGGCCCGGCCGCCCGGCGTGGGCTACCGGGTGAACAAGTACATCGGCCGCCACCGCTGGGGCGTGGCGCTGGCCTTGCTGGCGGTGCTGGCCCTGCTCGGGACCACCTCCATCGCGCTGTGGCAGGCGCGCCAGGCACAGGCGGAAATGGCCCGCGCGCAGGCGATGCAGGATTTCACCGTCAGCCTGTTCGACAAGGCGGCCAGTGAGCGCCATGGCCATTTCGACGTGCCGCAGCTGCTGGCCACCGGGCAGCAGCGCGGTGAGGCCGAGCTGGCCGACCAGCCCCTGGCGCTGGCCGAACTGGAAGGCGTGATCGGCCGCCTGCGGATCGGCCTGGGCGACTACCAGCTGGCCCTGCAGACCCTGGACCAGCAACGCCGGCTGCTGCAGCAGGTGGACGACGTGCCGCCCGCCCTGCAGCTGGAAGCGGTGACCCAGCGGGGTCGCGCGCTGCGCATGCTGGGCCGCGACCGCGATTGCCTGGCGCACCTGCAACCGCTGCAGCCATTGGCCGCCAGCGAAGCCGACGCACTGCCGGCGACGGTGGCCGAGTTCCACAGCCAGCTGGGTCGCTGCCAGGCGCAGCTGGGCAATGCGGAGGCGGCGCGCGCGTCATTCGAACAGGCCCTCGCCCTGCGCCACGAGGGCATCGGCCAGCGCTTTGGCCGCGCCGAATCGCTGGCCGACCTGGCCGGGCTGGATGCCAGCGCCGGCGACCTGCCTGCGGCGCTGGCCGGTTACCAGCAGGCGTTGGGCCTGCTGGACCAGCCGAGCGATGGCCGCAGCCCGCAGGTGATCGGCCTGCACCGCCAGCGGGGCGAAGTGCTGGCGCGGCAAGGCAGGACCGAGGCCGCTGCCAGCGAACTGGACCTGGCCTGGCAGGCAGCACAGGACGCCTGGGGCCCGCGCCATCCCGAGGCGCTGGTGGTACGCCGCGCCCGCGCGATGCTGGCCCTGCAGCGCGGGCAGGGCGAGCAGGCAGGGCAGGAGCTGCAGCAGGTCCAGGCGCAGTTGCTGGCCGCGTTGGGCCCGGCCCACCGCGAGGTGGGCCAGGGCGAGTTCGCACTGGGGCAATGGGCCAGCGATCGGGGGGATGCCGCTCTGGCCGCCAGGCACTACGCGCGGGCGGTGGCGATCTGGCGCCAGCCCGACCACACCGCCCTGCTGCCGCAGGCGTTGCTGGCACAGGCAAGCGCGCTGCAGCAGGCCGGGCAGCCGGGCCCCGCGCGCGCTGCGCTGGCCGAAGCGCGCCAGCTGCTGCTGGCCCAGCGCGGGGCGCACGCCCCGGCACTGCGTGAGCTGGACGCGCGGCTGGCCGCGCTGGCACAGCCTGAACCAGCCGTACAGCCCTCCGCTGCCCGTTAACGTTTGTCTGCCTATGATGGCCGACCTTTCCCTTGCTTCCGCGCCTGCATGCAACGACGCGACTTCCTCCGCAATGCCTCCCTGGCCCTGGCCGCCTTTGGCCTGCCGACCCTGCCGGCCTGCGCGGCCGGGAAGAGTGGCCAGCTCGGCCTGCGCCGGCTCGGCCAGCCGCAGCCGTTCGACTTCGCCACCCTGAAGGGCCAGGCCCGCGCACTGGCGCAGGCGCCGTACCAGAGCCACAAGCGGGTGCTGCCCAAGCCGCTGGAAGCCCTCGACTGGGACCAGTACCAATCCATCGGCTACCGCCAGGACCATGCGCTGTGGGCCGACCAGCCCGGCAAGTTCCAGGCGAAGTTCTTCCACCTGGGCCTGTATTTCCATTCGCCGGTGCGGATGTTCGACGTGGTCGACGGCAAGGCGCAGGAACTGGCCTATGACGGTGCGGCGTTCAACTACGGCAAGAGCGGCCTGAAGAACGGCGAGCTGCCGGCCGACCTGGGCTTTGCCGGGTTCCGCCTGAACACCCGCAAGGACACCGACCGCGATTTCGCCGCCTTCCTCGGCGCCAGCTATTTCCGCGCCGTCGGCAAGGAAGGCCAGTACGGCCAGTCCGCGCGTGCGCTGGCCATCGATACCGGCATGGGCAAGCCGGAGGAATTCCCCGATTTCATCGCCTACTACCTGGAACAGCCGGCGGCCGACTCGGACACGATCGTGGTCTACGGCCTGCTCGATTCGCCCAGCGTGGCCGGTGCCTACCGCTTCGCCATCACCAACGGCGACGTGCTGCTGATGGATATCGACAGTGCGCTGTACCCGCGCAAGGCGATCGAGCGCCTGGGCATCGCCCCGTGCACCAGCATGTACCAGGTGGGCGAGAACGACCGCCGCATGGGGTGGGACTGGCGCCCGGAAATCCACGACACCGATGGCCTGTCGATGTGGACCGGTGCCGGCGAATGGATCTGGCGACCGCTGGTGAACCCGCGCAACCTGCGCTTCAACATGTTCGTCGACCACAACCCGCGCGGCTTCGGCCTGCTGCAGCGCGACCGCAACTTCGACCATTACCAGGATGACGGCGTGTTCTACGAGAAGCGCCCGTGCCTGTGGGTGGAACCGAAGGGCGAGTGGGGCGATGGTTCGGTGCAGCTGGTGGAGATCCCCACCGTGGACGAAACCTTCGACAACATCGTGGCGTTCTGGAACCCGAAGGAAAAGCCGCAGCCGGGCCAGGAGCTGCTGGTCGGCTACCGCCTGTTCTGGGGCGCCGAGCCGCCGGCACGCACGCCGCTGGCGCACTGCGTGGCCACCCACACCGGCCTGGGCGGCGTGGTGGGCAAGAAGCGCGAGTACTTCAGCTGGCGCTTTGCGGTGGACTTCGAAGGCGGCGAGCTGGCCAGGCTGATCGACAAGGGCGAAGTGGAGGCGGTGGTGGAAGCCAGCCGCGGCCGGGTGGAGATCGTGTCGGCGCGGCCGCTGCGCGAGATCAACGGCTACCGCGCGATGTTCGACCTGGTGCCGCCGGAGGGCAGTACCGAGCAGATCGACATCCGCCTGTACCTGCGCAGTGGCGGCAAGCCGCTCACCGAAACCTGGCTGTACCAGTACACCCCGCCGCCGGCGGGCGCACCGGAGCGCACGCTGTACTGAAGCGCGTTGGCGTGCAGGGCGCCGCCCTGCACGCCATGCCGGCGGTGTTACTTGCCGCCGGTGTCTGCCGGTGCAGGTACCGGCGGTGGTGCAGGTGCGACGGTGGGCACGCCGACATCAACCGTGCCGCGCCGGATCTTCATCCAGTTTTCGTCCTGCCAGCGCTGGTAGCGGTCGGGATCCCAATAGGTGGGGTCATACAGGCGATCGGCCTTGATGGTGCGGCTCACGCCCCCGTCCATGTAGACGATGTCCACGTTGTTGGACAGCGAGCCGGTGCGGCTGCCGGTCATCGCCCGCTTGCCGCGCTGCAGTTCGGCGGCCAGGCGCGGCCGGGCCGCCGCATCACCGTACTCATCGCGCAGCCGCAGCGCCTGCGCCCGTGCCTCTGCCTGCTTTTCCAGCGGCAATGCGGCCCAGAATTTGTCACGCAGTTCAAGCATCAGCGGGTAGCCGCGCTCGGAGGCGACATCCATCCAGGCGTAGGCCATGACCGGGTCGGCGGCACGCTTGACGCCGTACCAGTACATCTCGCCGAGCAGGCCCTGTGCCGGCTTGTCCGCATAGCGGGCAGCCTTGCGGAAATTGTCCATCGCCGCCTCGGCATCACCCTGCTGCAGGGCATTCATTCCCCACTGGCGGAACTTCATGTCCGGATGGCCATCCAGGAAGCCGGCACCGAGCAGCGCCGCATCGTCCTGCGGCGAAGCCGCCTGGCCGGCCGCCGTGGCAAGCCCCGGCAGGAACATCAATGGAAGCAGCAACAGGACGGAGCGCATGACGGACTTCCCGATCAACGGTGACGTTGGCCCAGCCTAGGGCGGTCACCGCGGCCTTGTAAACGGCCGGACGTCACGCCCGCCTACAGCGGCAGGGGCGCCTGCGCCGGGTCGATCCGGCCTTCACCGCGGGTGATTTTCTTGAATTCCGCCCGGCTCACCGACACATAGCGTTCGTTGCCACCGATCTCGACCTGCGGGCCGTCCTGCACGGCGTGGCCGTGCTCGTCCACGCGCACGGTCATCGTCGCCTTCTTGCCGCTGTGGCAGATCGTCTTGATCTCCTGCATCTCGTCGGCCCAGGCCAGCAGGTACTGGCTGCCCTCGAACAGCTCGCCGCGGAAATCGGTGCGCAGGCCGTAGCACAGCACCGGGATGCGCAGCTGGTCGACCACCTCGCTCAGCTGCCAGACCTGCGCGCGGGTCAGGAACTGTGCCTCGTCCACCAGCACGCAGCCCATCGGGCCGTTGTCGTCCAGGTCCCGGGCCACCCAGCGCTGCAGGTCGCTGTCGCGGTCGAAGGCCATGCCCTCGGCGCGCAGGCCGATGCGCGAGGCGACCACGCCGGCACCGGCGCGGTCGTCCAGGCGCGGGGTCAGGATCGCCACCCGCATGCCGCGCTCGCGGTAGTTGTGCGCGCTCTGCAGCAGGGTGGTGGTCTTGCCGGCGTTCATCGCCGAATAGTAGAAATAGAGCTTGGCCATCGGCCGATTGTACGCCGCTGCCCCGGCGCGCCGAAGCCGTTCAGCATCCCCACCGGCCGACGGCTGTGGCCGTCACCCGGGACCGCTACAATCCCCCTCCAATGCACGGTCTCAATCCTCCCCAAGCCGCCGCCGTCCTGCACATCGAAGGCCCGTTGCTGGTGCTCGCCGGTGCCGGCAGCGGCAAGACGCGCGTGATCGTCGAGAAGATCGCCCACCTGATCGGCTGCGGGCGTTACCCCGCGCGCCGCATCGCGGCGATCACCTTCACCAACAAGTCGGCCAAGGAAATGCGCGAGCGCGTGGCCAAGCGCCTGCGCGAGCAGGACGCCGATGAGGTGACCATCTGCACCTTCCACGCCCTGGGCCTGAAGTTCCTGCAGATCGAACACGCGGCGGTGGGCCTGAAGCGTGGCTTCTCGATCTTCGATGCCGACGATGCCGCCGCGCAGATCAAGGATCTGATGTCCGGCGCCAAGCCCGACGACATCGAGGACATGAAGAACCTGGTGTCGCGCGCGAAGAATGCCGGCCTGTCGCCCGAGCAGGCGATGGCCGCCGCGCGCAGCAACCGCGAGAAGGAAGCGGCCAGCGTCTACGAGCGCTACCAGCTGCGCCTGACTGCGTTCAATGCGGTGGACTTCGATGACCTGATCCGCCTGCCGGTGCAGGTGCTGGAAGAGAACCCGGACATCGCCGTGGCCTGGCGCGAACGCATCGGCTACCTGCTGGTGGACGAATGCCAGGACACCAACGACGCGCAGTACCGCATGCTCAAGCAGCTGGCCGGCGAGAAGGGCAACTTCACCTGCGTGGGCGACGACGACCAGTCGATCTACGCCTGGCGCGGTGCCAACCCGGAAAACCTGCAGCAGATGGGGCGCGATTATCCGGCGCTGGAAATCATCAAGCTGGAGCAGAACTACCGCTGCTCCAACCGCGTGCTGCGCGCGGCCAACGCGCTCATTGCCAACAACCCGCACGAACACCTGAAGAAGCTGTGGAGCGACCAGGCCGATGGCGAGCGCATCCGCGTGTGGGAATGCCGCAACAGCGAACACGAAGCGGAGAAGGTGGCCGCCGAGATCGCCTACGTGGCGCAGGCGCACAAGGTGCCGTGGAGTGATTTCTGCATCCTGTTCCGCGGCAACTTCCAGTCGCGGCCGCTGGAAAAGGCGATGCAGCTGCTGCGCATCCCCTACCACCTGACCGGCGGCACCATGTTCCTGGAACGCCAGGAAGTGAAGGACACGCTGGCCTGGCTGCGGCTGCTGGTGAACCCGGACGACGACACCGCGTTCATGCGTGCGGTGCAGTCGCCCAAGCGCGATGTCGGCGCCGGCACGCTGGCCAAGCTGGCCGAGCTGGCGCAGGAAAAAGACATCCCGATGGCGCATGCCGCCGAGTCGATCGGCGCACTGCAGCAGCTGCCGCCGCGTGCGGCCAACAGCCTGGCGCGCTTCACCGACATCCTGCGCGACCTGCGCGCGCAGACCCGGCAGATCACCTCCGGCGACATGATCCGCAAGGTGGCCAAGGAGTCGGGGCTGCTGAGCGAGCTGCGCCAGCAGGCCAAGGAAGAGGCCAGCTACCAGCGCCGTGCCAACAACATCGAGGAACTGGCGCAGTGGTTCGAGGGCGGCCCGCGCGGCGCGACCGCCGCCGACCTTGCCGGCCAGCTGGCGCTGCTCTCGCGCAGCGACAAGGACGAGGGCGGCAACCAGGTGCGCATGATGACCATGCATGCGTCCAAGGGCCTGGAATTCCCGTATGTCTTCATCGTTGGCTGCGAGGACGGCGTGCTGCCGCACCAGATCAGCCTGGACGAAGGCAACCTGCAGGAAGAGCGGCGCCTGCTGTACGTGGGCATCACCCGCGCCAAGATCCAGCTGTGGATGAGCTACAGCAAGCTGACGCGCAAGTTCGGCGAGCACGTGCGGTTGAAGCCGAGCCGGTTCTTCGAGGAGATTCCGGCCGAGGAGATCCAGCGCGATGGCGCGGACCCGGTGGCGGATGCGGCGCGGAAGAAGGAGCGCGCGACGGCGGGGTTGGCGGCGATCGAGGCGCTGTTCGACTAAGGCGCTCCAACGGCGCCGCCCCTCCGTGGTGGAGCGCGCGTTGGTTGCGCGGTGTGGCCGGTCGGGGTGGGTTCGCGGGGGACGCCGTGAACCCGTCCCTGGGGGCTTAGCCGCGCCATCCATGGCGCGGATACCCCCGCGAACCCACCCCGACCGGCCTCTGACAGATTCCGGGCGCGTCCTGCCACGGCAATGCAGAGAAAATCAAAAACAACCGCCGGGCGTTGAGGCAGAATCGGGGTTTCGGCTGGAGGCCTGTGCATGCATCCCATCGAAAGCGAACGCCTGCGGCTGCGCCGCGTCGAGCCGGATCGGGATGCGCTGCCGATGCTGGCGCTGCTCAATGATCCGGGCTTTGTGCGCTTCATCGGCGACCGCAACGTGCACAGCGAGGAACAGGCGCGGGAGTACATCGCGCTGCGGGTGCTGCACAGCTATGCGTTGAACGGGTTCGGCATGTACGCGATCGAGCGCCTGGCCGACGGCGCGTGGCTGGGCAATGCCGGCCTGGTGCGGCGTGATGGCCTGCCGGGGCCGGACATCGGCTATGCGGTGCTGTCGGAATTCGCGGGGCAGGGCTACGCCAGCGAGGCGGCGCGGGCGGTCGTGGCGCACGCGCGTGCCGAGCTGGGCATCGAAGACCTGTACGGCATCACCGACCTGGACAACGTGGCCTCCGGGCGGATCCTGCTGGGGCTGGGCATGCAGGAACGCGGGGTGATCCAGCTGCCGGGCGTGGACAGCCCCAGCCGGCTGTACGCCACGCCAGGCGCGGCCGAGGTTTGATTGTGGTGGGTGCCGACCGTTGGTCGGCACGATTCAATTGCAGTGCCGACCAACGGTCGGCACCCCCCCCCTCAACCGCCGCGCAGTTCCGCCAGCTGCGCCTGCAGTTCGGCCACCGCTGCTTCCAGCTGGGCCACGCGCTCGGCCAGGCCGGGGTCGGCCGCTTCGCTGCTGCCACCGCCGCTGCTGGCGTACTTCGCTGCCAGGGCTGCACCGTCCACTTCACCGCACAGCAGGTGCATGTAGCGGTCCTCGCGCTGGCCGCTGGCGCGTGGCAGCACCACCAGCAGGGCGCGCTGCTGCAGGCGCTCGATGGCGTGGCGGGCTTCGTCCACGTCGGCGAAGCGGTACAGGCGCTCGCTGCGCGTGACCAGTTCGCCCAGGGTCTGCGGCCCGCGCAGCAGCAGCATCGCCAGCAGCACGGTCTGCTGCCGGGTCAGGTCCAGCGCGGCCTGCAGGCGGTGCTCGTAGCGGTCGGCGCGCGAGGAGAAGTGCTGGCGCGCCAGGCCCAGTGTCTCCAGCTGGCGCAGGGCGTGCTGCACGCTGCCGGCATCGACGTTCATCACCGGCTCGCGGGCGGTCTTCTGGTTGGCCGCCGACTGCGCGGCGTTGACCGTCAGCGGGTAGGTGTCCGGGGTGGTTGCCTCCTTCTCCACCAGGCAGCCCAGCAGGCGGGCCTGGACGGCGTCGAGCAGGGGGACGTCGGGGGTCTGGACGGGATCGGTCATGGCGGCCTCCGCAAGGCAACGGGTCAACCCCGAAGCATAGCCGTGCCACGGTCATCTTTGCCGGTAAAATGGCCGGGTATATCTGATTGCCGGTGAATCCTGATGCGTCGTCCCGTTTCCCTGTCCCTGACCCTGCTCGCCACTGCGGCGATCGGCCTGTCTGCCTGCAAGCGCGTGGATGCGCCTGCCGCCGAGACCCCCGCCCCCGATGCCCCGGCCGCGGCCGCCAAGGCTGACGGTGCGCTTGATGCGACCGCCAATGACAACCTCAATGCCGTGCTGTGGATGCAGCGTGCGCAGGAGTACAAGGCGATCACCGAACAGACCTACCGCGCCGCCGCCGACCACCTGGACGCCGCGCTGAAGGAAGCCCACTGGGATGCGCTGGTGCCGGAAGAACGCGGCAACGCGGCCAAGGGCCTGAAGCCGGCCGTGGTGCTGGACGTGGATGAAACCGTGCTGGACAACTCGCCCTACCAGGCGCGCCTGGTGCGCGACGGCAAGGAATACGACGAGCTGACCTGGGACCAGTGGGTGGCCGAGAAGAAGGCCAAGGCCATCCCCGGCGTGGTTGATTTCGCCAAGGCCGCCAACGCCAAGGGCGTGACCCTGCTGTACATCTCCAACCGCGCCGTGCACCTGAAGGACGCGACCCTGGCCAACCTGCGCGAGCAGGGCCTGCCGGTGGCCGATGACAGCGTGTTCCTGGGCCTGGGCACCGTGGTCAAGGACTGCGAGCAGAACGGCAGCGAGAAGAACTGCCGCCGCCGCCTGGCCGGCCAGCAGTACCGCGTGCTGATGCAGTTCGGCGACCAGATGGGTGACTTCGTGGAAGTGACCGCCAACACCAACGAAGGCCGCGACGCGCTGCTGCAGCAGTACCACGACTGGTTCGGCGAGCGCTGGTGGATGCTGCCGAACCCGACCTACGGCGGTTTCGAGCCGGCCCAGTTCAACAACGACTACACCCAGTCGCGCCAGGCCCGCCACGACGCCAAGCGTGCGGCGCTGGACTACGCACCGTGAGCCGCGCACCGCTGCCGCTGCGCGATGACGAACGGCTGATCTTCGCCCTGGACGTGCCTGACCGCGTGCAGGCGCTGGAGTGGGTCGATCGCCTGGGCGACAGCGTGGCGTTCTACAAGATCGGCATGGAACTGCTCGCCTCCGGCGAGTATTTCCAGGTGCTGGAAGAGCTGGCGCGCCGCGATAAACGTGTGTTCGTCGACCTGAAGTTCTTCGACATCCCGGCCACCGCCGCGGCGGTGATCAAGCGCCTGTCGCAGTGGCCGGTCAGCTACGCCACCATCCACGGCTGGCACCCGGCGATGATGGAGGCCTGCGCGGCCGCCAACAGCAGCGACATGCGCCTGCTGGCGGTGACCGTGCTGACCTCGATGGGGCGCCCGGACCTGGCGCAGATGGGCATCGACCGCGAGCCGGTGGACGTGGTGGTCGAGCGCGCGCTGGCCGCCCAGGCCGCCGGCATCGACGGCGTGATTGCGTCGGGCCAGGAAGCCGGCCCGATCCGCGCCGCCACCGGCGCCGGGTTCTCGATCGTCTGCCCGGGCATCCGTCCGGGTGGCCCGGTCGGCGATGACCAGAAGCGCACCGTCGGCGTGGCCCAGGCCTTTGCCGATGGCGCCGATGCCATCGTGGTCGGCCGCCCGATCCGCCTGGCGGCCGATCCGCAGGCGGCCGCGCGGGCGATCCAGCAGGAAATCGCGTCGGCTCTGGCTGCACGCTGAGCCTGCCGGCGCTGCCGGTCACACCGCAATACCGAACGCCATCCCGCCCCGTGCGGGATGGCGTTCGCATTTGTGGGCCCAGCGCTGTCGCTGTCGACCCCGCAGCGAAAAACCGTGCGCACGGTCGCACTGGATCCGAACCCCGCTCCCTCCCAATCGATGCACCGGCGCCGCCCACGGCTGCGCGGGTTCCAACCATCAGAGAGGGAGTACACGGATATGTATCGCAGCACCTCTGCAGCTCTTGCCGGCCTGTTGCTGGCTGTCAGCGCGGCGCCCGCCTTCGCCGCACCCGAGCCCCGCGAAACGCCGCGCATCATCGGCGGCGAGGACGCCCAGCCGGGGCAGTACCCGTTCATGGTCAGCATCCAGGGCGTTTTCGACGGTGACACCGACCATGACCGCCACTTCTGCGGCGGCACCCTCATTTCGCCGTCGTGGGTGCTGACCGCCGCGCACTGCATGCAGGGTGAGGCGCCCGCCGGAATCGCGGTGGCCGGCAACGTCACCGCGCTGTCCACCGACGCCGCGCCGCGCGCCTCCAACGTCAAGGCCATCCATGTGCATCCGGCCTTCAACAGCGGCAACTCGCTGGAGCACGACGTGGCCCTCATCCAGCTTGATGCGCCGCTGGCCGATGCCCAGCCGGTGACCCTGCGCCTGCGCCCGGATGCCAGCTACCTCAAGCCCGGCCGCGACTTCACCGTCATTGGCTGGGGCGACACCGACATCGGCGATGGCCGGGTCTATCCCACCCAGCTGCAGACGGTGCAGGTACCGTTCGTGCCGTTTGCCGAGTGCCAGCAGGCCTATGCCGGCGAACTGCAGCGTGGGAAGGTCATCTGCGCCGGGCGCGAAGGCATGGACAGCTGCCAGGGTGATTCCGGCGGCCCGCTGATGCTCAAGCTGCGCGAGGGCTGGACGCAGTTCGGCGTCGTCAGCTGGGGCGAGGGCTGTGCCCAGGCCGGTTACCCCGGCGTTTATGCCCGAATCGCCGAAAAACATGCCGTAGATTTCATTGAATCGGTCTGGCAGAAGGATTGATTCAATAAAATCAATTATTTAAGTCATGTTACATGACGTATTGCCTTAACTTCGGCGGCGGCGTAGCATCGCCGCCATCCGGCCCCTGGGCCGGAGATGTGCCACAACTGTCCACCGGCCCCGCGCCGGTTTGAAGAGCCTGCGATCCCCGTGATCCGGGCTCTTTTTTTATCGCCGCAGAACGCAAACCGTGATCGCACGGCTTGCCGCTGTCACCTTGCAGGCCGCAAGATGCGGGCCGGTACGGGGAGTCCGATTGCATGAGCGTGGCAGTGCGACGAAGGTCTGCGCGTGGATGGGGGCTGGCAGCCATGGTGCTTCTGGCGATGGCCGCGTGCCGCCAATCCGGCAGCGACCCGGCCAAGCCGGCGGCCGAGCCGGTGGCGGCGGTGCAGGCCATGGCCCAGCGCCTGGTCGAGGATGATCTGGTCGGGTACGCGCGCCTGTCGGTGCCGCCGGGCCAGTACCAGCGCCTGCAGCAGGCCTGGGCCGACGGCCACAGCCAGTGGCCGCTGGGCGAGCTGCCTCTGGGCGACCAGATGCTGCCGATGCTGGCCGCGCTGCGCGAGCCGCAGGCCGCCACCCAGCTGCAGCGCAGTTTCGACCGCCAGCTGGCCGGCCAGGCCAGCGCGGTGCGCCAGGCGGCGCAGTCGATGGGCAACTTCGGCGTGCAGTACCTGCGCCACCAGAAGGGCTACACCCCCAGCCAGCAGACGCACTACATCGCCCTGGTGGAAACCCTGGCCGGCTGGGCGCAGGGCGCGCCGATCAGCGACCGGGCCCGCGCCCGCAGCAGCATCGCCGCGCTGGTCGAGGCCGCCGCCAAGGTGGGCTTCGACGATGAAGACGGCCTGCGTGCAGCCGGCATGGAAGGCAGCCTGCAGCAGCTGGCGCCGTTCCTGCACACGGTCAAGGCGGTCCTGGCCAGCTACGGGCTGGGCGTGGACGACGCCCTGCGCAGCCTGCGCGGGGAGCTGCTTTCGGTGGAAGGCGACAACGCCCTGGTGCGCATGGAGTACGAGCTGGCCGGGCGCACCCTGCAGCTGCAGCTGCCGCTGAGCCGGCGTGAAGGCCACTGGTACCTGACCCGCACCCTGGCCGATACCGATGCCCTGCTGCGCAAGGCCGATGCGGCCCGCGCGGCGGCCGCGCCGGCGCCTGCGCAGGCCCCCGCCGCCAGCGGGGAAGCGGCAACCACGCCGCCTAAGCCATAATGGCGCCGATGTCGAAACAGAACCCGCTGCCGTTCCCCGGCGAAGAACCCCAGCAGACGCCCGCCGATCCGGCCGCGGCGTCTCCCTCGACCGGCACCGGCCCCAACCCGGTGCCGCCGCCCGCGCACGCCCGTCCCGCTGGCCGGCGCCCCCTTTGGGCGCGCCTGCTGGGCCGCCTGGTCGAGCCGTGGCTGGCCCTGAAGATCGAGCCGGAAGACCCGGGCCAGTACAACGATGGCCGCCCGGTGGTCTACGTGCTGGAAGACTACGGCCTGTCCAACGCGCTGATCCTGGACAAGGCCTGCCGCCAGGCCGGCCTGCCCTCGCCGCTGGTGCCGCTGGCCGGCGACCCGACCGGCCGCAAGCGCGCCTACCTGGCCCTGTCGCGGCGCAGTTCCAGCAACTCGCTCATCCCCGAGCAGCGCGGCGCCAAGACCCACTCCGATTCGTTGGCCAAGGTCCTGCAGGCGCACCGCGTGCGCGATGACCTGGACGTGCACCTGGTGCCGGTGTCGATCTTCGTCGGCCGCGCGCCGGACAAGCAGAGCGGCTGGTTCGCCGTGCTGTTCTCGGAAAACTGGGCGCTGGTCGGCCGCTTCCGCCGCCTGCTGGGCCTGCTGCTGAACGGGCGCAGCACCATCGTGCGCTTCGCCCCGCCGATCTCGCTGCGCAGCACCGTGGACGAGGGCCTGGAGCCCGAGCGCACCGTGCGCAAGCTGCAGCGCGTGCTGCGTACCCATTTCCGCCGCATCCGCGAGTCGGTCATCGGCCCCGACCTGTCCACCCGCCGCCTGCTGGTGGACCAGGTGCTGGCCGCCGAACCGGTGCGCGAGGCGATTGCCGCCCAGGCCAAGCGCGACAACTCCAAGCCGGCCGATGCCTGGAAGAAGGCGCACGCCTACGCCTGGGAAATCGCCGCGGACTACTCCAGCCCGGTGGTGCGTTCGGCCAGCTTCATGCTCAGCCACGTGTGGAACCGCATCTACGCCGGCGTGCTGGTGCACCACCTGGACAAGTTCAAGGCCGCCGCGCCGGGCCACGAAGTGGTGTACGTGCCCAGCCACCGCAGCCACATGGACTACCTGCTGCTGTCCTACCTGCTGTACGACCGTGGCATCGTGCCGCCGCACATCGTGGCCGGCATCAACCTGAACCTGCCGGTGGTCGGCACCCTGCTGCGCAAGGGCGGTGCGTTCTTCATCCGCCGCTCGATCCGCGGCAACGCGCTGTACTCGGCCGTGCTCAGCGAATACGTCGCGCAGCTGGTGGCCGGCGGCTATTCCATCGAGTACTTCGTCGAGGGTGGCCGCTCGCGCACCGGGCGCCTGCTGCAGCCCAAGGGCGGCATGATCTCGATGACCCTGCGCGCGTTCCTGCGCCAGCCGCGCAAGCCGGTGCTGTTCCAGCCCATCTACATCGGCTACGAGAAGCTGATGGAAGGCGGCAGCTACCTGGACGAGCTGTCCGGGCGGCCGAAGGAGAAGGAGTCGATCTGGTCGCTGCTGTGGGGCATCCCCAAGGTGCTCAAGCAGAACTACGGCCAGGTGGTGGTGAACTTCGGCGAACCGATCGCGCTGAACGACGTGCTGGCCGAGAAGGCGCCGGAGTGGAACGGCGAGGCGGTGCCGGAGGACGAGAAGCCGTCGTGGCTGTCGACCACCGTGGACACCCTGGCCGACCGCATCCAGGTGCGCATCAACGGTGCCGCCGACGTCAACCCGATCAACCTGCTGGCGCTGGCGCTGCTGTCCACGCCCAAGCACGCGATGGGCGAGGCCGACCTGATCGCGCAGATCGAGCTGTGCAAGACGCTGCTGGAAGAGATGCCGTATTCGGGCCGGGTGACGGTGACCCCGCACTCGCCGGAGCGCATCATCGCCCACGCCGAGGAAATCAACGTCCTCACCCGCATCAAGCACCCGCTGGGCGACGTGCTCAGCGTCAGCGGCGATACCGCGGTGCTGCTCAGCTACTTCCGCAACAACGTGGTGCACCTGTTCACCGCCTCGTCGTGGGTGGCCTGCTGCTTCCAGAACAACCGCCGCATGAGCCGCACCGGCCTGGTCCGCCTGGGCCGCACCGTGTACCCGTTCCTGCAGGCCGAGCTGTTCCTGCCGTGGAACGAGGACGAGTTCGCCCAGCGCATCGAGCAGACCATCGACGTGTTCATCCGCGAGGGCCTGCTGCAGCAGGTCAACGACGATGACGGCGGCATGCTGACCCGCAACACCGGGCAGACCGACGAGGTGTTCCGCCTGCGTGCCATCGGCCATTCGCTGCAGCAGGCGTTCGAGCGTTACTACATCGCCATTTCGGTGCTGGTGAAGAACGGCCCGGGCACGCTGGGCACCGCCGAGCTGGAAAGCCTGTGCCAGCAGGCCGCGCAGCGCCTGAGCCTGCTGTACGCGCCGGCCGCGCCGGAGTTCTTCGACAAGTCGCTGTTCCGTGGCTTCATCCAGAAGCTGCGCGAGCTGCGCCTGGTGTGGCCGGACGAGAACAGCAAGCTGCTGTTCGACGACCGCCTGGACAGCTGGGCCAAGGATGCCAAGTTCATCCTCGGCCGCGAACTGCGCCACACCATCGAGCGCGTCAGCCCGGAAGCGGCGCGCCCGGAAGAACCGACGCCGCAGCCATGAACCGCGCCGGCCGGTGGATCAGCCCCGCGTGGCTGCTGCCGGCCCTGCTGCTCGCCACCGGCACTGCCCAGGCGGCGCCGGCCTGCGTGGAGGACACCCTGCCGGGGCGGTTGGCCGATGCACCGGTGCGCCTGTGCGTGGACGCCGGCGACGGCGCTGTGCCGCGCTACACCCTGTGGCTGGCCGGTGCCGAGCGCATTGCCGGCGATGAAGACGCGGCCGCCGGCGCGGGCCTGCAGGGCGACTGGTACGGCCACCCGCTGCGCCTGCACTGCCGCGTGGACGGGCCCGTGCGCCGCTGCGCGCTGAGCGTCGACGGCGAACCGGCGTGGAACGCCGACGTGGTAGCGAACGGGTAGATCCACGCCATGCGTGGATGGGGCCTACGCCGGCTCGTCGGGAATCTGCAGGCTTTCCAGCTTGGCGATGCAGTCCTTCAACTGCAGCTTGCGCCGCTTCAGCCGTTTCGACTCCAGCTCGTCCTCGCCATTGGCGGCCATCCGGGTGATCTGTTCATCCAGCACGCGGTGTTCGGCGCGCAGGGCGACGAGGCGTTCGACGATCTCGGCGGGGCTGTAGGTATCCACAGCCTCCGAGCATACACAGCGCCGATGACCATCGGGAGAGGGCGGCCCCGCGCCGCGGCCGGCGCCGGCCCCAAGCCGGTAGAATGGAGCCCATGAGCGCCGTGATTTCCCTGCCCGATCCCCTGCCGCGTGCGACTGTCGCACCGCGCCGGGACGTGGGCGCGGAGCACCGGCTGGCAAAGCGCCTGCGCCGCCAGGTCGGCCAGGCCATTGCCGACTTCGGCATGATCGAGGCCGGTGACAAGGTCATGGTCTGCCTGTCCGGCGGCAAGGACAGCTACACCCTGCTGGACCTGCTGCTGCAGCTGCAGAAGAAGGCGCCGGTGCCGTTCGAGCTGGTGGCGGTGAACCTGGACCAGAAGCAGCCCGGTTTCCCCGAACACGTGCTGCCGCAGTACCTGGCCAGCCTGGGCGTGCCGTACCAGATCATCGAGCAGGACACCTATTCGGTGGTCAGCCGGGTCATCCCGGAAGGCCGCACGATGTGTTCGCTGTGCTCGCGCCTGCGCCGCGGTGCGCTGTACAACCACGCCGAGAAGCACGGCTTCACCCGGATCGCGCTGGGCCACCACCGCGACGACATGGTGGCCACCTTCTTCATGAACCTGTTCCACCACGCCAAGCTGTCGGGCATGCCGCCGAAACTGCGCAGCGACGACGGCCGCCACGTGGTCATCCGCCCACTGGCCTACGTACGCGAGCACGACATCGTCGCGTACGCCCGGGCCCGTGATTTCCCGATCATCCCGTGCAACCTGTGTGGCAGCCAGGAAAACCTGCAACGCCGCCAGGTCGGGCTGATGCTCCAGCAGTGGGAAAAGGACCATCCCGGCCGCATCGACCAGATCGCCCGGGCCATGGGCCAGATCCACCCCTCGCAGCTGGCCGATGCCAGCCTGTTCGACTTCATGGCGCTGGGCCGTCGCGACGCTGCACCCGTGTCCGATGCCCATGCCTGGCTGGCCGGTTTTCCGGCCGATGCCGACGCAGTTCCCGAGACGCCCGCCGCTTAAGGTGGGACGCCCTTCCTCTTCGCCATCCGGAATTCCATGTTCTTTCGCAACCTGACGTTCTTCCGTTTCCCGACCACCACCGATTTCTCCGAAGTGGACACCCTGCTGCCGCACGCCCTGCTCAAGCCGGTCGGTGCGCTGGAAATGAATTCGCGCGGCTTCATCTCGCCCTTCGGCCGCGAGGAGAAGGAACTGCTGTCGCACCGCATCGCCGAACACCTGTGGCTGACCGTGGGTGGCGAGGACAAGATCCTGCCGGCGGCGGTGGTCAACGACCTGCTCGAGCGCAAGCTGGAGGAGATCGAGGAGAAGGAAGGCCGCCGCCCCGGTGGCCGCGAGCGCAAGCGCATGAAGGATGACCTGCTGCATGAACTGCTGCCGCGCGCCTTCGTGAAGTCCTCGCGCAACGATGCCTTCATCGACCTGCAGCACGGCTACGTCGCGGTGGACACCTCCAGCCGCAAGACCGGCGAGTACTTCATGTCCGACATCCGTGGCCTGCTCGGCAGCTTCCCGGCCATGCCGCTGAACGCCGAAGTCGCGCCGCGCTCGATCCTGACCGGCTGGATCGCCGGCGAGCCGCTGCCGACCGGCCTGAGCCTGGGCGAAGAGTGCGAGATGAAGGACCCGGTGGAAGGCGGCGCGGTGGTCAAGTGCCAGCACCAGGAACTGCGCTGCGACGAGATCGACAAGCACCTGGATGCCGGCAAGCAGGTGACCAAGCTGGCCCTGATCTTCGAGGACAACCTGTCCTTCGTCATCGGCGACGACCTGATCGTGCGCAAGCTGAAGTTCCTCGACGGTGCCCTGGACCAGCTGGAGCATGCCGACGAAGACGGCCGCCGCGCCGAGTTCGACGCCCGCTTCGCCCTGCAGAGCGCCGAGATCCGTCGCCTGTTCCTGTTGCTGGAAGAAGCCTTCAAGCTCAGCAAGGCTGACTGAACAGGCACTGCGCGGGCCGCCGGTCATCCAGCGGCCCCGCGCAGCGCTATGCTGGGCACATGAGCCGCCTGCTGCGCCGCCTGATCGGCCCGACCCCGCCCGCCACCGTGCAGCGCGACACCGTTCGCCTGCGCCTGGATGATGCCGAGATCGAGGTACTGCGCGTGCGCGATCCGCGCGCGCGCCGCATCAAGCTGAGCGTGGACGAGCGCGGTGCGCGCCTGACCCTGCCGCCGCGGGCGAGCCTGGTGATGGGCGAGCGTTTCCTCGAACAGCACCGCGACTGGCTGGCGCAGCAGCTGCGCGTCTACCAGGACAACGGCCTGCCGGCGCCGCTGCAACCTGGCGAGGACGGCATGCTGCCGCTGCGCGGTGAACTGCTGCCGGTGCGCTGGCAGGAAGGCCGCTTCGCGCGGCTGGAGATCGACGGCAACGGCGCCTGCGTGCAATGGCCGACCCGGGCCGGCGATGCCACCCTGCGCCGCCTGCTGCGCGAGTTCTACGAGGCGCAGACCCGCGCCGACGTCGGCCGCTGGCTGCCGAAGTACCTGCCCGGCCTGCCACGCGCACCCAGCCGCGTGCGGCTGAAGGTGATGTCCTCGCAATGGGGCTCGCTGGCCCCGGACGGCAGCATGGCGCTGGACCTGGCCCTGGTGCTGGGCCGCCCGGACGCCTTCGAATACGTGCTGGTGCACGAACTCTGCCACCTGATCCAGCCCAACCACTCGCCCGCGTTCTGGTACGAAGTGGAACAACGTTTCCCCGCCTGGCGCGAACAGCGCGATTACTTCCAGCTGGAAGGCCGACGCCTGAAGGCCATGCTCCGGCAACTGCTGTAACTGCGCCCATGCTCGGCTGCATTCAACGGCAGCCGAGCATGGGCTCGGCTCTACAGAAGCGTGCGCAGCGCACCCCGCCCGGCCAAGCCACGACGCCAGTCGACTAACAGTCGACTCTACCTGCCGTTGGCCGCAATCATGACCGGGCCGCGCGCAGCGCCGCCGCCGTCGCCCAGCATGCCGCCACCCGCGGCGCCGTGATGCACACCGCCTGGTCGGTCACCGTCGTCACCGCCCGCTCCAGCAGCTGGATGTCAGCCTCGTGCTGGCGCGCCACGTGCGGATCCTCGAAGAAGATCGCGCGCTGGCAACGCCCCTCCAGCACCCGGTCGGCAATCTGCGCATCACCGCCCATCGGGCCGCTCTGGTAGCGCGTCACCCACGGTGTATCGCTGGGCCAACCCCGGCTCCAGGCCAGTTCGTTCAGGCGCTGGCCGGTGGTGCCGGTCGCCACGCGCTCGCCGAAGCGCGCCAGCACATCGAAGTGCTCGTCGGCGAAGGCCAGCATCGCCGGCTTCATCGCATCGTGGGCGATCAGCGCCAGGGTCTGCCCCTCGAACGCGTGCAGGTCATCGGCGCCGGTATCGGCCGCCAGCCCGGCGTGGATGCGTTCGTTCTCGATCCAGTCGCGCGCGGTGGCTACCGTCGAAATGAACGGCTTGCCGTGGATCACGCACTGCCGCTTGAGCGCGGTCGCTTCGGGAAACACCGACGAAGGATCGACCGGATCGATGAAGTAGATCGCGCCATCGAGGGTCCGCTCCGGGCCCATGCCGACCACTTCGGCCACCAGCTTCATCAGGCCACCCTGGCGCCCGTAGGGATAGCGCTGCAGGCCTGCATAACCGGCCAGGAAGCCGTTGCGCTCGATGGCGTCGTGGGTGCGCCCGACCGCATGCAGGGACACGCCCAGCTCGCGCAGGCCCGGCTCGCTGGCACGCAGCCAGCGGAACAGCGCAGCGCGCGCGTCATGGTGGTGCAGGCGGTTGGCGGCCAGGCCGATGCGCATCGCGGGCTCCCTCAGTGGTAGAGGCGGCAGTGTATGTCGCTATCAGTACTACTGGAGCGTTTTGCAATTTTCCTCATTGTTGCTGCGCGCCGTGCCGCTAGCGTGGCAGGTGGCTGCCGCGTCGTGCGGCCGCGTGTCCGGCCTGCGGCGTGAGGAGTTCATCGTGAGTGTCGCTGGTTGTCCTGATGCCGCCACTGCGCACCGCCGCTGGCGTTGTGGCGGCGTGCTGCTGGTCCTGCTGGTGGCCCTGCCGGTCGCCGCCAGCCAGCCACAGCCGTGGTCGCGCGGGTTGGCCGCCGCGTTGCTGGCCCTGCTCGGGCTGGGCCTGCTGCATGCCCTCGGACGCTGGCGGCTGCGTCGCGAAGTGCAGCGCCGCCACGCACTGCAGCAGCGCCTGCAGATACTCAGCGCTGGCCTGCCGGCGGTGGTCTATCGGGTGCGGCGCAGCGGCAGTGGCGATTACAGCGTGCCCTACCTTTCGGGTGACGTGCACGCCCTGTTCGGCATCGACGTGGACAGCGCACGCTTCGAGCACGCACGCCTGCTGGCGGCCGTGCACCCGGACGACCGCGCATCGGTGATGGCCCATGTCGAGGCCGCGGCACGGGTGCGCGGGCCGATCGACGTCACCTTCCGCAGCCAGGGGCGGATGGGCTGGCGCTGGGTGCGCTCGCACGGGCGACCGCTGCCCCGTGGCGACGGCGACAGCCACGCGGTCGAATGGCGTGGCTACTGGATGGACGTGACCGAAGCACAGCGGCATGCGAGTGCCCTGGACGAGGCCCGCTGCGAGGCCGAGCAGGCGGTCGTGGCCAAGGCCCACTTCCTGGCGGCCATGCGCCAGGAGATCGGCGCGCCGATGAACACCCTGGTGGGCATGCTCGATGGCCTGGCCGGTACACGGCTGGACCCGCGGCAGCGCCACCTGCTGGCCAGCCTCGAGGAGGCCGCCGTGATGCTCCGGCAGATCCTCGACGAGGTGCTGGACAGCGCGCGGCAGCCGCTGGGCGGCCGGCCTCCGCAGGCCGTGCCGACCGACCTGGCCGCGCTGCTGCGGGGCGTGCAGCGCCTGCTGGCACCGCTGGCCGCAGGCAAGGGCCTGCAGCTGCGCTGCGTGCTGGATCCGGCGCTGCAGGCCCGCTCGAGGGTCGATGGCCTGCGCCTGCAGCAGATCCTGTTCAACCTGGCCGGCAATGCGCTCAAGTTCACCGCGCACGGCGGGGTGGAGCTGCGCCTGCAGGTGCTGCGCCAGGCCGCCGCCGGCCAGCACCTGCGCGTGCAGGTGGCCGACACCGGCGTGGGCATCAGCCCGGCGCGGCAGCAGGCGGTGTTTGCGCCCTACACCCAGGCCGAAGCGTCCACCCCGCGCCGCTTCGGTGGCAGCGGCCTGGGCCTGGCCATCTGCCGCGAGCTGGCCGCCGCACTGGGCGGCGAACTGCAGCTGCACAGCATTCCCGGCGGGGGCACCACTGTCAGCCTCGACCTGTACCTGCCCGCGTGCGACGCCCCTCCAGCGTCGGCGCCACGGGCCGCACAGGCGGCGGCGACGGCCGGATCAGTGCGCCAGTAGACGCACGATGCTGGCCGCGGCGTCGCGGCCCTCGGCGACGGCAGTCACCACCAGATCCGCGCCGCGCACCGCGTCGCCACCGGCGAACAGGCGCGGGTGGGCGGTCTGGTACGGCAGCCGGTCCTTGCCACCGGCCACGATGCGGCCGTTGGACTGGCCTTCCACGCCGTGTTCGGTCAGCCACGCCGGCAGCGTCGGCGAGAAGCCGAACGCAATGATCACCACGTCCGCTTCCAGCAGCGATTCGCTGCCTTCGATCGGCACCGCGTTCTGGCGGCCGTTGGCATCGGGTTCGCCCAGGCGGGTCTCGACCACGGTCACCCCGATCACTTCGTCATCGGCACCGGCTTCGATCGACAGCGGCTGGCGGTTGAACAGGAAACGCACGCCCTCCTCGCGCGCGTTGGCCACCTCGCGCGCGCTGCCGGGCATGTTGGCCTCGTCGCGGCGGTAGGCGCAGGTCACCTTGGCCGCGCCCAGGCGCACGGCGCTGCGCACGCAGTCCATGCCGGTGTCGCCGCCGCCGAGCACCACCACGCGCTTGCCGTTGAGATCGGGCAGGGCGATGGTGTCTTCCCAGCCGGCAATCGGCCGGCCCTTCGGATCATCGCCGCTGACGATGCGGCTGTTCTGCACCAGGAACGGCAGGGCCGGCAGCACGCCCTTCAGGTCCTGCCCGTCCAGCCCGCCATCGGTGTAGCGGTAGGCGCCGGTGCCGACGAACACCGCATCGTGGCTGTCCAGCAGCTGCTGCACGCTGACATCGCGGCCGATCTCCACGCCCAGGCGGAACTGCACGCCCATGCCCTCCAGCACCTCGCGGCGGCGGTGGATCACGTCCTTGTCCAGCTTGAAGCTGGGGATGCCGAACTGCAGCAGGCCGCCGATCTGTTCGTAGCGGTCATAGACCACGGCGGTGATGCCGGCACGCGCCAGGCGGTCGGCACAGGCCAGGCCGGCCGGGCCGGCGCCGATTACCGCCACGCTCTGGCCGGTGGGCTGCACCGCGCCCAGGTCCGGGCGCCAGCCGCTGGCCAGGGCGGTATCGACGATGTACTTCTCCACCGCACCGATGGTCACCGCGCCGAATTCCTCCAGCGTGCAGCTGCCTTCGCACAGGCGGTCCTGCGGGCAGACGCGGCCGCACACTTCCGGCAGCGGGTTGGTGCTGTGGCACAGCGTGGCCGCTTCGTGGATGCGGTTTTCCTGCACCAGCTGCAGCCACTGCGGGATGGCGTTGTGCACGGGGCACTTCCAGCTGCAGTACGGGTTGCCGCAATCCAGGCAGCGGCCGGCCTGGTACTGGGCGTCTTCCTTGCCGAACTTGCCGTACAGCTCACCCCAGTCGCCGGAGGTGCGCAGTTCGACCGGGATGCGCTGCGGCATGGTCCGGGGCAGGTCGAGGAACTGGAAAGCGTGCTTGCGGCTCATGGCTGGCTCTGGAATGCGAAGGGGAACGTTGCCGGCCAGTGGCCGGCACTACCGGGCGGAATCACGCGGCGCGTCGCAGGGTTTCAGTCAGCGACTCGATGCTGGCGGCCTTGGGTTTGACCAGCCAGAACTTGCCGATGTAATCGCGGAACTCGTCCATGATCTGCTGCGCCCAGATGCTGCCGGTCAGCTCGCGGTGGCGGCCGATCAGGCGGTGCAGGTGCTGGCGGTAGTTCTCGAAGCCCTCGGCCGACACCCGGTGGATGTCGATCAGCTCGTGGTTGTAGCGGTCGACGAAATCGCGATCCACGTCCAGCACGTAGGCCAGGCCACCGGTGAAGCCGGCGCCGAAGTTCAGGCCGACCTTGCCCAGCACCAGCACTACGCCGTCGGTCATGTACTCGCAGCAGTGGTCACCGGCACCTTCCACCACCGCCAGCGCGCCGGAATTGCGCACCGCGAAGCGCTCGCCCGCGCGGCCGGCGGCAAACAGCTCGCCACCGGTGGCGCCGTACAGGCAGGTGTTGCCGATGATGGCGGTGCTGCGGGCCTCGAAGCGCGCGCCACGCGGCGGGCGCACCACCAGGCGGCCCCCGGCCATGCCCTTGCCGACGTAGTCGTTGGCTTCGCCTTCCACTTCCAGGTGCAGGCCGCCGACGTTGAAGGCGCCGAAACTCTGCCCGGCGCTGCCGCGGAAGCGCAGTTCCAGCGGTGCTTCGGCCATGCCCTGGTTGCCATGCGCGCGGGCCACGGCACCGGCCAGGCGGGTGCCGATGCTGCGGTCGGTGTTGTGGATCAGGAAGCGGTGTTCGCCGCCCTGCTTGTGCTCGATGGCCGCGGCCAGCAGGCCATCCATCTGCGTGGCCAGGCTGTCCGGCGATTCGTACAGGCGCTGCGCGGCGCAGTGGCTGCCTTCGTAACGGGCATCGGCCAGCAGGCGCGACAGGTCCACGCGCACGCCATCGCGCGGCGCCGCCTCGATCTGCCGCAGCAGGTCGGTGCGGCCGACGATCTCCTCCAGCGAACGCGCGCCCAGGTAGGACAGCCAGCCGCGCACTTCCTCGGCCAGCAGGCGGAAGAAGTTCTCCACGCGCTCGGGCTGGCCGGTGAAGTGGTTCTCGCGCAGGCGGTCATCCTGGGTGGCCACGCCGGTGGCGCAGTTGTTGAGGTGGCAGATGCGCAGGTACTTGCAGCCCAGCACGATCATCGGCGCGGTGCCGAAGCCGAAGCTGTCCGCGCCCAGCAGCGCGGCCTTGACCACGTCCAGGCCGGTCTTCAGGCCGCCGTCGGTCTGCAGCAGGGTGCGCCCGCGCAGGTCGTTGGCCAGCAGCGCCTGGTGCGCTTCGGCCACGCCCAGTTCCCACGGCACGCCGGCATAGCGGATGGAGCTGACCGGCGAAGCACCGGTGCCGCCGTCATGGCCGGAAATGGTGATCAGGTCCGCACCGGCCTTGACCACGCCGGCGGCAATCGTGCCGACGCCGGCATGGCTGACCAGCTTCACCGACACCAGCGCGGTCGGGTTGACCTGCTTGAGGTCGTAGATCAGCTGCGCGAGGTCTTCGATGGAGTAGATGTCGTGGTGCGGCGGCGGCGAGATCAGGCCGATGCCCGGCTTGGCATAGCGCAGGCGAGCGATCAGCTCGTTGACCTTGTGCCCGGGCAGCTGGCCGCCTTCGCCGGGCTTGGCGCCCTGCGCGACCTTGATCTGCAGCACTTCGGCGTTGACCAGGTATTCGGCGGTGACACCGAAACGGCCCGAAGCCACCTGCTTGATCTTGCTGCGGCGCTGCGTGCCATAGCGCGCGGGGTCTTCGCCGCCTTCGCCGGAATTGCTGCGGCCGCCGAGGCGGTTCATGGCGATGGCCAGCGCTTCATGCGCTTCCGGCGACAGCGCGCCGAGGCTGATGGCGGCGGTGTCGAAGCGCGGGAACAGTTCGCTGGCCGGGGCCACCTCGTCCAGCGGTACCGGCGTGCCCGCCGGCACCAGTTCCAGCAGGTCACGCAGCGCCGACGGCGGCCGCGCATGCACGGCATCGCAGTACTGCTGCCACGCACGCGGGTCACCGCTGCGCGCCGCGCGCTGCAGGGTGGTCACCACGTCCGGGTTGTACATGTGGTACTCGCCGCCGTGCACGTACTTCAGCAGGCCGCCGACATCCACGCCCTGCTGCGCATCCCAGGCCTGCGCGCACAGCTCGCGCGCATCGGCATCCAGGCGCGCGAAACCGGCGCCACCGATGCGCGAAGCGGTATCGGGGAAGCACAGGTCGACCACCTCCGGTTCCAGGCCGATGATCTCGAACAGCTGCGCGCCGCGGTAGCTGGCCACGGTACAGATGCCCATCTTCGAGATGATCTTCGACAGGCCCTTGTAGACGCCCTTGCGGTAGCGGCGGCCGATCTGCGACTGCTCGCCGCCCTTGCTGAGCTTGAGGATGCCGCGGCGGCCCAGGTCGAACAGGGTCTGGTAGGCCAGGTACGGATACACCGCCGTGGCACCGAAGCCGAGCAGGCAGGCCATGTGGTGCGGGTCGCGCGCGGTGCCGGTCTCGACGATCAGGTTGACGTCGCAGCGCAGGCCCAGGTGCGAAAGGTGGTGGTGGATGGCGCTGGTCGCCAGCAGGGCGTGCACCATCGGCCGCCCGGCCACCGGGTAGCGGTCGGACAGCAGCAGCATCACCATGCCCTCGCGGGCGGCCTGTTCGGCCTCGGCGCAGATGCGCTCGATGCCGGCGCGCAGGCCTTCGTCCTCGCTGTAGGACAGGTCGAGCAGGCGGTTGGCCTGCACGTACTGGTCCATCTTCAGCAGCTGGCGCAGCTTGCGCTGGCTCAGCACCGGCGAGTTGAGGATGACGTGGTTCACCGTCTCCGGGCCGGCGTGGAAGATGTTGGTCTCCTTGCCGAGCTGGGTGGACAGGGACATCGCGCAGTCTTCGCGCAGCGGGTCGATCGGCGGGTTGGTGACCTGCGCGAAGGCCTGGCGGAAGTAGTCGTACAGCGGGCGGCTGCGCTGGCTGAGCACGGCCATCGGCGTGTCATCGCCCATCGAGCCGGTGGCTTCCTGCTCGGTCTCGGCCAGCGGCCGCAGCACCTGTTCCACTTCCTCGCTGCTGAGCTGGTACAGCTTGTGGTAGCTGCGCAGGGTGCCCTCGTCGAACGGTTCCTCCACCAGCGAGGGATCGATCAGTTCAGTCTGCAGGTAGGTGACGCCCTGCTGCAGCCACTGCTTGTACGGCGCGCGGCCGCGGTTGATGCGGTCGATGGCTTCCGAATCGAGCAGGTCGCCGCGCTTGAGGTCGATGGCGATCATCTCGCCCGGGCCGAGCTTGCCCTTGCGCACCACGCGCTCGGTCGGCACTTCCCACACGCCCGCCTCGGAGGCGACCAGGAAGTGGCGGTCGGCGGTCAGCATCCAGCGCGCCGGGCGCAGGCCGTTGCGGTCCAGCGTACACACCGCATAGCGGCTGTCGCAGGCGACGATGCCGGCCGGGCCGTCCCACGGCTCACTGTTGAGGCCATGGAACTCGTAGAACGCGGCCAGGTCGGGATCCTTGAACTCCAGCGACTGGGTCGCCGGCGGCACCAGGATGCGCAGCGCCTGGATCAGTTCCATGCCACCGGACACCATCAGCTCCAGCATGTTGTCCAGGCTCTGCGAATCCGAGCCGTGCATGGAGATGACCGGATCGAACTCGGCGATGTCGAAGCGGGGGGTCTTCCACACCTTGCTGCGCGCCTGCGCCCAGCGCCGGTTGCCTTCGATGGTGTTGATCTCGCCGTTGTGGGCGAGCATGCGGAACGGGTGCGCCAGCGGCCAGCGCGGCAGCGTGTTGGTGGAAAAGCGCTGGTGGAACACGATGGCGCTGGAGGCCAGTTCGCGGCGCTGCAGGTCCGGGAAGAAGCGGCTCAGCTTGTCCGGCAGCACCATGCCCTTGTAGCTGATCGCATTGGGGCTGAGGGTGGTGACGTAGTAATCGGCATGTTCGCGCAGCTGCTGTTCGCTGCGGCGGCGGGCCAGGAACAGCGCCAGCGCGAAGCCGCCGTCATCCTGGCCGACACCGGCGTCGACGAATACCTGTTCGATGCGCGGCAGCGTGTCGCGGGCCAGCTGGCCGCAGACGCTGTCATCGGTGGGCACCTCGCGCCAGCCGGCGACCTTGCAGCCCACGGTTTCCACCTGCGCCTGCAGCTGTGTGCGGCAGGCCTGGGCGGCGTCGGCATCGTGCGGGAGGAACACCAGGCCGGCGGCGAAGCGCGCACCCACGGTGATGCCGGCTTCGCTGGCCAGCAGTTTCAGGAAGGCATCGGGGCGGCGCAGCAGCAGGCCGCAGCCATCGCCGGTGAGGCCGTCGGCGGCGACGCCACCACGGTGGGTCATGCGCGAAAGCGCGGCGATGGCGGTGTCGACCAGTAGACGCGAAGGCTGGTCGTCAAGCTGCGCGACCATGCCGAATCCACAGGCATCGCGCTCGGAGCGCGGGTCGTAAAGCCCTTGGCGGTTGCGGGGGGCCATCTCTACCTCGATGCGTAATGAAATGAGCAGGGACACTCGTGCCCGCCCAATCCCTGGAGCGCATCATGAGGCCACCGGATGCCTCGACTAGATCACAGTTGTTGCAACGCCGCAATACACGGTTGCGCGTGCAACCAAAACGCCGGCAAACCCTTGCCGGCGTTGGCTTTCACTCAACCGCAGCGGGCGCCGCTGACCAGGCCCTTTTCGTCCACTTCGATGTTCAGGCGATCGCCCAGGAACTCCATCGTGGCCACGTCGCTGGGCTTGAGCACGCGCACCTGGCTGGCGGCGGCATCTTCCTGGGCCTGCTTGCCCAGCGCGTCGGTGTAGGCCTGGCCGACCAGGCTCTGCACCTGGCTGGCATCGCAGTTGCCGGCCGGCGGTGCTTCGGTGGCCTTGCCGGCTTCGTCGGCCGGGGCCTTGGCGGCTTCGGCGGCCTGCTGGGCATGGGCGGTGGCCGAATCCTGCTCATCCAGCGCGGGCGCCTGGCAGGCGGACAACGCCAGCACGGCCGGCAGCAGCAGGGCGGAGAGCGAACGGGCGCGAATCTGGAACGGCATCATGACTCCGGAACGGAAGGGACTGTGAAGACCCGAGCATAGCCGCCCGAGGCCCCTCACGTGTTTGTCTTGCGTTATTGACGTGGCCACGCCGGGCCGATCGCCACACTGGCGGCATGCCTCCTGCCCCCACCCCCGAACGACAGGCCGCGCGCGCGGCGGGCCTGCGCTATGTCGATGACACCCAGCCCGGCATCAGCCGGCGCCGCGCAGGCAAGGGTTTTGCCTACCGCGATGCCGATGGCCATGCCGTGCGCGATGCCGCAACCCTGCAGCGCATCCGCGCGCTGGCCATCCCGCCGGCCTACACCGCCGTGTGGATCTGCGCCCATGCCAACGGCCACCTGCAGGCCACCGGCCGCGATGCGCGTGGGCGCAAGCAGTACCGCTACCACGCCGACTGGGCGGCGGTGCGCGACTCAGGCAAGTTCGACCGCACCATCGCCTTCGGCGAAGCATTGCCGGCCCTGCGGCGCAGGCTCAGCCGCGATCTCAAGCCACGCGGTTTCCCCCGCGAGAAGGTGCTGGCGGTGGTGGTCGCGCTGCTGGCCGACACCCTGGTGCGGGTGGGCAATGAAACCTATGCCAAGGAAAACAAATCCTTTGGCCTGACCACGCTGCGCAACCGCCACCTGGACCTGTTGCGCGGTGGCCGCGTGCGCATGCGCTTCCGCGGCAAATCCGGGCAGCTGCACGAGGTGACCGTGGGCGACCGCAGGCTGGGCACGCTGGTGCGCGGCGTGCAGCAGCTGCCCGGGCAGGCGCTGTTCCAGTATCGCGATGACGAGGGTGTCATCCAGCCGGTCGATTCCGGTGCGGTCAATGACTACCTGCGCGAGGTGATGGGCGAGGATTTCACCGCCAAGGACTTCCGTACCTGGGGCGGCACCCTGGCGGCGGTGCAGACCTTCGCCGCCACCGAGCTGCCGGAGCCGTCCAGCCAGCGCGCGCTGGCCAAGGCGCAGCGCGAGGTGGTGTGCCAGGTGGCCGCGCGGCTGGGCAACACGCCGGCGGTCTGCCGCAAGGCCTACATCGACCCCTGCGTGTTTGCCGGCTGGGAACGCGGCGAGCTCGCTTCGCTGGCGGGCCTGCGCGGCCCGCGGCAATGGGAGCAGGCCACGCTGAAGGTGCTGCGCCGGGCGCGGCGGCTGGCCAAGCGCAGCGCCTGAGCGCTGCGCAGCGTCGCGTTTGCGCGACGGCGCTTACCCGCAATAGATGGCAGTGATGTTGTTGGTGCGGCCGGTTTCGATGGTCAGGCGATCACCGCCCTCGACGGCCGCGCCTGCGGCAGGGTCAGCGCTGCCACTGGCGGTATTGCCGCTGCGCTCGCGGCTGCCGCGGGTGACCTGCACGTGCAGGCTGTCGCTGTCCACGCGCGCCCGCTCGACGGTCATCGCCGAAGCGGCCAGGCCGACCGCGCCGCGCACCATGTTGGTGTGGCACTGGCCGGAAATCACGCCATCGATCGGCTGGATCTGGGCAACCGGACTGCTGCTGCAGGCGGCAAGGGCAAAGCAGACGGCGGCGGTGGCAATCGCATGTTTCATCTGGGCATTCCTCGTGTCTTGGCCTGAAGAGTGCGACGACACGCGTGGTGGCGGAATGAATGCCATGCACGCGGTGGACACGGTGCGCTCACCGCCACCGACAGCGCGGGCGGGGACACTGCACGAGCGGCGCACGCCGCCCCCGGTAGTGCCGGCCGCTGGCCGGCAACCCCATCCCCCTCCCGAGGAGACCTGCATGGCCACCACCAAGAAGACCCCCGCCCGCCGCAAGGCATCGCCCAAGGTGCGCAAAGGCAGCACCAGGGCAAAGACCGTCGCCGAAACCGACCGCCCGCGCGTGGTGAAGACCGCCACCCGCAAGGCCGCGTCCAGCGATCCGCGCGCGGCCCGGGTGGCCTCGCGGCAACGGCGCCTGCAGGACCAGGAGAAGGCCAAGGACGCACGCGCCACCAAGAAGGCGACGAAGAAAACGGCCACCCAGGCGGGTGCGCGCAGGCAGCCGGAAACCATGCCGACCCAGCACTTGGCCAAGCCCGGGCATGAGCATGCACTGGAACTGGCGCCGCGCTTCCTTGCCCCGGATTACGTCGGCAGCGGCAAGCTGCAGGGCATGCGCGCGATCATCACCGGCGGTGATTCCGGCATCGGCCGCGCCGTGGCCGTGCTGTTCGCCCGCGAAGGCGCCGATGTCGCCGTGCTGCATCTGGATGAAGCGGAGGATGCGGACATCACCCGCCAGCATGTGGAACGCGAAGGCGGGCGCTGCGTGGTGATTGCCGGCGACGTGCGCGATCCACGCTTCTGCAACAAGGCGGTGAAGCAGGTGGCCAAGGCTTTCGGCGGCATCGACATTCTGGTCAACAACGCGGCCTTCCAGCTGCATTGCGAGCGCCTGGAAGACCTGGAAGACGCGCATCTGCAGGAGACGCTGCAGACCAACATCGGCGGCTACATCCAGATGGCGCGGGCGGTACTACCGCATCTGGGCGAGGGCGCCAGCATCATCAACACCGGCTCGGAAACCGGCCTGTTCGGCAGCAAAGCCCTCATCGACTATTCGGCCACCAAGGGCGCCATCCATGCTTTCACCAAGGCGCTGGCCAGCCAGCTGCTGCCGCGTGGCATCCGGGTGAACTGCGTGGCCCCGGGGCCGGTGTGGACACCGCTGAACCCGGCCGACAAGCAGGCCGAGGACGTGGCCGAGTTCGGCAAGGACAGCGACATGGGCCGCCCCGCACAGCCGGAGGAACTGTCACCGGCCTATGTGTTCCTGGCCTCGCCCGCGTGCGCCAGCTATATCAGCGGCGCGATCCTGCCAGTGATGGGCGGGCCGCGGGGTTGAGCCGACGGTAGTGCCGGCCGCTGGCCGGCAGCTATCCTCGGCGCACGCGAACAGAGGATGGGGTGGGCATGGACGGCACCGTTGAATACCTGTGGCTGCCGCCGGGCGCGATACCGCCCGAACGGGCCTGCTCCCCTTACCGCGCCATTGTGGCTGTCGAAGCCACCGTGGAAGCGGACTGGCAGGCGCGGGTGAGCGACTGGCTGGTTCGCAGCGGTTGCCGCTACATGATGGCCTGGGGCACCGAGTGCAGCGGTTGGGATGATGCGGTGGACATGGCATCGCTGGAGGGCGAGGGCGCCGACTTCGTGATGACCACCTGGCATGACCGCGACACCCTGGCGGAGGTGTTCGCGTTCTGCGCCATTGCCCAGCACCCTACGCTGGCGCTGCCGCACACACTGGTGTTGCATGTGGCCGGGGTGGCCGACCGGGCGCGCGTGCTTGCAGGTGTTCAGGGCGCTGTTGCAGCAGGCGAATAAAGATCGGCGATGCGCGGAATGAAACGCTGCGGGTTGGCGCCGACCAGGTTGGTCAGCACCACCACCGCCACGCCGCGGTCGGGGTAGACGATGAAGGCCGAGCGAGCACCACCGATGCCGGCGACCTGACGATCCGGCGCGGCCTGCAGCACCGGCCAGCCGGCGGCCCACGGGCCAGCCCGGCCATCGGCGAGGGGCTCGGCGGTCCACATGCGTGTGCGCGCGGGATCGCCCAGCAGGCGGCCACTGGCCAGCGCGGCCAGCCAGCGTGCAGTGTCATCGGCGGTGGTGAGGATGCCGCCGCCCGCCCACAGGCTGGGCGGCATGTCGTAGAACCAGTGCGAAAGGCGTGGCGGCGTGTCGGCCGCTTCCGTTGCGCGCGGCGCCAGGCTGTACATCGTTGCTGCATCGGGCACCAGGTCGTAGCTGTCACCGAAGGTGGTGCGGTCCATGCCGACCGTGCCGAACTGGCTGCTGGCGAGGAAGCGCTCGTAGGGCATGCCCGATTGCCGCGCGATGATCCGCGCCAGCAGCAGGTAGTTGGTCTGGTTGTAGGCGAAGCGCTGGCCGGGTGCGGCATCCATCGGCCGTGCGGTCACGGCCTGCCACGCCTGCGCCTCGGTACCACCGCCCAGTAGCCCGCGCTCATCGAGGATGTCCGGCAGGCCCGAGGTGTGCGCCAGCAGCTGGCGCACGCGCACGCTCTGCCAGGCCGGCGGCAGCGCATCGAGATAGCGCGCCAGCGGCGCATCCAGATCCAGCCTGCCCTGCTGCGCCAGCTGCGCGGCCGCCACGCCGGTGAAGGCCTTGGTGGCCGAGTTCAGCGGGAAGCGCGTGCTGCGCGTCGCTGCGACGCCGTTCTCGACGTTGGCCAGGCCGAAGGCTTCGGACAGCACCACCTGGCCGTCCTTGACCACCGCCACCTGCAGGCCGGGGATGCGAGCGTCCTGCATGGTCTGGCGGATCAGGCGGCGTGCCTGTTCGTTGGCGGCATCAGGGCCGGGCGAAGCGGCTGCCACTGGCAGGGCGGCGAGGAGCAGGAGCAGGACGGGCAGCGTTGGGCGGAACATGGGGATTCCAGACGGGTTGTCGGAAATCGGATGCGTGGGGCGGGGAGAAGGTTTAAGCCCATCACCCACCCCTACCGTTCGTCGGCCCATGACTTCCGGGGGGTTGACTACAACTGTCGTCACGCAGACAGTGACGACACGTGTAGTCAAGGGAGCGGTGTCATGCGTGGCAAGACCATCGGGGACCAGGAGCTGGCCCTGCTGCAGTACATCGATGAACATGCGCCGGCCAGCGTCGGCGAGGTCGCCAGTGGCTACGGCGAGGCCCGCGGGCTGGCCCGTTCCACCGTGCTGACGATGATGGAGCGGCTGCGCGCCAAGGGGTATCTTCAGCGCGAGCAGCAGGAGGGCGTCTACCGGTACCAGGCCACCCGTGGTCCGGACAGCGTGCTGCAGGGCGCCGTGGCCCAGTTCGTCGACAACACCCTGCAGGGCTCGGTGTCGCCGTTCGTGGCCTACCTGTCGCAACGCCAGGAAGTCAGTGACAACGAACTGGCGGAACTGGAAGCGCTGGTCGCCCAACTCCAATCGCGTCGCCACGAGGGCTGAGCCATGGACACCACGATGCTGATTTCCCTGCTGGAACGCCTGGGCTGGACCAGCCTGCAGACCGTGCTGCTGGTGGCCCTGGTGTACGTCGTCTGCCGCGCCTTGCCCTCGCTGTCGGCCAGCACCCGCTGCCGCCTGTGGTGGCTGGTGTCGCTGCAGGCGGTGCTGGGCCTGTTCTGGAGCCAGCCGCTGCAGCTGGCCTGGCTGCCGGCGCCGCAGGCCATGGCAATGAGCGCCACCGATCTGGCCGCCGATGCGATCCATCCGATGGCGCCGGAACTCTCGGCGAACCTGCTGGCCACCGCGCCGATCAACCAGGCCCCTGACATCGCCGCGTCGATCGGCAGCGGCGTATCGCCGATGGCCTGGTGGGCGATGGCGCTGGCCGCGCTGTGGCTGTCCGGCGTACTGGTGATGGCGTGGCGCACCTTCGGTGAGTGGCGCCAGTGCCGCGCGCTGCTGGCGGCCTCGCATCCCTGCGAAGACGCGGCCCTGGTGCAGGCGCTGCAACTGGCTGCCGATGCCCATGGCCTGCGCCGCGCACCGCGCCTGTGGATGAGCGGGCAGGTGGACGCGCCGCAGCTGGTCGGTCCGCTGCGCCCGGTGCTGTTGCTGCCGGCCGGTGCCAATGCCCTGCAGGGCGATGCGCTGGATCTGGCGCTGACCCACGAGCTGCAGCACATGCAGCGCCGTGACCTGCAGTGGGGCCTGCTGCCCGCACTGGCCCAGCACCTGTTCTTCTTCCATCCGCTGCTGCGCTTGGCCGTGCGCGAATACGCCCAGGCCCGCGAAGAAGCGGTGGATGCGGCGGTGGTCGGCCAGCACGGTGCCAGCCGCCATGCCTATGGCCGCCTGCTGCTGCAGCTGGGCGTGGCACCGCAGCCGCACCTGGGCGTGGCCAGTGCCGCGCCGAGCACCACCAGCCTGAAGCGCCGCCTGATGAGCCTGCAGCCGCGCCGTGCCTGCCCGCGCATCCTCGCCATTGGCCTTACCGCCCTGGTGGTTGCGGTGGGCGTGGCGCCGATGCGCCTGGTGGCTGCCCCGGCTCCGCCTGCGCCGCCGGCACCGCCGAAGGTGGTCCCTGCACCGCCCGCACCGCCGGCCGCGCCCGCTGTGCCGGCCAACGGGGTCCACCTGGTGATGCCCAAGCCGCCGGCACCGCCGGCCGCGCCGTCCGTCCCCGCCGCGCCGTCTGCGCCGTCTGCGCCGTCTGCACCGCCCGCGCCTCCGGCACCGCCTGCCGAGGATGACGACAGCTACACCACGGTGGGCGAACTGCACCTGGGCAACGATCTGGAACGTGGCCACGTGCTGATCGACCACGGCCGCAGCTATGCCAGTGCGACGATCGATGACATCCAGCAGGCCCGCCGTGATGTCGGCCGCGATGGCCCGGTGCTGTGGTTCCGCGAAGGCAACAAGCGTTATGCCGTGCGTGATCCGGCCCTGATCCAGCCGCTGCAGCGCGTCTATGCGCAATCGGCCGAACTGGGCCGCCAGCAGGGCCAACTCGGTCGCGAGCAGGGGGTATTGGGGCGCCAGCAGGGTGAGCTGGGCCGCAAGCAGGCCGTGCATGCCCGGGAAATCAGCCGTGTGGCGACCCAGGCGGCAAGCAGGGCGGTGCGCGAGAGCGACATCAACCGCCAGGCCGCCGCGGAGGCCGCGAGGGCCGCGAGCGGTTCGGTGGATGACGCCGCGATTGCCCGCCAGGCCGCAGCCGAGGCGCGTCTTGCGATGCGTGAAGTGCAGGCGGTGCAGGACGCACACAGCCACGACATCAGCGAACTGGCCAACCAGCAGGCCCAGCTGGGCCTGCGCCAGGCCGCGCTGGGCAGCCAGCAGGCCGAGCTGGGTGAACGCCAGGCCCAGCTGCAGGCGCAGGCGTCGGCACAGGCGAAGCAGGTGATCGCCCGCGCGATGGCCAGCGGCAAGGCCCAGCAGCTCTGACGGAGCGGTAGCGCCGGGCCATGCCCGGCGAGCGCAGCGGCGCGTATGCGAATGCGGCGCGTATGCTGATGGAGCCCGCCGGGCATGGCCCGGCGCTACCCCATCAACCGCAGCTGGCGCGCTCGATCCGGTTCTGCTCGTCCACGCGCACGGTGACCCGGTCCTGGCGGAAATCCATCGTCACCGCCATGCCCGGCTTCACCACGCGTGCGTTGCGCGCACCGCTGTCGGCCACCAGCTTCTTGATCGTGGCCTCGTCGGCCGTCTTGCCGGTGAAGGCCTCCAGTGCCTCCGGACGGCATTCGTGCGGGCCTTCGGCGCCCTTGGCCGGCAGGGTGCCGGTGTCGGCGGTGCTGTTGGCACCGGCATGGCTGCAGGCCGCGAGCGGCAGGATGCTGGCCAGCAGCAACAGGGTTGTACGGCGCATGGGCACGGCTCCGGTGAAGGGACAGCGGGCAGTGTCGCCGCTGCGCGTGTCAGTGGTGTCAACGCCGCCTGAACCCGCGCGCGCTCAGGGCTGCACCAGCGCCAGCGTCTCGCGCTCGCGCTGTTCCTCGCGGATCAGCCGCTGCAGCAGCAGGGCCAGGGTCACCACGTCCTGGTGGTTGTGGTCGGCCACGCGGCGCAGGTTCACTGCATCGCCGCCGCGCAGGTAGCGCAGCCACGCCGCGGGTGCTTCCGAACCGGGCAGGTCATCCTCGCGCACCACGCGCAGCAGTTGGCGCTCGATGGTGGACAGCTTGCAGTTCTCCCAGCTGCCGCGATAACGGCGGCGGGTGGGATAGAGCAGGTCGACGTGGTCCAGCGCGGTGATCGGATCGCGCTGCCGGGCCAGCCGGTAACGTGCCTTCAGCAGCGGCGCATCGTAGCTGCGGCCGTTGTAGCTGCAGAACACGGTGGATGGCTGCAGCCAGCTGGCGAAGGTGGCCAGCATCGCGTCTTCAGCCGCCATGGTGGACATCAGCAGCTGGCGGATGCGCAGGCCCTCGCCGCGCTGCGGGCAGGCATGCCAGTCGGCCGCGCCGATCATGAAGGCGCGGGTGCCGGTGCCACCGGCCAGGCCGGTGGTTTCGGTATCGAAGAACAGCAGGTCGCGCGCGGCCACGTGCTCGCCCTCGCGGCGCGCGAAATCCAGTGACAGTGGCTGCGGGGGAATCGCCTGCGGCTGCAGCGATTCGATCAGGAACAGGCCCGGTGCGATTTCTTCGCCGGGCAGCTGCCGGTCCTGCGCGCTGGCGCGCACCGGGGCGGCGCTACCGCGCGCGCGCAGGCCCAGCAAGCGATGCAGGCCGCCCACCTCCGGCCGCCGCAGCGGTGCCGGTGCGGCTGCCGCCGCAGGTGCCGCCGTGCCGGTCGGCTTGTGGCGGATCTCCTGCTCGACCCACGCAAACACCGAGCGCTCGGCGGCGGGCTGCCGCGCGTCGTTGGCAGCTACCGGAGCAGATGCCGTGGGCGGCGGCTCGGGCGCGGCCGGGGCGCTCGCCTTCGGGTCGCCGGCCTGCTTTCGCAGCAGGCGCAGCTTGTCCAGGCTCAGGCTCACGGTGCCAGCAGCTCCATCGGGTCGCGCGTGGTCACCACCACGTCGGGTACGTGCTGGCAGGCATCGGCATCGAACAGGTCCAGCACGCGCAGCGCCAGCGCACGCGGCGAGGTTTCATCTTCTTCCTGCGCGGCCAGCACCGGGCCGACGCAGGCCGGGCAGCCGGCCTTGCAGTCGCAGCGCTGCACCAGTTCGCGCGCGCGCTGCACCAGCTCGGCCTGGCGCTGCCACAAGGGTTCGCTGAGGCCGACGCCGCCGGGGAAGTTGTCGTACAGGTACACCGTCGGCACGAACTCCTGCAGCAGCTCGACGATGCCCGGATCACCCTCGCCGCCGCGCAGCTGGCCGCGACCGGTCTGGTCGGCGATCGCGAACCAGGAACCGTCGCCGTTGCCGACCGACTTCTGCAGGTCGCGCGCATCGGCCATCACCGCCACGGTGGCGACGATGTGCAGTGCGTAGGCGGCACCGAGGAAGCCATCCAGCGCATCCTGCTTGCTGGCGAACGCGCGCAGCAGCAATGCCTGCGGCAGCTGCCACCACACTGCAGTGGTGTGCAGTTCCTGGTCGGGCAGGTTCACCGGGCCGTAGCCGATGTTCTCGTGCGTGTAGTAGCGGATCTTCTTGTAGCCGGCCACGCGGCGCACGACGTGGACTTCGCCATGGTGCGAATCGCCACGGCCGGCCACGCCACCGTCGAAGCGGTCCAGCACCTTGAGCTTGGTGAAGTCGATGCTGTCGGTGTAGTAGTCCACATGGGTGCGCGTGACGTAGGCCTTGCGGCCTTCCCAGTCCAGCGTTTCCACCTGGTATGGGGTGGACTGCACCATGTGGATCGCGCCCTCGTACAAGGTGAGCGCGGCGGCGGAATAGTCGACCTCGGCGATGATCTGCTGGCGGCCGTCGCTGCGGTCGACCACCACGAAGTTGCCATCGGCCACCGCGCGCAGGCTGACCGCGTTGGCCGGATAGCTGTCGGCGATCCATTCCCAGCGCTCGCCTTCGCGATGGATGACCTCGGTTTCGGCCAGCGCTTCCAGGAACACTTCCGGATCGATCGGGCCGAAGCCATCACCCACCCGGAACGGCAGTTCGAAGGCCGCGCAGCGGATGTGGTCGAACAGGATCAGCGGCTGGTCCGGCGCGATGCGCGCGTGTTCGGGCGAGGCCTCGGCGAAGAAATCCGGATGCCGCACCACGTACTGGTCCAGCGGTTGCGAGCTGGCCACCATCACCCCCAGCGCCGGTTGCTGGCGGCGGCCGGCGCGGCCGAAACGCTGCCAGGTGGCGGCCACGCTGCCGGGGTAGCCGTTGAGGATCACCACGTCCAGGCTGCCGATATCCACGCCCAGTTCCAGCGCCGAGGTGCTGACGATGCCGTCGATGTTGCCCGCGCGCATCGCACGCTCGGTCTCGCGGCGTTCGGTGGGCAGGTAGCCACCGCGGTAGGCGCGGATGCGCGGCGGCTTGCGCGGGTCGTGGTCGAAGATGTCCTTCAGGTACTTGGTCAGCACTTCCACCATCAGCCGGGTCTGCGCGAACACCAGCGTCTTCAGCCCGGATTTGATCGCGATGCGGGCGATGCGGTTGCTCTGCGATCGCGCCGAGGCACGCAGGCCCAGGTCCGGGTTGATCACCGGCGGGTTCCACAGCAGCACCTGCTTGGGCCCGCTGGGCGCGCCGGATTCGGTGATGGCAGTGACCGGCGCCTCGATCAGTGCTTCGGCATGCGCCCGCGGGTTGCCGATGGTGGCCGAGCACAGGATGAACTGCGGTTGCACGCCGTAGAACGCGCAGATGCGCTTGAGCCGGCGCAGCACGTTGGTGACGTGGCTGCCGAACACGCCGCGGTAGGTGTGTACTTCGTCGATGACGATGTAGCGCAGGTTCTCGAAGAACTGCGCCCACTTGGTGTGGTGGGGCAGGATGGCCTGGTGCAGCATGTCCGGGTTGGAGACCACGATGTCGCCGTGCAGGCGGATGGCCTGGCGCGCATCGCCCGGCGTGTCGCCATCGAAGGTGAAGGCCTTCACGCCGAGGTCGCCTGCGCGGTTGAGCTCCAGCAGCTCGGCCACCTGGTCCTGGGCCAGCGCCTTGGTCGGGAACAGGTACAGCGCCTTGGCCTTGTCCTGCATGGCCGCGCTGACCACCGGCAGGGTGTAGCACAGCGACTTGCCGCTGGCGGTGGGGGTGACGATGGCCACGTGCTCGCCGCGCTGGCTGGCCTCCCACGCTTCCGCCTGGTGGCTGTAGAGCTGCTCGATGCCGCGCGCCTTCAGCGCTGCAGCCAGGGCGGGCGGCACCGAACCGGGCAGCGGCGCATAGCGGCCCTCGCGGCCGGGAATGGCGAAGCTGCCGGTGATGCGGTCGTGGTAGCGGCGCTGCAGGCGCGCACTGAGCAGGGCGCCATCGCGGGCGGGCAGGCCGTCGCGGGTGGCGAGCTTCTGCTCGGCGTCGGCGGTGCGCTTGGCGAGTTCGTAGGCCATGGAAGGTGAAGCCGGGACGGTTTGCGAGGGGTCACATGGCACCACAGATGGGTCTCAGGGTGTGAGACCGCGTGCCGGGATGCAGTGAATCATTCAGTGCGGCGGCACGACACCGCTGGCTGAATGCCGGCAGCGCAGGCAACGAAATCTGAAGCCGTGATGCGTATCCTCGAGGATTGCACGCAACAGGCAGGGCGATGGCTGTGGCACGACGGGAACTGCAGGGAGCACTTCTGGCCGGCATGATGCTGGCCGCCACCGCGCAGGCGCAGCAGGCCACGCCGGTGGTCGAGCCCGCTGCGCAAGCGCCGTTGCCTGCGCCGCCGCAGGGCGATGTCACCACCCTCGGCGAAGTGCGCGCGATCAAGCCCGAAGATGACGAGCCGCTGGATCTGTACCGCTTCAAGAACCCGGTGAAGTTCGGTGACAACCGCTTCAGCCGCGACTGGAGCGAGCCGCCGTCGCCCGAACAGGTGAGCATGGGCGGTGGCTACATCATGATGGGCGTGGTGAAAGGCCTGACTGCCGCTGGCAAAGGCCTGAACAAGCTGACCGGTGGCCCGGACCAGATCCAGGCGGCCATCGCCCGGCCGCCGCCGGAACTGACCGCCGAGCAGCAGCGCCGTGCACAGCAGTTCTGCGAGCAGCAGGAAGGCTGCGATCCCCCGGCCGGGAAGTAGGCGCTATCCTGCCGCCTTTCCTTCCGAGGCTGCCTGGATGCTGCTGCGCTCCCTTCTCCTGCTTGCCATGCTGAGCCCGCTGGCTGCGGCGGCCAGCGATCTGGCCGACGGTGGCTCCTGCCGCAATGGCCTGTTCCCATCCGCGCAGTCTGGTTTCGCGCTGGCCAGGGTGGTGGGCACGCAGCGTTTGTACCTGCTCGGTGACATGGACGGCTGCCCGGCCAAGGGCGAACCCGCCTGCCGCCAGCGCAGCTACGTGGTGAGCGGCGACACCGTGGTGACCGGACGTGACCTGGGCGCGTACCGCTGCGCGTTTTTCCCCAACAAGGTGGGTGGCAGTGCCGGTTGGGTCGAGCGCAGCAAGCTGCAGCCGTTGCCGGTGGCAACGCCGTCGCTGCAGGACTGGGCCGGTGACTGGAAGGATGGCGACAACGGCCTGCGCATCTCGGTGCGTGGCGGCCAGCTTCATGTCGAAGGTGATGCCTACTGGCCCTCGGCCAACCCCACGCCGGAACAGAGGCCGTATGGCCCGAACATGGGCCAGGTGGAAGCGCAGGCGACGCCGCGTGGCAGCCAGGTGGATTTCGTCGAGGACAGCTGCACGGTGCACGCCCAGGTGCTGGGCGACGTGCTGGTGGTGTCCGACAACAGCGAATGCGGTGGCATGAACGTGCGGTTCGACGGCGTGTACCGGCGCACCGGGGCGCGGTGAGGGATGGGGTCAGTAGATCCACGCCATGCGTGGATGCTTCATGGGTGGGGCTCAGCGCCGCCGTTCCAGCCACCACAGCAGCGACACGCACAGCACGAACGCCAGCCACCACGGCCAGCGCGGGCCGGGCACCGGATGCATCGCCGCAGCACCCGCAGGCGTGGCCGTTGCCAGTGCCTGCGTGGTTGCATCGATCATCGCCTGGCGATGCAGCACCGCTGCCTCATTCGCGTCGAACACATAGCGCCAGACGGTCGCCTCGCCATGCTGCAGGCGTTGCCAACCTGCGGCGCGCGGCCACCAGCCGGCGCAGCGCAGCGACGCCGTCGCGCCATCAACCACCAGCGGCACGTCCGCGCCCTTCGCATCGAACGCCTGCAGCGGCGCCTGCACGCCGCACAGGGCCTGCCGCTCTCCTGCCCAGGCAATCGCCTGCGCTGACCACAGTGCATCCGCGCTGGCCTGCGCGCGTGCCAGCGTGGCGACCACACCGCTCCACAGTTCGCCGTGGCGATCATCGCGACCGGCCAGCACCCAGCGCCAACTGTCGGTGATCGGCAGCAGGCCGATGCGGCCCTTGCCGACGCTGCGCCAGCCACCGAGTGCCTTGCCTGCGCGGTCATGCAGCAGCGCGCTGCCATCGGTGGGTTGCAGTGCCAGCACCTCCAGCGTGGGCAGGGCGGCGCTGTGCGAGCTGCGGTCGGCCGCTTCGCCGTCGGCGCTGGGCAGGGTGGTCGAGCCCAGCGGGCCACGCCGTGCGGCAAGCATCGTGCTCTCACCATCGCCGGGCAGATCGGCCGCGTGGCTGCTGCCATCGCCCTGCACCGGCAGGCCGAGATCGCGCAGGCGGCGGCGCGCGCTGGCCGAGGGTGCACCGGCGCTGCGCACCAGCACACCAAGGCCATCGCGCAGTGCCTGGCGCACCGCGGCCAGCTGGCCCGCGCTCAAATTTGCCAGGCTGCGCTCATCCAGCAGCAGCAGATCGCTGCGCGCCAGCGCGGCCGCATCCAGCGGCACCGCGCCATCGCCCACGCTGAGGCCCGCGCCGGTGTCGGCCTGCACCTGCACGCGCAGGCCGGCATCGGTGGCCCAGCGGCGCAGGTATTTCAGTTCCGGCCCGGGCGCGCTGGCACGCACCAGCAGGCGCAGCGGTGCCGCCGCCAGCGTCTGCTGCGGCACCGGCACGCTGTCCAGCACGTGCGACTGCGCGTCGAGCAGGCGCAGATGGAACACGCTGCGGCCCGGCGCGCGGGCGATGCCACTGAGCTGCACGCGGCCATCGGCCGCCAGGTCCGCGCGATCAACCACGGTATCGGCCGGGTCCAACAGTTCGGCGCGGCCAGCGCTGATGCCGTGCGCCTGGGCATGCACCTCGAAGCGCGCACCGGGCGCTGCGTCGGCCGGCGGCTGCAGCGCAATCCAGCCGCGCGGCGCAGGCGGCGCCTGCCACTGCACGTGCGCCGGCAGCACGGTGTCGCGGTCACGCGCGGCCAGGCCGGCGCCGACCAGGGTCAGCGTGGAGGCCGGGTGCTGGCGCAGCGCCGTCGCCAGATCAGGTACGCGCTGGCCGCCCGGCACATCCGCCGCCTCCGGCAACAGCAGCAGGGGGCCATCACTGGCCGGCAATGCGCCGGCAGCGGCGGCGTCGGCAGTGAGCACGACCAGGCCGCCCGCAGGCTGCTGCTGGCTGGGTGGCTGCAGGCAGAAATACAGCAGCGCCGCAGCGATGGCCTGCACGCCCAGCCGAACCGCGCGGCGGCCGCGATGTGCAGTGGGCGCGCGCAGCTGCAGCACGCTGGCGATGACGACGATCGCCGCCAGGGCCACGGCCAGCCACAGGTTCAATGCGGGGGCGTTCATGGTTGTACCTCCAGCGCATCGAGGTAGCGCTGGCCCATCGCATCGGTGGCCGTGCGCCGCATCACCTGCGGCAGCGGCCGCTGCAGGGCGCGCCACAGCTGCGCGCGCAGGCGCTGGCGGCAGTCGCTGCAGTCCGGTTCGATGCGCAGCTGTTCGATGGCGGCGGCCAGATCGAGGGCGTCGGGCAGGAAGGCGGCGTTGCGCTGCTGCCAAGTCGCCAAAGCGTCCAGGTCGGGCGTGCCGTCACCGTCGCCCAGCCGCTGCCAGGCCTCGACGATGGCCGGGTCCGGCGCTGTGCGTGCGGCCAGCGGCAGCTCGCGGCTGGCCAGTCCCGTGCGGTCGCCGCCGAGGCGGCGGCCCTCGTCGATGGGCGGCAGTTCGGGGCCGACGCGGGCCAGGTAGATGCGCTCGGCCTGCTGCACCTGCTTGATGAACCCCAGCGCCTTGTAGGCGAACGGAAGCGCCTGCTCGGGCCGGCCCTGGCGCAGCTCGCCTTCGGCCGACCACATCTGGTCCAGCGCGGCCTTCAGCCTGGCGCGGGTCTGCGGGTCGAGCAGGGTGGCGGCCTCGGCGTGGTCGTGGGTGTGGCCGTACTCGGACAGCACGTCGGTGGCACTGCCGAACACCGGCGGCGTGCCGGCATTGCCGGCGGTGCCGCCGTGGTCGTGGCCATGCGCATCATGGCCATCGTCCTGCGCGTGCTGATGTTCGTCGTCGTGATCGTGCGAATCGGCTGCGGGCGTATCGCTGGTGGGCAGGTCGCTGGTCGGCGGCGGCTTTGGCGCGCCCTCGCTTTCTTCGCCCAGGAACTGGCCGTAGCGCAGGCGCAGGATGCGCTGGTCGACGCCGATCGCATCGCTGCGCTTGATGAAGTCATCGGCGGCCAGGCTGCGGCGTTGGCGGATCAGCGCTTCGGCGTCGATGATGATCTGCCGCTGGCTGCGGAAATACGCCGGCAGGGTCTTCTTGATACGGCCTTCCAGCTCGGCACCGAGCGCGACTTCGGTGGTCGGCAGGCGCAGGATCACGCTGCTGCTGCGCCCGGTCTGCGCGCTGGGGGCGTGGTTGTCGCGCACTTCCAGCTGGGCGATCACATCGTTGCCGGGCTGCGCGCCCAGCGCGGCCAGGTCGAGCGTGTGGGCGAAGCGTCGCGTGGTGGCTTCACCGCTGCCGGTGAGCGTGACGCTGCGCTGGACGAAGGTGATGTTCTCGCCGCTGCCCTGGGTGGTGGTGATCGACAGTTTTGCCTGCGCGGCCACGCCGTAGTCATCGCTGGCTTCGAAGCGCAGCGTCCATTGCCGCTGCCCGGGCGTGCCCAGCACCAGGCTGGCGGCCGGCTCCAGCACGCGCACGCTGGGCGCGCGGTCGGCCACCACATCCAGCCGGTACAGGCGGGTGCTGGCCAGCGCAGGCTCGCTCACCACGCGGTACAGCACCGGCGTGCGTGCCACGTCCTGCGCCTGCCATTGCCCATCGTGCTCGCGCAGCGGCAGCCGGCGACCATCGTGGAACTGCAGCCAGGCGCTGCTGGGCGCACGGTCGAACCGCAGTGACCACGACAACCGGCTGTCCGCGGCCACCTTGGCGTCCAGCGCGTTCTGGGTGCGGGTGGCCTGCCCGGTGTAGGCCGGTGCATCGATCTGCAGGCGGGTTGATTGCAGCTGCAGCGGGCCGGCGGGCGCAGCGGGAGCCGTTGCCATGGCACTGCCGCCTGCTGGCATGCCCGTGCTGCGCGGCCAGCCCAGTGCGAGCAGGGCGATGGCCAGACCGCCGGCCCAGCACAGCGCCAGTGCGGCGCGCGGCCAGCGCGGGCGCAGGTCCGGCATCGTGCGTTCCAGCGTGGCCAGCACATGCGCGCGCTGGCGCTGCTGCAACGGGTTGAGGCGGGCGACATTGACGAACAGCAGGTCGGCGCTGTCCTCGCTGCGGCCGCTGCCGTCGAGCTGGCGCTGCAGCCAGCGCGGGTCCATCTGCCGCGCCCGCGCCACCGCCACGCCCGCGCAGGCAAGCAGCGCCAGCGTGGCGACCACGCAGGCGGCATCGAAGCCGGCCAGCCGCAGGGCCAGCGCGGTGGCGGCCAGCGCCCACGGCAGCCCGAGCAGCAGGGTGATGCTGGCGCGGCGGCGTCGTGCGCGTTGCCAGGTGCGTTGCAGCGACGTCATGCCGGCCTCCGCGCGCGGCGGCTGGCCATTCCGCGTTCCAGCGCGAACAGCAGCACGATGGCCAGCAGCAGCCAAGGCGTGGGTTCACGCGGTGCGGCAGTGCTGGCGGGCAGGACTGCCTGCTGCGGTGCCTGGTCCTGCGCATCGGCCACGCGCGCGGGCGGCGGCGGTTGCAGGGCCATCAACAGCGACTGCGGCAAACGGGCATCACGCAGCGCGGCGTTGTGGGCGGCGTCCCACTCGCCGGGCAGCGACAGCAGGCGGCCCTGGCCGACGCGCTGCTGCCACAGCAGCGGCTCGCCCCCGGCGGTGCGCAGGCGCACGCTGGCGCCCTGCGCAGGTGCGGCCGCGGTGAGGACGCTGCCGCCGTCGCGCAGCCAGGCCTGCCAGGCAGGCGGCAATGCACCGGTACCGCTCCACACCGCAATCTCGCCGCGTGCGGGCAGCGCATCGGCAGGCAGCTCGGCGGGTTCAGGCTGGGTGCTCCACGCACGTTGCAGGGCGCTTATCCATTGCCGCGCGCTGGCCGGTGTTTCGGCATGCACGCGCAGGCGTGGCGGCGCCACTGTGGCCTGTGTGTTGGCGGGGGCCGCAGGGTGCGGCTGCCAGTGCACGGGTCGCGACAGCTGCAGCCGCGCACCATCCAGTCCCGGCAGCGGGTCGGGCACATGCGCGGTCAGTGCGGTGCCGGTGGGCAGCTGCGCGTCCAGCTCGCGCAGCAGGCTGGCCAGCGGCGCATCCACGCCGGGCGCCGGCTGGTCGACGGACGGGAAGCCGGGCGCCAGCCAATGCCAGTGGGCTGCTTCGCTGCTGCCGCGCAGTGCGCGGGCATCCAGGCCGGGCGCCACCACCGTCCACGCGCCGGGGGGCGGTGCGCTGCCGGTCAGCGCCGGGCGCGCCAGCAGCAGCGCCAGTGCAGCCAGCAACAGCAGGCGTACCAGCAGCAGCGGCCAATCATCGAAACGGATGCGCTGGCGCGGGCGGATCTGCGCGCGCAGCCAGCGCAGTGCGGCGAAATCCAGCGGCGTATACGGATGGCGCCGGGCCAGGTGGATCAGCAGTGGCAGCAGCCATGCGGCCAGCGCGGCCAGGCCCAGCGGGAACAGCAGGGTCATGCGCCGCCTCCGCGGCCGAACACCACCTGCAGTGGCTGGTCCAACGGCTGGTCGAGCCAACCGGTGGCGCTGGCGATGCCGCTGGCCTGCAGGCGCGACTGCAGGGCGCTGTGTGCGGCAGCGAAGCGTTGCAGGTAGTCGGCGCGGATCGCGGCGCCATCGCCCAGCAGTTCCTCGCCGGTTTCCGGATCGCGGAAGCGGTGGCCGGCATCGAACGGGAAATCACGCTCGTCGGCGCCCAGCACCTGCAGCAGCATCACCTCGCGGCGTGCGCTGGCCAGCTGTTCCAGCAGCACGATGCTGGCCTCATCAAAGCCATCACCGATGGCCAGCAGCAGATCGCCGGGGCGAACGCGTTCCCACAGCGGGCGCAGGCGGTCGGCTGCCGGCCAGCCACCGCGCGCCTGCAGGGCATGCAGCTGCAGGTGCACACGATCACGCTGGCGTGCGCCGTTGCCGGCCGGTACCAGTTGCAGGCCATCGCCGTTGACCGCCAGCAGGCCGAAGCGATCACCCTGCTGCAGGGCCAGTTCGACCACGCAGGCGGCGAGCCCGCGCATGTGGTCCAGGCGGGTGCGCTGCGGCGCCGCGCGGTCGGCCTGGCCGGCCGAGGCGGTGGCGTCCAGCAGCAGCCAGACGGTGATCGGGCTCTCGCGTTCGGACTCGCGCACGAAGAAGCGGTCCGAGCGGGCGTACAGCTTCCAGTCGATCTGGCGCAGTTCGTCACCCGGCTCGTAAGCGCGGTACTGCGCGAACTCCAGGCCGGCACCGCGGCTGCGGCTGGCGTGCTGGCCGATGCCGCGTGCGCCACTGGCCAGGCGCGGCCGCAGCCGCAGCGTGCGCAGGCGCGCGCGCAGTTCCGGTGGCAGGGTCAGCGGCGTGCCGGTGCTCACGTGTGCTTCAACCCGGGAACGGCACGGCCTGCAGCAGGGCGGCGACCACGTCGTCGGCCCGCTTCTGTTCGGCTTCGGCGGCGAAGGACAGCAGCAGGCGATGGCGCATCACCGGTGCAGCCAGTGCCTGCACGTCCTCGCGGGTGGCGGCGAAGCGGCCCTGCAGCAATGCGCGTGCCTTCGCCGCGAGCACCAGCGACTGCCCGGCGCGCGGGCCAGCGCCCCACTTCACCCATTGGTTGATGGCGGCCGGTGCGCCGTCGCCGGGACGGCTGGCGCGCACCAGTCGGGTGATCCAGGCCAGCACGTCGGGGCTGACATGCACCTGGCGCGCGGCGGCCTGCAGCGCGATCACCGCGTCGGCATCCATCACCTTCGGCACCGCCTCGGTGGCGCCGCCCGTGGTCTGCTCGATGATGCGGCGCTCTTCGTCTTCGCTCGGGTAATCCACCAGCACGTGCAGCAGGAAACGGTCCAGCTGCGCTTCCGGCAGCGGGTAGGTACCGGCCTGTTCGATCGGGTTCTGCGTGGCCAGCACGAAGAACGGCGCGGGCAGCTCGCGCGTGGTGCCTGCATGGCTGACCGTGCGTTCCTGCATCGCTTCCAGCAGCGCCGCCTGGGTCTTGGGCGGGGTGCGGTTGAGTTCGTCAGCCAGCAGCAGGTTCGTGAAGATCGGGCCCTGCTGGAAACGGAAATGGCGATGGCCGGTGCCGTGGTCTTCCTCCAGCAGCTCGGTGCCAAGGATGTCGCTGGGCATCAGGTCGGGAGTGAACTGCACGCGCCGGAACTGCAGCTCCAGCGCCTGCCCGAGCGAGCGCACCAGCAGGGTCTTGCCGAGGCCAGGCGCACCTTCCAGCAGGCAGTGGCCGCCGGCCAGCAGGCCGATCAGCAGCTGCTCGACCACCGTGTGCTGGCCGACCACCGCACGCGCGAGCGCCGCGCGCAGCTCATCCAGCCGCGGCAACAGGGAATCGAGGTCGGGGGTGGTCATGGTCGTGCAGGTCCTGTCAGTTGTTCAGCGCGTACATCACGATGTTGACGCCGAAGCGGGTGTTGTCTTCGGCAAGGAAACGCTTGTTGCGCCAGTCGTAGTCCCACTCGCAGCCGTAGTCCTTGTTGCTGTAGAGCAGGCCCAGGCGGCCATCGACCTCGATGCCTTTCAGGTAGTCATGCACCAGGTCGTCGCCCCAGCCGTTGAGCTCGAAGCCGGTGGCGGGCGGGCCATCGGGAAAGCGGAAGAAGCTGCGGTACAGCGCGTGGCTGTTGGGCAGCTTCTGCAATGCCTTCGGCCCGAACAGGCGGCCCATCTGCGCCTCGAACGAGGTGGCGAACAGGCCATCGATATCGTGGTTGCAGTCGTCGACGAAGACGAAGCCGCCATTGCGCACGTAACGCACGAAGTTCTGCCGCTCGGCGGCGTTGAACTCCACCAGCGTGTGCCCGGCCAGGTAGCAGAATGGCGCTTCCAGCATGCGCGGATCGGCCAGTGCCACCACGTGTTCCTGCGGGTCCACGCGCAGCGAGGTGTAGTCGATCAGCGAGGTGATCAGGTTGGACGGCATGCGCGCATCCACGTCCCAATCGCCGGAGTCGTACTGCAGGCGGGTGAACCAGAAGTCGTAGCGCGAACTGCGCGGGCCTGCCTGCGCGAAGGCGGGCAGCGCCGCCGCCGAAGCGGCAGCGGCCAGCCAGCGCAGGCAGGCCCGGCGATCCATCAGACCGCGTCGGACAGCGAGGTGAAGGTGAAATCGCGCAGCTTCATCGGCGGGATCATCATCACGAAGCTGGATTCATCACCGGCCACGCGCACCGGCCGGCCCAGTTCCTCGATGTTGTTGAGCATGATCACCGGCGATTCGTTGAAGCGGAAGTTCTTCACCGGGTGCTTGATCTGGCCGTTCTCGATGTAGAAGGTGCCATCGCGGGTGAGGCCGGTCAGCAGCACGGTCTGCGGGTCGACCATGCGGATGTACCAGGTGCGGGTGACCAGGATGCCCTTCTGGGTGCCGCGCACCAGGTCGGCCGTGCTCTTGTCGCCGCCGCTCATCAGCAGGTTGCCCGGCGTGGCCTTGGCGGTCTTGCCCTGCTTCTGCGCCCAGAAGCGCGAGTAGTCCAGGTTGGCGATCTTTCCGTTCTCGATGATGGCCATGCGCTCGCGCGGCATGCCTTCGCCATCCCACGGCAGCACCGGTGCCTCGGCATGCCACGGGTCGGCATACATGCTCACGCGCGGGTCGTAGACCTGCTCGCCCAGCTTGTTGCCGCCCCCCTTCTTCGACAGGAAGCTGCGGCCTTCATCGGCCGAGCGCGCGCTGAAGAAGTTCATCATGAAGCTGATCAGGCCCGCAGCCGCCGCCGGCTCCAGGATCACCGTGTACTTGCCCGGTTCCAGCGCCTTGGCTTCAGCCGATTCGGTGGCCTTGCGCATGGCGATGCGGATGTCCTGGTCGGCCTTGAAGTCCGCCGCATCCTTCAGGTTGCGGCCGACCCAGCCCGAGCCGCGGCCATCTTCGGTACGCACGGTGCACGTGTAGTCGAAGCTGGTGGTGCGCTGGTAGGCGAAGTTGCCGTTGCTGTTGGCGGTGGCCTGGAATCCCTGGCCATCTTCGAGGAAACCGGCAGCGATCAGGCCGTTGCCCCGGCACGGCGCGATGGAATCGGCGGCGACCTTGGCGCGGAACGCCGGATCAATCGCGGCGGTGGATTCGCTGAAGGTCGGGCTGGGACGGTAGCTCTGCTTGCCGATGGCCGGCATGAACTCCGGGTTCTCCGGGGCCAGGCGGGCCAGGTCTTCGGCACGGCGCACCACGCGTTCCAGCGCGGCATCGTCGAACTCGTTGATCGAGGCGGTGCCCACGCGCTTGCCGAAGGCCACGGTGACGGCCAGCTCGGTGTTGTCGACGATGCCGCTGGTGGAGACGTTGTTCAGCGCGAAACGGATGTTGCCGCTGATGGAACCGGCCAGCACGGCGGTGCACTCATCGGCCTTGGACAGGGCGATGACCTTGTCGAGGATGGCCTTGGCCTGGGCTTCGGTGAAGATACTCATGGTGTAAGGGCTCCTGACCGGTCAGCCGAGGCTGCGTGCGGTGTTGATGACGTTGATGCCGTTGAAGCGCGCGGTGGACGAACCGTGCGAGACCGCCGAGACCTGGCCCGGCTGGCCCTTGCCGTCGAAGAACGAACCGCCCAGGCGGTAGTCGCGTTCGTCGGCCACGGCGGTGCAGGCGTTCCAGAACTCCGGCGTGCGGATCTGGTAGGCCACGTCCTCCAGCATGCGGGTGATCTGGCCGTTCTTGATCTCGTAGAACAGCTGGCCACCGAACTGCGCGTTGTAGCGCTGCTGGTCGATGGAGAACGAACCGTCGCCGATGATGTAGATGCCGTTCTCGACGTCCTTGATCATGTCCGGAACGCTGAGCGGGGTCTTGCCCGGCGCCATCGATACGTTGGCCATGCGCTGGAACTGCACGCTGGACCAGGAATCGGCGTAGCAGCAGCCATCGGACTCGGTCTTGCCGAGGATGTGGGCCTGGTCGCGGATGGTCTGGTAATCCACCAGCTTGCCGTTGCTGATCAGGTCCCAGCGCTTGCACTTGACGCCTTCATCGTCGTACGCGACCGCGCCGAGGCTGCCCGGCTGGGTCTTGTCGGCGAAGATGTTGACGTGCTCGCTGCCGTACTGGAAGTGCTGTTCGCGCTTGTCCAGCGTGGCGAAGCTGGTGCCGGCGTAGTTGGCTTCGTAGCCGAGCACGCGGTCCAGTTCCAGCGGGTGGCCGATCGATTCGTGGATGGTCAGCCAGGTGTGCGACGGATCGAGGACCAGGTCGTACTTGCCCGGCTTCACCGACGGTGCCTTCAGCTTCTCCTGTGCCTGCTTCGCCGCAGCGATGGCATCTTCCTTCATGTCGTAGGACGAGCCGTAGTTCACCACGCCATTGGGGGTGAGCACCTTGCCGGCGGCGGCGCCGTCCAGGTACTCATAGCCCAGGCCCATCGGCGCGGACAGCCCTTCGCGGGTGCGGAACTTGCCGCTGGCCTTGTCGATCGCGGTAACCGTCATCGGCGCCCAGATGCGGTGCACGTCCTGGTCGATGTAGGAGCCATCGGTGGAGGCGAAGTACTTCTGCTCGTTGACCAGGAACAGCATCGAATTGACGAAGCTGGCACCGGCGCCCATCGCGGCGGCGTTGACGTCCAGCAGCAGGTCGACCTTTTCCTTGATCGGCACGTCCATGGCGTTCTTGCGGATCGGCGTGCGCCAGCTCACTTCGCCCACGCCCGGTGCCTTGGCCAGCTGCACCGGCGCGGTCTGCACGCCGGCGTTGGCCTTGGCAATCGCAGCGGCCTGCTGCGCGGCACGGGCCACGTCGGCGGTGCCCAGCGCATTGGTGGCGGCGAAGCCCCAGGCGCCGTTGACGATCACGCGGATGCCGACGCCGGTCGACTCCGTGTTCACCACGTTCTGCACCTTGTCCTCGCGGGTGATGACGAACTGCCGCAGGTAGCGGCCGATGCGCACATCGCAGTAGGTGGCGCCGGCGCTGCGTGCCGCCTGCAGCGCCGCATCGGCCAGGCGCTTCTTCAGCCCCAGGTCGAGGCTGGACTGCAGCTGCTCGGCGGCGATGGCCTTGCCGAAGAACGACGGCACGATCAGGCCGCCCGCGGTAAGCCCGGTCAGGGCGAGGAAGTCACGTCTCTGCAAGGCAGCTCTCCACGTCGAAGGATGGGACGACTCAGGCGCCGAGACTGCGCGCGGTGTTGATGATGTTGATGCCGTTGAAGCGGGTGGTGGACGACCCGTGCGAGACCGCCGATACCTGCGCGGGCTGGCCCTTGCCGTCGAAGAAGGAACCGCCGAGGCGGAAATCACGCTGGTCGCAGATCGCGGTACAGGCGTTCCAGAACTCCGGCGTGCGGATCTGGTAGGCCGCGTCCTCGACCATGCCGGCGATCTTCCCGTCCTTGATCTGGTAGTACAGCTGGCCGCCGAACTGCGCGTTGTAGCGCTGCTGGTCGATGGAATAGGAGCCGCGGCCGTGGATCCAGATGCCGTTCTCCACGTCCTTGATCATGTCGTCCACGCTCAGCGGCGCCTTGCCCGGCGCCAGCGAGACATTGGCCATGCGCTGGAACTGCACGCTGGACCAGGAATCGGCATAGCTGCAGCCATGCGAGGCGTCGCGGCCAAGGATGTGGGCCTCATCGCGGGTAGCCTGGTAATCGACCAGCACGCCATCGCGCACCAGGTCCCAGCGCTGGGTCTTCACCCCTTCATCGTCGTAGCCGACCGCACCAAGGCTGCCCGGCTGGGTCTTGTCGGCGAAGAAAGTGACGAGGTCGCTGCCCCAGCGGAAGCCGGCATCGCGCTTGTCCAGCGTGGCGAAGCTGGTGCCGGCGTAGTTGGCTTCGTAGCCGAGCACGCGGTCCAGCTCCAGCGGGTGGCCGACGTTCTCGTGGATGGTCAGGAACAGGTTGGACGGGTCCAGCACCAGGTCGTACTTGCCGGGCTTCACCGAGGGCGCCTTCAGCTTCTCGCGCGCATGGCGGGCGGCGGCGATGGCGTCCTCCACCGGATCATAGGAATCGCGGTAGGCGGTGATGCCGCCGGGCAGCTGCACCTTGCCGCGCGCATCGCCGTCGAGGAACTCATAGCCCATGCCCATCGGCGAGGACAGCCCGGCACGGGTGCGGAACTTGCCGCTGGCCTTGTCGATGGCGGTGGCGGTGAACGGCAGCCAGATGCGGTGGATGTCCTGGTCGATGAAGGAGCCGTCGCTGGAGGCGAAGTACTTCTGTTCGTTGACCAGGAACAGGGTGGAATTGATGAAGTCGGCGCCGGCATCGAGCGCGGCGCTGTTGAGCGCCAGCAGCAGTTCGATCTTGTCCTGGATCGGCACTTCCATGGCATTTTTGCGTACCGGTGTCTGCCAGCGCACCTCGCCGACCGGCGGCGTCGGTGCCAGCTGCACCGGCCGGGTCTGGATGCCGGCATTGGCGCGGGCGATGGCCGTGGCCTGCTCGACCGCGCCGCGCACGCCCGCCTCGGTCTGCTGGTGGGTGGCGGCGAAGCCCCAGGCGCCGTTGACGATGACCCGCACGCCCACGCCGGACGACTCGCGGTTGGTCACGTTGCCGACCTGGTGTTCGCGGGTGATGACCGACTGGTTGAGGTAGCGGCCGATGCGCACGTCGCAGTAGCTGGCCTTGGCAGTGCGTGCGGCCGCGAGGGCGACCTCGGCCAGCCGCCGGCGCTGCGCGGTATCCACGGGCGCAAGCAGCTGCTCGGCCGCGATCAGCCGCGAATGCGGCAGCACCAGGCCCGCCAGGCCCAGACCGGAATAAGCCAGGAACTCACGTCGTTGCACAGCGTCTCTCTCTCTTCTTACAACCGTGCGGAGGGCAAAGGACCGCTCCGATCACGTCAACTGCTCGACTTTCGCCAGCGCGGGGCAATCGGGCAAGTGACTGCAGTCATGGTAGGGGAGGGTTTCGGCAGGGCTTGCAGCCCTGCACCTGCTCAATGCAACGGCAACGGCCAAAGCAAGAGCGGCATTCCGTGGGATGGCGGGGCGGTGTGGGTGGGCAGGACACGCCGTAAACCCGTCCATGGGGGCTCGATGGCGCCATCCATGGCGCCAACGGTCCTGCCCACCCACACCACCCCACCTCTGACAGTTGGCCGCTGCTGTTGGTGCCAGCTGCTTTTGGTGGGTGCCGACCGTTGGTCGGCACATCTGTCAGATATCGAATGAATTCATCCCCGCATGGCGTGGATCTACTGGAACGCGGCTGTTGGTGGGTGTCGACCGTTGGTCGGCACATCTGTCAGATATCGAATGAATTCATCCACGCATGGCGTGGATCTACTGGAACGCGCGGCTGTTGGTAGGTGCCGACCGTTGGTCGGCACATCTGTCGGATATCGAATGAATTCATCCACGCATGGCGTGGACCTACTGGAACGCGCGGCCGTTGGTGGGTGCCGACCGTTGGTCGGCACATCTGTCGGATATCGAATGAATTCATCCACGCATGGCGTGGATCTACTGGAACTCGCGGCTGTTGGTGGGAGCCGACCGTTGGTCGGCACCCACCAAAGCAGAACACTGTTCCGGCAGATCGCGGAAGTCTGTCGAAGGCGGGGTGGGTCCGGTTGAGGGGGCGTGAGCGCCATGGATGGCGCGACCGAGCCTACATGGACGTATTTACGGCGTCCCCCTCAACCGGACCCACCCCGCCAACCCACGGAAAGCCCGCTTTTGACGTTGACGTTGACGTTGACGTTGCCCTGGCTTGAAGCAGGTGCAGGGCTGCAAGCCCTGCCCAGAACACCCCCCTCGTGCACAATGGGCCGACCCCGCCTGGACGTTCCCCGATGTCGAGCAAGCCGTATTCAGAAGCCTGCGAACGCAACCGCGAACCCATCGCGGCGGCGCTCGACCCGTGGATGGGCGACCGGCATCGGGTGCTGGAGATCGGCAGTGGCACCGGCCAGCACGCGGCCTTCTTCGCCGAGCGCTGGCCGTGGCTGCGCTGGCAGCCCAGCGACCACCCGGATCATCTGCCCGGTATCGAAGCCTGGCGCGCCGAGGCCGCGCTGCTCAATCTGCTGCCGCCGGTGCCGCTGCAGGTGGAACTGCCGCCCGCAGCGGGCCTGGCGCTGCCCGCAGGCAGCACGTTCGATGCGGCGTTCAGTGCCAATACCCTGCACATCATGGGCTGGCAGCACGTGCAGGCATTGTTCGCCGCGCTGCCGCCGCTGCTGCGCCATGGTGCGCTGCTGGCGGTCTACGGGCCCTTCAACTACGGCGGCACCTACACTAGCGACAGCAACGCGCAGTTCGATGCCTGGCTGAAGGCGCGCGACCCGCGCAGCGGCATCCGCGACAGCGAAGCGGTGCAGGCGCTGGCCGAGGACAACGGCTTCACCCGCCTGCGCGACGTGGCGATGCCGGCCAACAACCGCCTGCTGCTGTGGCGGCTGGGCTGAACCACCGGTAATGCCGGCCGCTGGCCGGCATTACCTTCAAGCCACCTGCACGATGTGCAGCGCCTTCGGGTTGCGCCACTGCGCCAGCAGCGCAGCTTCGCGTGCCTTGGCCTGCGCGTAGTGCGCTTCCTTGACGTGGCCGAAGCCGCGGATATGCTCGGGCACGCTGGCGATTTCCACCGCCAGTGCCAGGCGGCCGTCTTCCAGGCCCTCCAGCAGCTGCTGCACAGTGGCTTCGTAGTCGGCGATCAGCTGGCGCTCCATGCGCCGTTCTTCTGTGCGGCCGAACACATCCAGGCGGCCGCCACGCAGGAACTTCAGCTTCGCCAGCAGGCCGAAGGCCTTGAACATCCACGGGCCGTATTCCTTCTTCAGCAACCGGCCCTGCTCATCCTTCTTCGCGAACAGCGGCGGCGCCAGGTGGAAGCGCAGCTGGTAATCGCCCTCGAACTGCTGCTGCAGGCGGCGCTGGAAGTCGCCGCTGGTGTACAGGCGGGCCACTTCGTACTCGTCCTTGTAGGCCATCAGCTTGAACAGGTAGCGGGCCACGGTCTCGGTCAGCGCCGTGGAACCGCCGATGCGCTCGGCCTCGGCGGCGCGCACGCGCTCGACCAGGCTGCGGTAGCGGTTGGCATAGGCGGCATCCTGGTACTCGACCAGGAACGCGCTGCGGCGCTCGATCATTTCATCCAGCGAACGCGACAGCCGCGCGTCGTCCAGCGGCAGGAACGCCACGTCGCCGCCGTGCGAGGGCAGGCCGCGCAGTTCGCGTTCGTCGGCGGTGTTGCGCGGTGCGGCGGTGGCGCCCCATTCGTTGCCTTCCCATTCGCCCGGCGGCAGCGGGTGCAGCGGGCCCGGGGTGGATTCGGTATCGGTGTGGCGGTTGCGCACCAGGCCGGCGGCCTGCTGCACGGCCTGCGGGTCGACCACAGCCAGGCGGCCCCAGGCGAACGCCTGCTGGTTCATCGCCACGGCCGCGCCGTTCAGTTCGATGGCCCGCATCAGCGAGTCGAACGACAGCGGCACCAGGCCCTGCTGCCACGCGTAGCCGAGGATGAACAGGTTGGCGGCGATGGCATCGCCCAGCAGTGCGGTGGCCAGCTGGGTGGCATCCAGCTGCAGCGGTTCCTGGCCGCCCAGCGCCACGCGCACGCCGGCCACGATGTCGGCGGCCGGGAACTGCATGTCGGGGCGGGTGGTGAAGGTGCCCGGCATCGCTTCATAGGTGTTGAGCACCACCTGCGAACGGCCGGCGCGCACCTTCGACAGCGCCCAGTAATCGTTCACCACCACCATGTCGCAGCCCAGCACCAGGTCGGCCTCACCGGCGGCGATGCGCACGGCGTGGATGTCGTCCGGGCGGCGCGCGATGCGGATATGCGTGGTCACCGCGCCGCCCTTCTGTGCCAGGCCGGTCTGGTCGAGCACGGTCGCGCCCTTGCCTTCCAGGTGGCCGGCCATGCCCAGCAGCGCGCCGATGGTCACCACGCCGGTACCGCCGACGCCGGTGATCAGGATGTTCCAGGGCTGTTCCAGCGTGCCGCGGATGGTCGGCGCCGGCAGGTTGTCCAGCAGCGTGGAGGCATCGCGCTTGCTGCCCTTGCGCGGCTGGCCACCGTGCACGGTGACGAAGCTCGGGCAGAAACCATTCACGCAGGAATAGTCCTTGTTGCAGTTGGACTGGTCGATCTCGCGCTTGCGCCCGAACTCGGTTTCCTTCGGCAGCACCGACACGCAGAAGCTCTTCTTGCCGCAGTCGCCGCAGCCTTCGCAGACCAGCGAATTGATCAGCACGCGCTTCTGCGGGTCTTCCAGCTTGCCGCGCTTGCGGCGGCGGCGCTTCTCGGTGGCGCAGGTCTGTTCGTAGATCAGGATCGAAACACCCTTCACTTCACGCAGGCGCTTCTGCACGGCATCCAGTTCGCTGCGGTCGTGGAACTCGACGTCGCTGGGGAAATGCTCGCGCTGGCCGGTCCACTTGCCGATGTTGTCCGACAGCACCACGATGGTGTGGATGCCCTCGGCGCGCATCTGCCTGGCGATGTCCGGCACGCTCAGCGGGCCGTCCACCGGCTGGCCGCCGGTCATCGCCACCGCATCGTTGTAGAGGATCTTGTAGGTGATGTTGACGCCGGCGGCGACCGCCTGGCGGATCGCCAGCGAGCCGCTGTGGAAGTAGGTGCCGTCGCCCAGGTTCTGGAACACGTGCGGGGTGTCGGTGAACGGCGCCTGCCCGGCCCAGGTCACGCCTTCGCCGCCCATATGGGTGAAGGTGTCGGTGCTGCGGTCCATCCAGGTCACCATGTAATGGCAACCGATGCCGGCCAGCGCACGCGAACCTTCCGGCACCTGGGTGGAGGTGTTGTGCGGGCAGCCCGAGCAGTAGTGCGGCACGCGCGGGAAACTGGCGCGCGGCAACGCAAGCTCGGCTTCCTTTTCCTGCATCCACTGCAGGCGCTGTTCGATCGATTCGTTGTTGAAGAACTTCTGGATGCGGCGGCCGATCACGCCGGCGATGGTGGCCGGGGTCAGTTCGCCGGTGGACGGCAGGATCCACTCGCCGCTCTCGTCGTACTTGCCGACGATGGAGGGGCGCTGGCCCCAGCTCACCGGCCAGTTGAAGAACTGTTCCTTCATCTGGCGCTCGATGAAGGCGCGCTTCTCCTCCACCACGATGATGTCTTCCAGGCCCTGGGCGAAGCGGGCGATGCCCTCCGGCTCCAGCGGCCAGGTCATGCCGACCTTGTACACGCGGATGCCGATGTCGGCGCAGGCCGCTTCGTCCAGGCCCAGGTATTCCAGCGCCTGCAGCACGTCCAAGTAGCTCTTGCCGGTGGTGACGATGCCCAGCCGCGCACGCGGCGCGTCCATCACCACCTTGTCGATGCCGTTGGCGCGGGCAAAGGCCTGCGCGGCCTTCACCGCATAGCGGTGCAGGCGCATTTCCTGGTCCAGCGGCGGGTCCGGCCAGCGGATGTTGAGGCCGCCGCTGGGCATGTCGAAGTCTTCGGGCAGCACGATGCGGCGGGCCAGCGGATCGACCTCGACCGAGGCCGACGATTCCACCGTCTCGGCGATGGTCTTGAAGCCAACCCAGCGGCCGGTGTAACGGCTCATCGCCCAGCCGAGCAGGCCCATGTCGAGGATGTCCTGCACGCCGGCCGGGTTCAGCACCGGCATCATCGCGCTGACGAATTCGTCCTCGCTGCCATGCGGCAGGGTCGAGCTGCGGCAGGCATGGTCATCGGCAGCCAGCGCCAGCACGCCGCCGTATCGCGACGTGCCGGCGGCATTGGCATGCTTGAACACGTCGCCACAGCGGTCCACGCCGGGGCCCTTGCCGTACCACATGCCGAACACGCCCTGCACGTTGGCGCCGGGGAACAGGTTGGTCTGCTGCGTGCCCCACACCATGGTGGCACCCAGGTCCTCGTTGAGGCCCGGGGTGAACTTCACCTTGGCCGCTTCCAGGTGCTGGCGCGCGCGCCACAGCTCCAGGTCGAAGCCACCCAGCGGGCTGCCGCGGTAGCCACTGACGAAGCCGGCGCTGTCGATGCCCTCGTGCGCATCGCGCAGGCGCTGCATCAGCGGCAACCGCACCAGCGCCTGCACGCCACTCAGGTAGATCCGCCCCTCGTTGCGGGTGTATTTGTGGTCGAGCGTGTAATCACGGTCGATCAGGTCGGCGGAGGAGGGCGAAGTGAGTTGCGCGGTACTGGTCATGGCTGGCCCGGTAGGATCGGCTGGCACCGGCCGCGTGCGGGCACGCGGCGGGAAAGGCGCGGATTGTAACAGTGGGGCCCGGAAGGCCCGGCACTCGCATCGGTGGCCGTGCTGGGGTTAGGATCGGGGTGAGAGGGGAGGTTGGTGTTTCAACCTGGGGGATTTTTGATGTCAGTTGCAGGAAAGTTCGTGGCCGGCGTGCTGCTGGTCTCGGGCGCGGCGTGCGCGTGGGCCGCACCGGCGTTGCCGGTACCGCAGGAGTTCTATTTCGACAATGATGCTGCCGCCGCGCCGATCATCGTGGTGGCCGGCAGCGGCGACGACCTGGTCGCGCAGCTGCTGAAGCAGCGCGAGCGTGGGCGCAAGACGCTGGAGGCCTCGGTGCAGCTGGCCTCGGTGGCCATCGCGCAGGGCCGTGCGGAACTGGGCGAGCAGCTCTACCGAGAGGCGCTGGCCGAAGCCTCCGTGCAGAGCAGCCTGGGCCGCAGCGTGCGCTGGAACTACGGCTGGGACCTGCTGCGCCAGGGCCAGGCACTGGCTGCGCTGGAACAGTGGCAATCGGTGGCCAACAACCTGCGCAGCAACGCGGCCTGGATCCCGCCGACCTACGCGCTGGCGTTGTGGCGGGCCGGCCAGCAGCAGGAGGCGGTGAAGTGGTATGCCGCCGCCGTGCGCACCGAGCCTGGCCAGTGGAGCGACAGCAGCCGCTATGCGCAGCTGCTGCCGGGCTGGCGCGATGATGAGCGGGCCAGCCTGGCTGAAGTGCAGCAGGCTTGGGTCGCGGCGCCGCCGGCCTGGCCGTGAGCCACGACCGCAGGCGCTTGCCGCCTGCGGTGCTGCATCGCACAATCGAAAAGGTCGCAGGCATCTGCCTGAGGGGGAGATGCCCATGGCCTTCGATGCCTTCGCCCTGATCCTGGCCATGCTCGGGCTGGGCATGCTGTTCGCCCGCCTGCGCGCCTTGCCGGACAACGCCGCCGAGACGCTGAACAAAGTGGTGCTGTACGTCTGCCTGCCCGCGGCGGTGCTGACCTACGTGCCGCGCCTGCAGCTGGATGCCAGCCTGCTGGGGCTGATGGCCACGCCGTGGCTGCTGATGCTGGCCACCTGGGCGCTGGTCAGCCTGGCGACCCGCGTGTTCGGCTTCGCCCGTGACGTGCACGCGGTGCTGCTGATCTGCGTGGCCCTGGCCAACTCCAGTTTCATCGGCTACCCGATGGTGCGTGCGCTGCTGGGCGATGCGGCGCTGCCCTATGCCGTGGTCTACGACCAGTTCGGCACCTTCCTGCTGTTGTCGACCTTTGGCCTGCTGGTGCTGGCGCGCTACAGCGGCGACCGCCCGCCGACCGCCCTGCAGGTGCTGGCCCGCATTGGCCGCTTCCCGCCGCTGTGGGCGTTGCTGTTCGCCCTGGTGCTGATGCCGGCGCAGCCACCGTCGTGGATCGGCACCGCCCTGAAGCAGCTGGCCGATGCGATGCTGCCGCTGGTGATGCTGGCGGTGGGGCTGTCGATCCAGCTGCGCCTGCGCCGCGAGGAGCTGCGGCCGCTGGCAGTGGGCCTGCTGTTGAAGCTGCTGGTGCTGCCGGCGCTGGCGTTGCCGCTGTCGTGGGCGCTGGGCATGCAGGGCCTGATGTTGAAGGCCAACGTCCTGGAATCGGCGATGCCGACGATGATCACCGCTGCCGCACTGGCGATCTCGCACCGGCTGGCGCCACGGCTGGCGGCGGCGCTGGTGGGGTATGGGATCGTGCTGTCGCTGGTGACGCTGCCGGCGTGGATGTGGGTACTGGGGTGATGGTTATTGGCAGGGCTTGCAGCCCTGCACCCGCTGCAGATCAACGTCAACGTCAACGTCAAAGGCTGGCTATCCGTGGGATGGCGGGGTGGGTCCGGTGGCAGGGGACGCCGTAAACCCGTCCATGGGGGCTTGGTCGCCGCATCCATGCGGCTCACACCCCTGCCACCGGACCCACCCCGCCTTCGACAGTTTCCCGCGGCTGTGGGTGGGTGCCGATCCAGGTTCTGCTCTGGTGGGTGCCGACCGTTGGTCGGCACGGAGCGAAGCGACCGGCTTCTGCTCCTGCTCTTCTTTTCTTCTCCGTGGCTGACCGCACACGGAAACTGTCAGGGGTCGGGCGGGTAGGTTGCGCGGGGGTGCGAGCGCCATGGATGGCGCTCACAAGCCTCCATGGACGGATTCACGGCGTCCCCCGCGCGGCCTACCCGCCCGGCCCACTCGCAGCGCCAGTCGACTAACAGTCGACTTTACCCAACCAACAGCTACGAGGGGCTCCGCCGTTGGCCGAAAACCCTCAGTCGTCCGCAGAAACCGTCCGCCCCGACGCCCACTCGCGCAATGCCGCCACCTGCTCGGCCATCAACACCGACAACGGCCGCGTCGCGCGGATCTCGGTCATCAGCAGCTCGGTATCCAACGGCCGCCCCTCGGCATGCGCCGAATACAGCCCCGCCACGATCGCCTGCTCGATCTCCGCGCCGGAAAACCCGTTCGCCGCCGCGGCCAGCGCCGGCAGGGCGAAATCATCCGCGTTGAGCTGGCGCCGGCCCAGGTGAAGCCGCAGCAGCTCCACCCGTACGTCCGGCGGCGGCAGGTCGACGAAGAAGATCTCGTCGAAACGACCCTTGCGCAGCAGCTCGGCCGGCAGCTCGTGCACCTGGTTGGCGGTGGCCACGATGAACACCGGCGCCTTGCGCTCGGCCATCCAGGTCAGCAGGTGGCCCAGCACGCGGCGCGACACGCCGCCATCGTCGCCACCACTGGCCAGGCCCTTCTCGATCTCGTCCATCCACAGCACGCACGGGGCCAGCTGCTCGGCCGAGGCCAGCGCCTGGCGCAGGTTGGCTTCGGTCTCGCCGTGGTACTTGTTGTACAGCGCGCCCACGTCCAGGCGCAGCAGCGGCACGCCGAAGCCGGCCGCGGTGGCCTTGGCCAGCATCGACTTGCCGCAGCCCTGCACGCCCAGCAGCAGCATGCCGCGCGGCGGGTCCAGCCCGGCCGGGGCCGAGCCGGCGATGAAGGCCACCCGGCGCTGGTTGATCCAGCGCTTGAGCCGGTTGGCGCCGGCCACGTCGCCGAAGCGCGCGCTGTCATGTTCGAAGAACAGGTGGCCACTGCGGTTGAGCAGCTCGAACTTCAGCCGCGCCAGCTGCGGCAGGTCGTCGTCGCGCAGCGCGCCATCGGCGTAGATCAGCTGGCGGGCGATGCGGCGGGCATCGACCAGGCTCAGGCCCTGCAGGTTCTTCAGGATCTTCTTGACCGCTTCGCTGTCCACTTCCACGCGCCGGCCGCCATGCTCGCGGGCATAGGCGTCGGCCTCCTCGCGCAGCATCTTCAGCAGGGCGTTGGCATCGGGCAGGCGCGGGTTGAACCGCACCGCCAGCGCTTCCAGTTCGGCCGGCAGCTCGACCTTGGCGCCGATCAGCACCAGTACGTGCGGCTGGCTGTGGCGGCGCTGGATCAGGTCGCGCAGCGCACGCTGGTGGCTGGCGTAGCCGAGGTAGGGGTGGAAATCGAGCAGCAGGTAGATGCCGCGCTGTTCGGCCTGGCGGATCATCTGCAGGGCAGCGCTGGCATCGGGCGGGCCGATCGCGTCGTCCTCGCGTTCCAGGTCGATGCGGCGCAGGCCCTCGGTGATCGACCAGCGGTGCAGGGCGCGCCAGACGTGCATGAGCGTCTGCCGGAACAGTTCGACGATGCGAGCTTCGTCCTGGGTCTCGATCACGATCAGGGGGGTATTGGCGCGGATCAACGCGCTCAGGTCCTGCAGTTCGCTCATGCCGGTTCGATCCTTCGGGGGCGCCACGATAGCAAAGCCGTGGCAGATTGATTCAGGCCGTCTCTACCTTCCGTCACCATCGGCGGTGTACGCTCGGGGCACGTACCCGGAAGCGAGGCTGGCATGAAGACGATCCTGGTGGCCGGTTCCAAGGGCGGGGTGGGCAAGACCACCGTCGCCACCCACCTGGCCGCTTACGCGGCATTGCAGGGCAAGGCCACGGTGATCGCCGATGCCGACCCGCAGGGCTCCAGCACCCGCTGGGCGCAGCGCCGGGCCGGGCTGGACAGCGCCGTCCTGCCCATCGACGTCTATCGAAAGAAGCAGTGGGCGCAGAAGCTGCCCGACGGCACCGATACCGTCATCATCGATGCACCCGCCGGCGCGCTGGCCGACGATATCCCCCATTTCCTCGATGCCGCCGACGCCGTGGTGGTACCGGTGCTGCCCTCGGCGCTGGACATCGAAGCCATCGTCGGCTTCCTCAACAGCCTGGCGCAGAACCCGCGCGTGCACAGCCGCAAGCTGCCGGTGGGCCTGGTCCTCAACCGCACCAAGCCGTGGACCCAGACCTCGCAGCAGGCGCTGCAGATGCTGGGCGAGTGGCCCTACCCGGTGGTTGCCCAGCTGCGCGACAGTCAGAGCTACGTGGTGATGACCGGCCTCGGCCGCAGCCTGTTCGATTACCGCTCGGCCCAGGTGCGGGAGCACCAGGCCGACTGGGAGCCGCTGCTGGCCTGGTTGAAGCTGTGACGCGTACGTCACCCGTTTTACTGCACCCTCACTTTCATGGAACCTCGCGATGCGTGAACTGATCCTGCTGCGCCATGCCCATGCCGAACCGGCCACCCCCGGCCAGGCCGACCTTGATCGGCCGTTGTCGCCGGTGGGTCTTGCCGAAGCCGAGGCTGCCGGCAAGTGGATGAAGGAAAACAACCTGCTGCCGGACTGCGTGCTCTGCTCGCCGTCGCGGCGCACCCGCGAGACCCTGGAAGCGGTGCTGGCGACCATCGGCTACGTGGAAAAGCGCCTCGAAGACCGCATCTACGAAGCCACCCCCGGCACCCTGGCCGCGCTCGTGGATGAGCGCCGTGACCTCGACCGGGTGCTGATCGTAGGCCACAACCCCGGCCTGGAACGGCTGGTGGCGCTGATGACCGAAGGCACCAGCAGCGATTACCGGGGCATGCCGCCGGCCGCCGTGGCCGTGCTCGGGTTCCCGCGCGAGGCGGCGATCGAGCCGGGCGTGGCCAGCCTGAATGCCTTCTGGTGGCCGTGAGTCGATGATCCTGGCACGGCCCGGCCGCTGCCTGCTGCCGGTGCTGCTGGCCTGCAGCCCGGCCTGGGCTGCCCCGCCACCGCCCACGCCGCTGCCGCCGGTGGAAGCACTGGCGTCGGCCACGTCGGCGCGCGTGCTGCACCTGGACCTGCAGCGTTCACGGATCGGCTTCGAGGTGCGCACCCGCTTCGGCCAGCGCATCGAAGGGCTGTTCCCGCATTTCGACGGGCGCGTCGAAGTGCTGTCCGATGGCCGCCACCAGGTGCACCTGAAGATGTTCACCCGTTCGGTGGAGATCCCGGGCAAGGAGCGCTACACCGGCTGGATGCGCGGGCCGGAGTTCTTCGATGCCGGGCGTTACCCGTCGGTGGAGTTCGACTCGCTGCCCTACTGGCCGGACACCATCGGTGACGGCGGCGACATCCAGGGCCGGCTCACCCTGCGCGGGGTCAGCCACCCGGAGACCCTGCGGGTGGAGAAAGCGGAATGTTCCCGACCCGGCTATGATTGCGACGTCGTCAGCCGCGGTACCGTGCAACGAGGCCGGTACGGCATGGACAGCTGGCAGCTTGCCTTGAGTGACCGAGTGACCTTCGTACTACGAGCCCGCCTGAGCGAGGCGCCGAAACCGTGAACCTCCTGCTGCGTGTACTGGCGCTGGCAACCGTGTTGCTGGGCAGCGGCTGCGCGTCGCTGTCGCACGCCGAGCGCGACCGTGCCCAGGCGATCGCGGTGCAGGCCCGTTCGGCCCAGGTCGACTGCCAGCGCGCCGACCGCTGCGCGCAGGATTCGCCGCTGCGGGCCCTGGCCGGCCGCGCATTCAGCGAATCGACCGAGGCGCAGCCGCTGCATTACGCCACCCTGCTCGATGAAGGCGAGGGCGCCCTGGTCGCCCGCCTGAACCTGCTGCGCAGTGCCACCCGCAGCATCGACCTGCAGACCTACATCTTCGACAAGGACGACAGCGCCCGGCTGGTCATCGACGAACTGCTGGCCGCGTCGCGCCGCGGGGTGAAGGTGCGGGTGCTGATCGACCAGCTCTCGGCGATTTCCGACCTGGAGATCCTGGGGGCGCTGTCCGGCGCCCACCAGAACTTCGAACTGCGGGTCTACAACCCCACCTTCGGCAAGGCCCGGCTGAACTACTTCGACTATGCCGGCAGCGTGCTGTGCTGCTTCCGCCGCTTCAACCAGCGCATGCACAACAAGCTGCTGGTCATCGACGACGCGATCGGCGTGGTCGGTGGCCGCAATTACCAGGACGATTACTACGACTGGGACCGCGAGTACAACTTCCGCGACCGCGACGTGCTGATCGCCGGCCCGGAAGCGCGCGCGATGGCCGCCAACTTCGATGCGTTCTGGCGTGCGCCGCGCAGCGTGCCTGCCGAGCGCCTCAACGATGTCGGCCGTACGCTGCTCAAGCAGGGCGTGCCGGCCATGCCACCGGCGCAGTTCCGCCGCCCCGAGCGGGTGGAGCGGGTCAGCGAGGAGGCCAACGACAGCGATTTCGTCACCCGTTCGTTCGTCGATACCGCGCTGCCGGTGCACTCGGTGCGCTACGTGGCCGACCTGCCACGCAAGCACCGCCGCGAGCGCACGGATGCACCGCTGGCCGGCCAGCACGTCACCGAACCGCAGTTGGATGCACTCATTTCCGGCGCGCAGAAGGAAGTGATCCTGCAGACGCCGTACCTGGTGCTGTCCAAGCCGGCGCAGAAGCTGTTCCGCGAGCTGCGCAAGCGGCCCGAGCCGCCGCGCGTGGTGGTGTCCAGCAACAGCCTGGCGGCCACCGACAACCCGATCGTGTATGCGCTGTCGTACAAGTACAAGCGGCGCAACATGCGCGAACTGGGCTTCAACATCTTCGAATACAAGCCGTTCCCGCTGGATGCGCCGGTGGACTACCGCAACCTGCTGCCCGATCCGCTGGGCAGCGGTGGCAGCGCCACGGCCGGCCAGGGCGTGCGCAACCCGCTGATCGGCGGCAGTGCGGCCGGCAGCAACGCCGGGGGCGGCGATGACGCGGCACAGGCCCCGCTGGCCGCCGCAGGCGATGACGTGGACGCGCAGGACACGCGCCCGGCCGTGGAGCACCCGCGGCTGGGCAGCGCCTACGAAAACAGCCGCGCGCGCCGCCGTGCCGCCGGCAGCGAAGTGGAAACGCGCCTGCTGCGTACCGAGACGCGACCGTCGTTCCTGGGCAGCAAGGCCGTCAACAAGCCGCTGCCGGTCACCCGCAAGGGCGCGCGCATGGGCCTGCACGCCAAGTCGCTGGTGGTCGATCGCCGCATCGGCGTGGTCGGCACGCACAACTTCGATCCGCGCAGCGAGAACTACAACACCGAAGGCGCGGTGATCATCGATGACCCGGTGTTCGCCGAACAGCTGGCGCAGAGCATCCTGCGCGATACCCACCCGCAGAACTCCTGGACGGTGGCGCCGCGCGCCAAGCCGCCGGTGTTGTCCGGGCTGAACTACAGCGTGGGCAAGGCCTCCGAGGCGCTGCCCATCCTCGATTTCTGGCCGTGGCGCTACGCCACCGATTACGAGTTCCAGCCCGGCGTGGACTGCCCGCAGCCGCTGCCGCGGCAGAGTCCGGATTTCCATCGCTGCTACGTGCCCGTCGGTGATTTCCCCGAAGTGAACGTCGGCCCGAAGTGGCTGCTGGTGCGCATGCTGACGGCATTCGGCGCCGGCCTCGTCCCCATTCTCTGAAGGTACCCGCATGACCCAGGTGTTCCGCGAAGCCGTCTCCATCGACCAGCTCAACACGCTCAGCCGTGGCACGGCCATCGATACCCTGGGCATCACCTTCACCGCCGCCGGCGATGACTGGCTGCAGGCCACCATGCCGGTCGACGAGCGCACCCGCCAGCCGTACGGCATCCTGCACGGCGGCGCCTCGGTGGTGCTGGCCGAGACCCTGGGCAGCAGCGCCGGCAATCTCTGCGTGGATACCGGTAAGCAGGTCTGCGTGGGCCTGGAGATCAACGCCAACCACGTGCGCGCCGTGCGCAGCGGCGCCGTTACCGGCACCGCGCGTGCAGTGCACGTGGGCCGCAGCACCCAGCTGTGGGAAATCCGCATTGAAGACGAACAGGGCCGGCTGGTGTGCATCTCGCGGCTGACCCTGGCGGTGGTGGCCGCAGGCCACGGCTGAGGCCGATGCCCGGCCCGGCTGCCCCTGCTGCATTGCCGCTGCGGATCATCGCCAGCGGCGCCTACCTGCCACGCCAGCGCGTGCCATCGGAGCAGTTCGACCGGCGCTGGAACAAGTCGGCCGGCTGGGTCGAGCGGCACAGTGGCGTGGCCAGCCGCCGCCATGCGGCAGCCGATGAGCGCGCCTCGTGGATGGGCGCGCAGGCGGCACGGCAGGCCCTGCAGCAGGCCGCGCTGGCTGCCACCGATATCGACTGCATCGTCTCCGCCTGCGGGGTGATGGAGCAGGCCATTCCCTGCCAGGCCGTGCTGGTGCAGCGCGCCCTCGGCCTGGGCGACAGCGGCATCCCGTCCTTCGACGTCAACGCCACCTGCCTGGGCTTCGTGGTGGCGCTGGAAATGGCCGGCAGTCTGCTGGCGCTGGGCCGCTACCGCCGCGTGCTGATCGTCTGCAGCGATGTTCCCAGTGCCGGCCTCGACCCGGACGATCTGCTGACCGCACCGCTGTTCGGCGATGGCGCGGTGGCGATGCTGGTTGAACGCGCCGCCGACGGCGCGGCCTCGGCGCTGCTGGCGACCCGCCTGCGCACCTATGGCGACGGCGCCGGACTGTGCCAGGTGCCGACCTGTGGCACCGGCATGCGCCTGTTCGATGATGTCGATGCCTACCGCGCGGCCCACCATTTCCAGATGCAGGGCAAGGCGCTGTACCGCGAAGCCGCGCGGCGCCTGCCCGGCTTCCTGCAGGACCTGCTGGACAGCGCCGGCACCGCGCTGGACGCGTGCGATGTGATCGTGCCGCACCAGGCCAGCGGCCAGGCCCTGGACCACCTGCAGCGCGTGCTGGGCCTGCCGCCGCAGCGGCTGGTGCGCATCCTGCGCGAGCACGGCAACCAGCTGGCAGCGTCGTTGCCGATGGCCCTGCACCAGGCGCTCATCGACGGTTGCCTGCCGCGCGGCGGCCAGGCCCTGCTGATCGGCACCGGCGCCGGCCTGGCGCTGGGCGGCGCGGTACTGCGCTACTGATGCGCACGGTCCTGGTCACCGGCGCCAGTGGCTTCATCGGCCAGCATGTCGCGCTCGCGCTGGCGGCGCAGGGTTGGCAGGTGCGTGGCAGCGGGCGCGATGCGCGCCGGCTGCAGGCGCTGGCCGCGCACGGTATCCAGACCGCCAGTGCCGACCTCGCCCACGATGCGCTGGCGCCGCTGCTGCAGGGCTGCGATGCGGTCGTGCACTGCGCCGCAATGTCGCAACCCTGGGGCACGGCGGCCGCTTTCCAGCGGGCGAACGTGCTGGCCACCACCCGCCTGCTGCAGGCCGCACAGGCGGCCGGCGTCGCCCGCCTGGTCCACCTGGGCTCGCCCAGCATCTACTTCCGCTTTGCCGACCAGTACGGCGTGGATGAACGCTTCCAGCCGCCACGCCGCTGGATCACCGACTACGCCCGCAGCAAATGGGAATCGGAAGTGGCCGTGGCCGCTGCCGCACGCCAGGGGCTGCACACCGTGGTGCTGCGCCCGCGCGCGGTGTTCGGGCCGGGCGACCGCGCGATCCTGCCGCGCCTGCTGGCGGTGGCCGCCAGCGGCCGTTTCCCGCTGATCCACGGCGGCCGCGCGCTGATCGACGTCACCCCCATCGACGATGCAGTGCAGGCGGTGGGCCTGGCGCTGCAGGCCGATGCGCGCTGCAGCGGGCGCGCCTACAACATCAGTGCCGGCACGCCGCTGCACGTGCATGCGCTGGTCAATGGCCTGTTCGAGGCGATGGACCTGCAGGTGCGCCTGCGCACGGTGCCGCGCACGCTGGCACTGGCAGCGGCGGGGATGGCCGAGACCGTGGCCCGCCTGCGGCCCGGGCGCCCCGAGCCGCGCCTGACCCGCTATGGCGTGGGCGTGCTGGGCTATTCGCAGACCTTGGACATCAGCGCGGCGCGGCGTGACCTCGGCTACGACCCGCGCACCGGCGTGCAGGCGGCCCTGCAGGCCTTCGCCACGCATTGGAAGCTGCACGCCTGCAACCAGCACGGGGGCACCGATGGCACGGCTTGAGTGGGAACTGATCGAGGCTGGCCACTGCATGCACCCGCAGCGCGCCGTCCGCCAGGGCGCCAGCTGGCACCGCTGCGAATTCCCCGCGCTGGTGGCCCTGCTGCACCACCCGCAGCGCGGGCCGATCCTGTTCGATACGGGCTACTCGGACGCGTTCCTGCAGGCGACCGCGCGCTTCCCGGAGCGCCTCTACCGCTGGGTCACGCCGGTGCACCTGGGCCCGGGCCAGAGCGTGCACGCGCAGCTGCAGCAGCGCGGCATCGCCGCGGCCGACATCGGCCTGGTGGTGCTCTCGCACCTGCATGGTGACCATGTCGGTGGCGTGCTCGATTTCCCCGGGGTGCCGCTGCTGTGTTCGCGCGCGGCATGGCAGGACCAGGCCGCGCGCGGGCGCCTGCGCGCGCTCAGCGTGGGCCTGCTGCCGGCGCTGACCCGCGATGCGGCGCCACGCATGGGCTGGTTGGAAAGCCTGCCGGAGGTGGACCTGCCGCGCCCCTTCGATGTTTTTGGCCGCGGACGCGACGTGCTGGGTGACCGCAGCCTGCTGGCGGTGCCGCTGCCCGGCCACGCGGTGGGCCAGCATGGCCTGCTGTTCGAAGGTGCCGATGGCCGCCCCGTGTTCCTGGTGGCCGACGCGGCCTGGTCCAGCGCTGCCATCACCGATGGCGTACCACCACCGCGCCTGGTGACCGCCCTGCTGGGCCACACCGCCACTTACCGGCAGACCCTGCAGCGGCTGCAGCACACCCAGCGCCAGGTCAGCGACCTGCAGCTGGTGCCGGCCCATTGCGGCCTGTGGCGGCCCCCGGCCAACAGGTAGAGCCGAGCCCACGCTCGGCTGCGCTTCGCGACCCGCCAGCCCCGCCAACAGGACACCGTGTTCCCGCCCATGGCCGCGGTCAATAGGACTTATGGCCAGAATCGGCTGGCAGCCGCTGCAGCCCTCCGGTATCGTGCGCGGATGACTTCCCCCACTCCGGCCCCCCGTGGCGGCGTGGCGCGTGTGTGCCGTTACCTGTACCGCGTACCGCTGCTGTTGGTCCACATCCTCGTGTTCCTGCCGTTGATCCTGATCGGCATGCTTCCGCCGTGGGGCGAACTGCGCGTGGGCGACGCCACCTTCGGTGCCAAGGTCGTCAACTGGTGGCAGGGCGGCCTGATGTGGATCTTCGGCTTCCGCCTGGCGCAGATCGGCACGCCGCTGCCGGGCGCGGTGCTGTTCGTCGCCAACCACGTCAGCTGGGTGGATATCTCCATCCTGCACAGCCAGCGCATGATGGGCTTCGTCGCCAAGCGCGAGATCGCCAGCTGGCCGGTGGTGGGCTGGCTGGCCGCGCGCGGGCAGACCATCTTCCACCAGCGTGGCAACACCGAATCGCTCGGTGGGGTGATGCAGGTGATGGCCGACCGCCTGCGCGACGGCAAGGCGGTGGGCGTGTTCCCGGAAGGGCGTACCCGTGGCGGCCACGAAGTGGGCCCGTTCCATGCGCGCATCTTCCAGGCCGCGGTTGAAACCGGCGTGCCGGTGCAGCCCGTGGCCCTGGTCTACGGCACCGGTGGCGATGCCCAGACCATCGTGGCCTTCGGGCCGGGCGAGAGTTTCTTCGCCAATTTCCTGCGCCTGCTCGGTGAGCCGGCGCGACGTGCGGAAGTGCACTTCCTGGCACCGATCGGTGCCCAGGACCTGGAAGGCCGTCGACGCATCGCGGAAACCTCGCGCGCGCGCATCGTGGCGGCGATGAGCGGGGAGTGAGCGTGCGGTGGCACTGATCCCGCCACCCCTGCTGGACGCCGGCACGCCGACGCTGCATGCGGCTGACTACCAGCCGCCGCGCTGGCTGCGCAATCCGCACCTGCAGTCCATGCTCAGCTCCAGCCGCATGCGCCTCCAGCGCGGCCTGCTGCTGCTGGCCGCCACCGGTGCGGTCAGTGAAGAACTGATCCTCGATGGCGGCGACGGCGTGCGCCTGCAGGGCTGGCACAGCCACATCGAAGGCCGCGAGCCGAAGGGCATGGCCCTGCTGCTGCATGGCTGGGAAGGCAGCGCCGAATCCAGCTACATGCGCATGGCGGCCGCGCGCATGATCGACCAGGGCTTCGACGTGGTGCGGCTGAACTTCCGCGACCACGGCAACACCCACCACCTCAACCCCGGCATCTTCCACTCCAACCGCATCGATGAAGTGGTGCAGGCGGCCGGTGACGTCGCCCGGCGCTGGCCGGACCTGCCGCTGGTGGCGGCGGGCTATTCGCTAGGCGGCAACTTCGTGCTGCGCCTGGCCCTGCGCGCGCCGGCAGCCGGCGTGCCGCTGCAGCGGGTGGCCTCGGTGTGCCCGGTGCTGGACCCGGCGCTGACCATGGACAGCATCGAGAGCGGCCCGGCGATGTACGACTGGTACTTCCGCCGCAAGTGGGCTGGCTCGCTGCGCCGCAAGCGCGACCTGTTCCCCGAACTGAGCGACTGCGACGACCGCGTGCTGAAGCTGGACATCCGCGCGCTGACCGCGTGGCTGGTGGAACGGCATACCGATTTCGGCTCGCTGCAGGCGTACTTCGATGGCTACTCGATCGCGGGCGATCGCCTGTCCACCCTGCAGGTGCCGGCCGACATCCTGATGGCCCAGGATGATCCGGTCATTCCCTATTCCACCTTCAGCAACTGGCAGCTGCCGCAGCAGGCGCGGCTGGAAACCGCCTGCTGGGGCGGCCACTGCGGGTTCCTGGAAAACTGGCGCGGCGACGGCTTCTCCGAACGCTGGGTGGCCCAGCGCCTGCAACGGGTGCTGGCGGGCTGAACCGGCGTCGGCGCGCAGCCCGCTACAATGCGGGTTTGCCATTGAAGCGGACTGCCATGCAAGACCAGATCCTCCAGGCCCTGCGCCAGAACGATGCCGCACAGGCCGTGCAGCTGGCACAGGCGTGGGTGCACGACGAACCCGGCCAGGCCCAGGCCCACCGCTGGCTGGCGCTTGCGCTGCAGCAGCAGGACCAGCCCGAAGCCGCAATGGACGCCCTGCAGCAGGCACTGCAGCTGGCCCCGGACGATGCACAGCTGCACCTGCAGCAGGCCGGCCTGCTGCTGGCCCAGCATCGCTACGAAGGCGCCGACGAAGCACTGCTGCGCACCACCGAACTCAACCCGAACGCCTTCGAGGCCTACCTGATGCAGGCGCATCTGGCGATCGGCCGCAACGACATCGATACCGCCGCGCGGCAGGCCACGATGGCCGCCAGGCTGGAGCCGGAACATCCGGAAGTGCTGGCGCTGCAGGGCATGGTGGCCCTGTACCGCGACGACGCCGACCGTGCCGTGCAGCTGCTGTCCGAAGCCGCCCGGCAGATGCCCAACGACCCGCGCGTGCTGTATGCACTGGGCTCGGCCTACCAGGCCAAGGACATGCTGGCCTTCGCCGAGCAGGCCTTCCGCCGCGTGATCGAGATCAACCCGAAGATGACCAGCCTGCATGGCCAGGTGGTGCAGCTGGCGTTGCGCCAGGGCAATGTCGAGGCCGCCCACCAGCAGCTGCAGCAGGCGCTGCAGGTGCCGGGCCTGGATACGCCGGCGCTGCAGCGGTTGGGCGCGGAGATCGCGCTGCAGGCCGACCAGCCGATGCAGGCACTGGAGCAGCTGCGGCCGATGCTGAAGGCCAACCCGGACGACCGTCGCACGGTCGAGCTGCTGCTGGCCTGCTGGCAGCGCCTGGGCCGCGAAGAAGAAGCCCGCACCGAACTGGACGCCGTACTGGCCGAGCACACCCAGCTGCCGCACCTGTGGCTGGCGCGGCTGGCACCGGAGGGCTTCGGCAGCCCGGGCGCGGTGGCCGTGGCTGACCGCTGGATCGAGGCCATGCCCGAGTTCGTGCCCGCCCTGGAAGCGCGCCTGCGCCTGCATGAAGCGGCCGGCGAAGGCGACGCCGTGGAGGCGATCGCCCGTCGCATCATCGCCGTGGAGCCGGGCCGCATCAGTGGTGAAACCCGCCTGGTCGCCGCGCTGCTGGCGCGTGATCCGGCGGCAGCCGTCGCCCACGTGCAGGGCCTGATCGACACTGCGCCTGAAGGCCGCCGCATCGAGCTGCGCACCTGGCTGGGCGAACTCCTGGACCAGGCCGGCCAGCCGCGTGACGCGCTGCGCACCTGGCTGGAACTGCAGGCCGAACAGAGCGCGCAGCGCCTGCCGCTGCCGCCGCAGGCCAAGGCACCGCCGAGCTGGCCCGACCTTGGCGAGGTCGACGCAGAAAGCGCTGCGTCCGCGCCGATCTTCCTGTGGGGCGCACCGGGCTCGGGCGTGGAACGCGTGGCGGTCACCCTCACCGGGGCCAGCCCGGTGATGCGCAGCGACCGCTTCGGCCATACCCCGCCGGACGATGCCTTTCAGAACTACTTCACCCTGCAGAAGCTGGCCTCGGGCGACCTCAGCCCGGACGGCCTGGTGAGCGGCTGGCGTGACACGCTGCGCAAGCGCGGCCTGCAGAACGACACCGTCATCGACTGGCTGCTGTGGTGGGACAACGCCCTGCTGTGGTCGCTGCGCCCGCACCTGCCGCAGGGCCGCCTGCTGGTGGTGCTGCGCGACCCGCGCGACATGCTGCTGGACTGGATCGCCTACGGCGCGCCGGCCCCGTTCGCGGTCAACAACGTGGCCGAAGTGGCGGAGTGGCTGGCCCGTTCGATGGCCCAGGTGGCCACCCTGCACGAACAGGACCTGTACCCGCACCTGCTGATGCGCATGGACGACGTGGGCGATGACCCGCGCGTGGTTGCGGGCATGCTGCAGGAGCTGTTCAACACCTCGATCCCGCCGGCCGAGCGCATCGGTCCGCCGCGTTTCCCGGCCGGTCACTGGCGCCACTACAGCGACGTCATGAGTGCCGCGTTCGATCTGCTGACCCCGGTCGCGGTGCGACTGGGCTATCCCGAAGCGTAAGGAGCCATTGCATGCAGTTGAACAGCAACAGCATCACCCCCGGAGCCCCGATCGACCGCGAGTTCGCAGCCGGTGATGCCGACGGCTTCGCGCCGGACCGCAACCCGCACCTGGCGTGGAGTGGCGTGCCCGAGGGCACGCGCTCGTTCCTGCTGGTGTGCGTCGACCCGGACGTGCCGACCGTGCCGGACACGGTCGGCCGCACCGACATGACCGTGCCGCGCGACCAGCCGCGCTGCGATTTCGTGCACTGGGTGATGGCCGATATCCCGGCCTCGGTGCAGGAGATCGCCGCGGGCAGCTGCAGCGATGGCTTCGTTGCCAAGGGCAAGCCGGCACCGGCCGGCCCGGCGGGCAGCCGCCAGGGCGTGAACGACTTCACCGGCTGGTTTGCCGGCAACCCGGACATGGCCGGCGATTACCTGGGCTACGACGGCCCGTACCCGCCGTTCAACGATGAGCGCGTGCACCGCTACTTCTTCCGCGTGTTCGCGCTGGACGTGGCGACGCTCGACCTGGCGCAGCGCTTCACCGCAGCCGATGCCTACCGCGCCATGCACGGCCACGTGCTGGCCGAAGCCACGCTGCACGGCACCTACACGCTGAACCCCGCGCTGTAACCCAGGCAACGCCGGCCGCTGGCCGGCGTTGCCTTTCCGGGCGCTACGCAACCGCGTCGGGTGGTAGAGCCGGCCACCCGTCGGCATCCATCCACGCATGGCGTGGATCTACCGCTCTGGTAGGTGCCGACCGTTGGTCGGCACGATCCCTCGGTGGTGGGTAGAGCCGGCCGCTGGCCGGCTGCGCCTTTCTGCATTCTGTAGAGCCGAGCCATGCTCGGCTGCGTTCCGCACTTCAAAAGCCAGCCGACTAACAGTCGGCTCTACCACTCGGTGCCCGGCCACCCGTCGGCATCCATCCACGCATGGCGTGGATCTACCGCTCTGGTAGGTGCCGACCGTTGGTCGGCACGATCCCTCGGTGGTGGGTAGAGCCGGCCGCTGGCCGGCTGCGCCTTTCTGCTTTCTGTAGAGCCGAGCCATGCTCGGCTGCTCTTGCCTTCCACAACACAGTCGAGCATGGCTCGACTCTACAAAAGCACCGTTACGAAGAAGGGCGGCCCTGCGGCCGCCCTCCAGAAGCAAGCCGACTGGCAGTCGGCTCTACCAGGCGTTGGTCGGCCTCAGCGCTCGGTGGCCGACTCGACCACCATGTCCAGCACGTAGGCCTGCGAGGGAGCGTCGGCCGGCGGGTTCTTCACCGCGAAGCGCTTCACGCGCACCACGTTGCGCACGCCGTCTTCGTGGGTATAGCCCTCGATGGTGCCGTAGAAGTTCTCGAACTTGCCGGGCTCACCCTGCTTCAGGCCCTTGTCGTCGAACTTCACTTCACGCACCTGCAGGCACTGGTAATCCGGAATCAGCGGGTGCGAGCACTTCTCGGTCTTCGCGGCCACTTCCAGGAACACGGTTTCGCCCGGGCCGCCGAAGCGGGTTTCGGCGGTGGGTTCCGGCGCGAACACCAGCACGTCGCCCTTGGCGGTGGTCAGGGTCAGCGTGCCGTCGGCGTCCTGCGCGGTCTTCAACTCGCCCTGCAGGCGGCTGGAGACCGCTTCGTCCAGTGCCATCAGCGCCTTGTCGGTGCAGGCCATCATGGTCGATGCCATCGCGCCCACCTTCAGCGTGCCGTTCTCCAGCGTGTAGCCACCGCCCAGGCGGTTGCAGGTGTTGCTCACCGACAGGCGGCCGTCGGCGAAGTCCAGGGTGACCGGCTTGTCATCGCGGGCAAACAGCGCATCGATGCGCTTGCCGTCGGCCGCGGTGGCCTGCTTCAGCAACCAGTGCTGGCTCTGCAGGCGCTGCTGATCCAGGTGCGCCAGCGTCTGCTGGTCCGCCGCCTTGGTCGCGGCCGGGGCCACGTCGTCGCCGCCGGGGCCGGCGGGGGCCGGGGTCTGGCTGCACGCGGCCAGCAGGGCCAGCGGGAGGAGGAGCAGGGTGAGCTTGCGGTTCATGGTGATGAGTCTCCTTGAGGAACCAGGGAAAACGGACCGGCGCCGGCGATGGGGTTGCCCGGCGCCGGCGCTGTTCAGCTACCGGCAGGCAACCAGAGCAGCAGTGCAGCGCCCAGGGCGATGCGGTAGATGGCGAACGCGGTGAATTTGTGCGACTTGATGTAGCCCATCAGCCACTTCACTACGACGAAGCCGGTGATGGCGGCGGCAACGAAGGCCACCCCGACGTCGGTCCAGTTCTCGCTGGCCAGGTTTCCTTCCTTGGCCAGTTCCAGGAAGGTGTAGGCACTGGCGGCGAACATGGTGGGAATACCCAGCAGGAACACGAACTCGGCGGCCGCCGCGCGGCGGCTCAGGCCCAGCAGCATGGCCAGGAAGATCGCCGAGGCCGAACGCGAGGTACCCGGGAACACGCCGGCCACCACCTGCGCCAGGCCCACGCCGATCGCCACGGTCCAGGTCACCTGGTCACGGTCGGGCAGGCGGGCGGTATAGGCCTCCACCAGCAGCATCCAGACGCCGCCGATGATCAGCGCCCAGGCCACCGGGCCCACGGTCTCCGGCAGCGACCAGCCGGCCTTGCGCACCACCAGGCCGACCACGGCGGTCACCAGGAAGGCAGCGCCCAGCTTGAACACGTATTCGCGGTTCTCGCGCTGGCCGAAGCCGGTGGCCAGCTGCAGCAGGCGCTGGCGGAACACCAGCACCACGGCCAGGATCGCGCCGGCCTGGATGATGATGTTGAAGAAGTCCGAACGCGCGCCCAGCCAGTGCTGGGCGATCAGCAGGTGGCCGGTGCTGGAGATCGGCAGGAATTCGGTGAGGCCTTCGAGGATGCCCAGCAACAGGGCGGAGAGCAGATCGGACATGGGTGGAATGGGCGCCGTCAGCGGAAGGAAGAAGGTCGAGAGGATAGACGATCCCCGCCGCACCAAACGGGTGCGCGGGGGCATGCATGCACTTCTTTGGTGCGCGCCGGCCCGCACCACGCCGGGGCGTGCTGTTTGAAATCAACAACTTGCAGATTCGAAAAAGTTGGCACGGTCATTGCTCCACCTCAGTAGGCATTCATCCCCATCCGAGGTCGTACCGATGTCCGTGGAAACCGTTGAGAAGCTGATCAAGGACAACCAGATCGAGTTCGTCGATCTGCGTTTCGTGGATATGCGTGGCGTCGAACAGCACGTCACCTTCCCGGTCAGCATCATCGAACCGTCGCTGTTCGAAGAAGGCAAGATGTTCGACGGCAGCTCCATCGCCGGCTGGAAGGGCATCAACGAATCGGACATGGTCCTGCTGCCGGACCCGGCCAGCGCCTATGTCGATCCGTTCTACGCCGATCCGACCATCGTGATCAGCTGCGACATCCTCGACCCGGCCACCATGCAGCCGTACGGCCGCTGCCCGCGCGGCATCGCCAAGCGCGCCGAGGCCTACCTGAAGTCCTCCGGCATCGCCGAAACCGCGTTCTTCGGCCCGGAGCCGGAATTCTTCATCTTCGATTCGGTCCGTTTCGCCAATGAAATGGGCAACACCTTCTTCAAGGTCGATTCGGAAGAAGCGGCCTGGAACAGCGGCGCCAAGTACGACGGCGCCAACAGCGGCTACCGTCCGGGCGTGAAGGGCGGTTACTTCCCCGTTCCGCCGACCGACACCCTGCACGACCTGCGCGCTGAAATGTGCAAGACGCTGGAACAGGTCGGCATCGAAGTGGAAGTGCAGCACCACGAAGTGGCCACTGCCGGCCAGTGCGAGATCGGCACCAAGTTCAGCACCCTGGTGCAGAAGGCCGACGAACTGCTGCGCATGAAGTACGTCATCAAGAACGTGGCGCACCGCAACGGCAAGACCGTCACCTTCATGCCCAAGCCGATCGTCGGCGACAACGGCAGCGGCATGCACGTGCACCAGTCGCTGTCCAAGGGCGGCACCAACCTGTTCTCCGGTGACGGCTACGGCGGCCTGAGCCAGATGGCGCTGTGGTACATCGGCGGCATCTTCAAGCACGCCAAGGCCATCAACGCCTTCGCCAACTCGGGCACCAACAGCTACAAGCGCCTGGTGCCGGGCTTCGAAGCCCCGGTGATGCTGGCCTACTCGGCCCGCAACCGTTCGGCCTCGTGCCGCATTCCGTGGGTGTCCAACCCGAAGGCGCGCCGCATCGAAATGCGCTTCCCCGATCCGATCCAGTCGGGCTACCTGACCTTCACCGCGCTGATGATGGCCGGCCTGGACGGCATCAAGAACCAGATCGACCCGGGCGCACCGAGCGACAAGGACCTGTACGACCTGCCGCCGGAAGAAGAGAAGCTGATCCCGCAGGTCTGCTCCTCGCTGGACCAGGCCCTGGAAGCGCTGGACAAGGACCGCGAGTTCCTCAAGGCCGGCGGCGTGATGAGCGATGACTTCATCGACGGCTATATCGCGCTGAAGATGCAGGAAGTGACCAAGTTCCGCGCGGCCACCCACCCGCTGGAATACCAGCTGTACTACGCCAACTGATCGGGCGGCGATGGCGGTGGGACCTCCCTCCCACCCGCCGCCATCGCCTCCGTTCGTCGCGGCTGGGGAGCCGCATGGCGGGCCCAGGCCCGTCGTGGTAGAGCGGACCGTTGGTCCGCTGCAACAGGGGCAAGAGAGACCGGATACGCGACATGGGCCGCCCTCCCTCCCGCGTCGGTCGTGCAAGGAGAGAGGCACGGCCGTCCCGGCCCATTGCGTGTCCGGTGCAACAGCCATGGCCATCACCACGATGGCCCGTGGTTGCCTGATGCCATCGCGCCGCTGCGCGGTGGCCCCATCCACCATCGGGACATGCGCATGAAACTGATCTCCGCCATCATCCGGCCGTTCAAGCTCGACGAGGTCCGCGAGGCCCTCTCCGACGCTGGCGTGTCGGGCATCACCGTGACCGAAGTGAAAGGTTTCGGTCGCCAGAAGGGCCACACCGAGCTGTATCGCGGCGCCGAGTACGTCGTCGATTTCCTGCCCAAGATCAAGATCGAAACCGTGGTCACCGACGAGCGTGCCGACGCGGTGATCGAAGCGATCCAGTCGTCTGCAGGCACCGGCAAGATCGGCGACGGCAAGATCTTCGTCACTGCCGTCGAGCAGGTCATCCGCATCCGCACCGGCGAAATCGGTGCCGACGCGCTGTAACCCCTTCCGGAGACTCCCCCAATGAAGATGCGCCTTCTCACCGGGTGGCAAGCCCGGTTCCATCTCGTGTGCCTGTTGATGCTGCTCAGCGCGCTCGCCGCCGGTGCCTGGCCAGGCACTGCCCACGCCCAGGCCGAGGTTTCACCGCTGCCCAGCGAAACCGTTGCGGTCGAGCCGCTGCAGGCCCCGGTTGCCGCCGCGCCCGCCACCGCTGAAGCCGCCGCCCCTGCCTTCGACCATGGCGACGTGGCCTGGATGCTCACCTCCACCCTGCTGGTGCTGCTGATGGTGGTGCCCGGCCTGGCCCTGTTCTACGGCGGCCTGGTGCGTTCGAAGAACGTGCTGTCGGTGCTCAGCCAGATCCTGGTGGTGTTCTCGCTGGTGCTGCTGCTGTGGGTGTCCTACGGCTACAGCGCGGTGTTCAGTGCCGGCAATCCGTTCTTCGGCTCGTTCACCGAGTTCGCCTTCCTGAAGGGCTTCACCCCCGATTCGGTCGGCAACACGCCCATCAAGGGCCTGCCGGATTACCTGTTCGTCGCGTTCCAGTCGACCTTCGCCGGCATCACCACCGCGCTGATCGTCGGCGCCTTCGCCGAACGCATCAAGTTCCGCGCGGTGCTGCTGTTCTCGGCGCTGTGGTTCACCCTCAGCTACATCCCGATGGCGCACATCGTCTGGGGTGGCGGCTACCTGGGTGAGATGGGCGCGATCGATTTCGCCGGTGGCACCGTGGTGCACATCAACGCGGGCGTGGCCGGCCTGGTCGGTGCCTGGTTCCTGGGCAAGCGCCTGGGCTATGGCCAGACCGCGCTGAAGCCGCACAACGTGCCGTTCACCTACATCGGCGCGATGCTGCTGTGGGTGGGCTGGTTCGGCTTCAACGCCGGCTCGGCCGCAGCGGCCGACACCGTTGCCTCGCTGGCCTTCCTCAACACCGTGCTGGCCACTGCCGCAGCGGTGCTGGGCTGGACCCTCACCGAAGCGATCACCAAGGGCAAGCCGTCGGCACTGGGTGCCGCCTCGGGTGCGGTGGCCGGCCTGGTCGGCATCACCCCGGCCTGCGGCACCGTGGGCCCGCTGGGCGCCATCATCATTGGCTTCGTCGCCGGTGTGGTCTGCGTGTGGGGCGTGACCGGCCTGAAGCGCCTGCTGAAGGTGGACGACACCGCCGACGTGTTCGGCGTGCACGGCGTCGGCGGCATCGTCGGTGCCATCCTCACCGGTGTGTTCAGCGCGCAGTCGCTGGGCGGCACCAAGGCCGATCTGGATATCGGCCACCAGGTGTGGGTGCAGGTGGTCAGCGTCGGCCTCACCGTGGTGTGGTCGGCGGTGGTGACGGCGGCCATCCTGCTGCTGGTGAAGGTGGTGGTCGGCCTGCGCGTGACCGAAGAGGCCGAGCGTACCGGCCTGGATGTCACCTCGCACGGCGAATCGGCCTACGAGGCCTGAGCCAGCAGCGGGCAGATTTCTGCCCTGGTAGGTGCCGACCGTTGGTCGGCACTTCCCTCAGCCCTATGTTCCGGTGGGTGCCGACCGTTGGTCGGCACTGCAGCCCTCCAGCCACGCATGGCGTGGCTCTACTGCAGCCGTCGGTACCGCGGCATGCATCCTCGCGCCTGATCGCGCACAATCGGGCACATGCACCCGATCCGCACGTCCCTGATGCTCTCGGCCTGCCTGCTGCTGGCTGCCTGTGCTTCCACCCCGCAGGAGCCGCGCAATCCGCTGGCCACCTGGGTCCCGTCGCCGAACCAGAACGCACGCGATCCGGTGGTCATCGTCATCCACCACACCGAACAGGATTCGGTGCAGCAGAGCCTGCACACGCTGCGCACCGCCAACAGCGGCGGCCGGGTCAGCGCGCACTACCTCATCGGTGCCGATGGCCATCGCTACCAGCTGGTCAGCGACGAGCGCCGCGCCTGGCATGCCGGCGCCGGCCGCTGGGGCACCATCACCGATCTCAACTCGGCCTCCATCGGCATCGAGCTGGACAACAACGGCAGCACGCCGTTCCCGCCCGCGCAGATCGCCTCGCTGATCCTGCTGCTGCGTGACCTCACCGAGCGCCTGAACATCCCGCCGCGGCAGGTGATCGGCCACGCCGATCTGGCGCCGACGCGCAAGGCCGATCCCAGCCGCTTCTTCCCGTGGCAGCAATTGGCGCAGGCCGGTTTCGGCGTGTGGCCGCGCGCCAGCGATGGCCCCGCACCGGAAGGTTTCGACGCCTGGAACGCGATGGCCCGCTTCGGCTACCCGCTGGAGGATCGCGAGGCGGCCGTCGCGGCGTTCCATCGCCGCTTCCGCGGCAGCGACGACCTGCCGAAGACACTGGACGCCGAAGACGCACGCATCCTGCATTCGTTGCTGCTGCAGACGCCGTAGCCATCTGACGGTAGCGCCGGGCCATGCCCTGCGCTGCCAAAGGTTGCCCCGCCACCATCGGCCCCACTACATTGCGACGATGATCACTGTTCTGTCGTCGCCGCGCGCGCTCCTCACCCTCCTGGCCGTTGCCCTGCTGGCCGGCTGCGCCACCACCGGCACCCGCCCCGATGCAAAGGCCACGGCCAAACCCGCTGCTGCCACCTACGCCAAGGTGGACTGGAAGGCGCTGCCGGCGGTTTCCGATACCGACCTGCTGGCCGGCTTCAGCGCCTGGCGCAGCAGCTGCACGCGGCTGAAGAACGATGCGGTCTGGGCCGGGCCCTGTGCGACCGCCGCCACGGTGCCCGACCAGGACCCGGTGGCGATCCGCCAGTTCCTGCAGCGCGACCTCGAGGTGTACGCACTGCGCGCGGGTGGCCATCAGGCTGATGGCCTGATCACCGGCTACTACGAACCCATCTATCCCGGCAGCCTGACCCGCACCGCCAGCGCGACGGTGCCGGTATACGGCACGCCCGAAGACCTGGTGGTGGTGCAGCTGGACAGCCTCTACCCCGAGTTGAAGGGCAAGCGCCTGCGCGGCCGCCTCGACGGCAAGGTGCTCAAGCCGTATGACGACGCCGGCACCATCGCCAGCAAGGGTTCCAAAGCGCCCGTGCTGGCCTGGCTGACCGACCCGATGGACCTGCAGCTGCTGCAGATCCAGGGCTCGGGGCGCGTGCGCCTGGCCGATGGCACCCAGGTGCGGCTGGCCTACGCCGAGCAGAACGGCCACCCCTACCGCGCCATCGGCCGCTGGCTGGTGGACCAGGGCGAGCTGAAGAAGGAAGACGTCACCATGGACGCGATCCGCGCCTGGGCGAAGGCGCACCCCGCGCGCGTGCCGGAGCTGCTGCGCAGCAATCCCAGCTACGTGTTCTTCGTGCGCAGCGCCGACAGCCCGGAAGGCCCGCGTGGTTCGCTGAACGTGCCGCTCACTGCCGGCTACAGCGTGGCCGTGGACCGCAGCGTGGTGCCGCTGGGCAGCCTGCTGTGGCTGTCCACCACGCGCCCGGACGGCAGCCCGGTGGTGCGCCCGGTGGCCGCGCAGGACACCGGCGGTGCCATCGCTGGCGAAGTGCGCGCCGACCTGTACTGGGGCAGTGGCGATGCCGCCGGCAAGCTGGCCGGTGACATGAAGCAGAAGGGCAATCTCTGGATGCTGTGGCCGAAGGGCACCCCCCTGCCGAACTGAACCGGCAGGGGTCGGATCCCTTTCCAGAGGAAAGGGCTCTGACCCCGGATGCCTGATAATGGCGCCATTCCGAACTCTCCGGCCGCCGCTGCGGCCAGGACCCCTGCAATGAAGAACATCAAGAACAACACCGCCAAGAAGTACTACAAGCACTGGGCCGAATCGGGCCTGGGCAAGGGCAACGTGCTGATGGAAGCCCGCGGCGAGAAGATCGTGCGCCAGGTGGAAATCTACGGCACCAAGCTGGTCTGGGCCGACGAGCACGGCCAGAGCGATGACCGTTTCCTGCTGGCCGACCAGCCGGTGTCGTTCCTGGATTTCGACGAGGACGACGAAATCTCCGCGCGCGAGTTTGAAAGCGCCTGGAAGAAGGCCAGGGAAGCCACCGGCTACCCGGTGTAAGCCGCCGCTCCACCCCGCTTTTGTAGCGTCGAGCTTGCTCGACTGCTTCACCGCCCTCGTAGAGTCGAGCTTGCTCGACTGCTCCTGACAACGGCAGTCGAGCAAGCTCGACTCTACGGATCTCGTGCATGAAATGTTATATGATTACATTTCATCCGCGCCCTTCCATCCCCCATGAAAACCTCCACGCTGGTGGCCGCCCTCGCGACCGCCTCGTTCGCCCCTGAAGCCTTCGCACAGTCCGCCGATGCCGCGCTCACCCTCGGCAAGGTGCAGGTGCACCAGCATGGCGAAGGCCAGTTGAGCGCCCACCAGGTCCTGACCTCGGTGGACGTGCTGGGCGCGGACCAGATCGAAGACCGCAATGTCTCGCACAGCTGGGAGCTGCTGGGGCAGATGCCCGGCATCCAGCTCACCGAAACGCGGCAGGGTGCCGAATCGGGCAAGGTCAGCTTCCGCGCCTTCAACGGCGAGGGCTACCTCAACGCCATCAAGACCCTCATCGACGGCATCCCCAGCAACGTCAACAGCGGCAACCAGCGCTTCATCGACATGCTGTTCCCGCTGGAAATCAGCTACATCGAAGTGGTGCGCGGGACCAACGACCCGCGCTACGGCCTGCACAACATCGGTGGCAACGTGAACTTCGGCACGCGCCAGGGCGGCAACTACACCGATGCGCGGCTGGCCTACGGCAGCTACAACACCCGCGACGCGCAGCTGGCAGTGGGCCGTGAAGCGGATGGCTTCGCCCAGAACTACTTCGTCGGCACCCAGGCCAGCGATGGCTACCGCGACCACGACACCTCGAAGAAGTACTCGCTGGGCGGCAAATGGTTCTACGGCTCGCTGGACGACGGCCTGCGCGTGGGCCTGACCGCGCGCGCGTACCACCACGAAGCCGACGAACCCGGTTTCATGACCGCTGACGAACTGCACGCGCATCGCCGTGGCAGCGACCTGCGCAACGGCCACGATGGTGATGACCGCGACATGCGCCAGATCGCCGCGCACCTGGACCTGAAGCTGTCCGACGCGCTCACCTTCGGCACGCGGCTGTACTACAACCGCTATGAAGACGATCGCCGGGTGACCTTCAGCGATCTGCCCACCGGCAACTTGCCGCGCCAGCGCCGCGTGTGGGATGAGCGGCAGACCGGCCTGCTCAGCACGCTCACCTGGCAGGCCAGCCCCGCGCTGACCGTGGAAGGTGGCCTGAACTACGAACAGCAGGACAACGGCTACATCCGCGAGCGCTACGCCTACGCCGAACCCACTGATTTCAGCCAGGCCCCGGCGCGCGTGCAGAACAACGACCGCCACAGCTTCGACAACTGGGGCGCCTACGTGCAGGCCATCTACCAGCCCGCCGATGCCTGGAAGATCGTGCCCGCCTACCGCGTGGACCGGTTCAGCGGGCGCACCCACCTCATGAACGGCGTCAGCGGCCGCCTGCAGGACTACGGCAGCATCGGCCAGCCCAAGCTGAGCGTCATCCACAGCCTGGGCGAGCACACCCACGTCTATGCCAACTGGGGCCGCACGTTCCAGGTGCTGACCGGCTCCACCGCACCGGCCTACCTCACCCCGGGGCAGGCACCGATGCAGCCGTCCACCAACACCGGCATGGAGCTGGGCCTGAAATTCCAGCCGTTCCAGGGCGCCCAGGCGCGGCTGGCGGTGTGGCAGCAGGATGCCGAAAACGAGGTATCCAACATGCCGGCCACCGGCACCACGGTCACCCTGGGCAAGACCCGGCGGCGGGGCGTGGACGCGCAGATCAGCGCGCAGCTGGGTGCTGACTGGACCGTATGGCTCTCACACGCCTACCAGGAAGCGAAGATCACCCGCGACGATCGCGATGCCAGCGTTTCCCTGCAGGGCCGCGAAGTGGCCGCCACCCCGCGCCACATCAGCAACCTGGGCGTGGACTACCAGGCCAGTGATGCACTGCGGCTGGGCCTGCAGGCACGCGCGCAGGGCGATTACTACCTGGAAGAGCGCAACGAGGCCGGCAAGTTCGGTGGCTTCGCCGTGCTCGACCTCAGCGCCGCGTACCAGATCAACCCGCGCTGGAGCGTGGACCTGCAGCTGAAGAACGTCACCGGCCGCGAGTACGCCTACGCCTGGTACGACAGCTTCTTCTGGGACAGCGCCCGCCCGATGTTCTCGCCCGCCCCGGGCCGCAGCGTGTTCGTCGGCCTGAACATGAAGCTGTAACTGCCGTGGGGTCAGAGCCCTTTCCTCGCGGAAAGGGATCCGACCCCGGACCCCCGTTTTGCACTACATTGGTGCAATGTCCGACCCCGCACCCCCGCCATCCCTTGATGCCCTCGGCACGCCGCTGGCCTGGGCCGGGGCCGATGGCCGCATCGTCGGCTGCAATCCCGCCTTCGCCCGCTGGCTGGGCGTCAGCGTCCGCCGCCTGATCGGCCAGCCGCTGGCCGCGCTGGAAGTGCAGGGCGAGGCCCTGGCCCATTTCCTCGCCCGCGACGAGCGCGACAGCCTGCGGTTGAACCGCCTGGCGCTGGCCCTGCCCGGCGAGGGCGCACGCTTCGCCGAAGGCTGGATGAGCCGCCGCGATGATGGCGGCTGGCTGCTGGAAGCCCACCCGGTCGACGAATTCCCGGGCCTTGACCCGACCCAGGCGCTGCCCAGCGCGCTCAGTGCCGCGCTGAAGGGCCTGGCCCACGAACTGCGCAACCCGCTGGCCGGGCTGAAGGGCGCCGCCCAGCTGCTGGCGCGCCGTGCCGCGCAGCGCGATGCCAGCGAGCGCGAACTGATCGACCTGATCGGCTCGGAGATCGAGCGCCTCAACGGCCTGCTCGACCAGCTGCTGTCGCCGGCACCGGCCGCGCCGCACGCACCGCTGAACATCCATGCCGCGCTGGAACGCGTGCTGCGCCTGGCCGAAAACGAGGCCGGCTGGGCCGTGCGCCTGCAGCGCGACTACGACCCCAGCATTCCCGAGTTCCATGGCGATGCCGACCGCCTCACCCAGGCGGTGTGGAACCTGGTGCGCAACGCCATCCAGGCCGGCGCCGGGGTCATCACCCTGCGCACCCGCGTTGAACATGGCGTGCGCATTGCCGAACAGCTGCACACCCTGGCGCTGCGCCTGGAAATTGCCGATGACGGGCGTGGTGTGCCGGAAGAACTGGCCGAGCACCTGTTCCTGCCGCTGGTCAGTGGCCGCGCCGAAGGGACCGGCCTGGGCCTGGCGCTGGCCCAGCAGGTGGCGCGCGAACACCGTGGCACGCTCACCTACCGCTCGCGCCCGGGCCATACCGTATTCACCCTGCTTCTGCCGATCGGCAGCGGCGCCGCCCCGGCCGAGGAGGCCCTGCGCGATGTCTGACTCGTCCCCTTCCGCGCAGCGCATCTGGGTGGTCGACGATGACCGCGCCGTGCGCTTCGTGCTGTGCACCGCGCTGCGCGAGGCGGGCTACCAGGTCGTCGATTTCGACAGCGCCGCCCCTGCGCTGAAGGCCCTCAACGAAGGCCCGGCGCCAGCGCTCCTGTTCACCGACGTGCGCATGCCCGGCGACGATGGCCTGGTGCTGCTGGACAAGCTGAAGGCCGCGCTGCCGCAGTTGCCGGTGGTGGTGATGTCGGCCTACACCGATGTGGCCAGCACGGCCGGCGCGTTCCGCGGCGGCGCCCACGAATTCCTGTCCAAGCCCTTCGATCTGGATGATGCCGTCGCGCTGGCCCAGCGCGTGCTGCCTGCCGTGGCACCGGCACTGGCCGCGCCCACGCCGGTGGCCGATGCGCCCAGCGACCAGCCACCGCAGCTGGTAGGCGATACGCCGCCGATGCGCGCGCTGTTCCGTGCCATCGGTCGTTTGGCGCAGGCGCCGCTGGCCGTGCTCATCACTGGCGAAACCGGCACCGGCAAGGAGCTGGTGGCCAACGCCCTGCACCGCGAATCGCCGCGCGCACAGGGGCCATTCGTTGCGCTCAACACCGCCGCCATTCCGGCCGAACTGCTGGAAAGCGAACTGTTCGGCCACGAGGCCGGCGCCTTCACCGGTGCGCAGCGCCGCCACATCGGCCGCTTCGAGCAGGCCAACGGCGGCACGCTGTTCCTCGATGAAATCGGCGACATGCCGCTGCCGCTGCAGACCCGCCTGCTGCGCGTGCTGGCCCAGGGCGAATTCTTCCGCGTTGGTGGCCGCGAGCTGATCCATGTGGATGTGCGCGTGGTCGCTGCCACCCACCAGGACCTGGAAGGGTTGGTCGCGCAGGGCAGGTTCCGCGCCGACCTGCTGCACCGCCTGGACGTGGTGCGCCTGCAGCTGCCGCCGCTGCGCGAGCGCCGCGAGGACATCGCGCAGCTGGCCACCACCTTCCTGGCGGCCGCCGCGCACAAGCTTGACACGCCGCCCAAGCGGCTCACTGCTGCCGCCCTGCAGGCGCTGCGCGAGCACGACTGGCCGGGCAACGTGCGCGAACTGGAGAACGTCTGCTGGCGCATGGCGGCACTCGCCGCCGCCGACACCATCGGCGTGGCCGACGTCGATACCGCGCTGAACCGCACACGCAGCCGCCGTGGCAGTGCCGCAGGCGCCGACCCGGGGCAGTGGGAAGCGCTGCTGTCCGAATGGGCGCGTCGGCAGCTGGCCGAGGGCGCTGAAGGCCTGCACGCGCAGGTGCGCGAGCGGGTGGACCACGCCCTGCTGGAGGCAGCGCTGCAGATTACCCATGGCCGCCGCGCCGAAGCCGCCGCGCGGCTCGGCCTGGGCCGCAATACGCTCACCCGCAAGCTGGGCGCGGGCCGCCGCCGCGGGAGCCATTGAACGGCCCGTGCACACGGTCCTCGCGCCCGCTTGCCGAACTGTTGATCCGCCATGGACGATGCCGTCCGTAGTGTTCCCTGCAAGGAGTTCCTGATGCGCCTGTCACCTGCCATCCTGCCGCTGTCCGCCGCCGTGCTGCTGTCTGCCTGTGGCAGTGCGCCGCAGAAGTCGCAGCCCACGCCGCCGCCGGTGGTCACCACGCCCGTGGCCCAGCTGGCCGAAGCCAACCTGGCGCCAGCCTCGGCCAGCATCGTCAGTGGCCGCCTGGTGCTGAAAACCGAAAGCGGTGGCGTGCACCTGACCGGCCTGGTCGGTGGCCTGCAGCCGATGCAGCAGGCCGGCTTCCACATCCACGAACGCGGTGACTGCAGCGCGGTGGATGCCAGCAGCGCCGGCAACCACTTCAATCCCGCTGGCAGCGCGCACGGCCGCGCCGGCAGCGGCAAGCACCACCTGGGCGACATCGACAACCTGCAGGCCGATGCCCAGGGCCGCGCGAATATCGATGTGCACCTGAAGGGCGTTACCCTTGGGGGAGGCGCCGCCACCGATATCGCCGGACGTGCACTGGTCGTGCATGCCAACGCCGATGACTATCGCAGCCAGCCCGCCGGCAATGCCGGCGTCCGCATCGCCTGCGGTGTGATCCGGGTTACCCGCTGATCGCCACGGGCTTCATTCCAAGGAGAGTTCCATGCGTCTGATCCATACCTCGCTGTTCGCGGCCATCGCCGCCCTGGGCCTGGCGGCCTGCAACCAGCAGCCGGCCGCCCCGGAAGCCGAAGCCCCGGCCACCACCCCGGCCGAAGGCTCGGCAGCACCGGCTGATCCGGCGGCTGCACCGGCTACCGAAGCTGCACCGGCCACCGATGCCACGGCCACGGCCGAACTGGCACCGACCCAGGGCAACGAGACCAAGGGCAGCGTCACCTTCAAGGTGGTCGACGGCAAGGTGCATGTGACCGGCCAGATCAGCGGCCTGAAGCCGGGCAGCGAGCACGGCTTCCACATCCACGAGAAGGGCGACTGCAGCGCGCCGGACGGCATGAGCGCCGGCGGCCACTTCAACCCGGGCAAGCAGGACCACGGCAATGTGTCGGCCGACCCGCACCACGGCGGCGACATGCCCAACATCAAGGCCGACGACAAGGGCGTGGCCACCATCGACGGCCCGGTCTCGAGCAACGTCAACATCGGCAAGGGTGATGACTTCGACATCATCGGCCGCGGCCTGATCGTCCACGCCGACGCGGACGACTACAAGACCCAGCCGACCGGCAACGCCGGCGCGCGCCTGGCCTGCGCGGTCATCCAGAAGGCCCCGTAAGGAAATGAAAAACGCCGGCGCGAGCCGGCGTTTTTCCTGGGTCCGCCGGGCATGGCCCGGCGCTACCGTATTGCGCGGGTAGCGCCGGGCCATGCCCGGCGGCACGTATCCGCCATCAGCGCGCCAGCAGCTCGCGCGCGTCCTGCCCGGCCTCGCAGTGCACGAACAGCACCGGCACGCCGTGCGCTTCCAGCACCGCGGCCATCTGCCGCTGGCGCATCAGGAACTGTTCGTAGATGCCCTGCAGGCGGTCGCAATCGTTCTTGCTGTGGTTGTAGTACGCGCACCAGCCGGCCGGATCGAACAGCGCCATGCGTGCCTCGCCCTGCGTATAGCGCAGCAGCGGCTCGGGTGCGTTCTCCAGCCACTCGTCCTGGCCCGGGGCCATGATCGCGGTCTCGATCAGCGGCCACAGCGCGGCCAGGCCCTGGTTGTCGTACTGCATCGACATCATCGCGGCCAGGTCGTTCACGGTGAAGTAGCGCGCGTGCTCGATGCGGGCACCGAAGCTGTTCTGTGCCATCAACGCCGTATCAGCATGGGCCATGCCGTTGGCCAGCAGCACGTCTTCCAGCGCATCGGCCACCGCAGCGGTGGTCGCCACGTCGCTGCCGGTCAGCAGGAAGGGCACCACGCGCAGGCCACCGCCCACCAGCGTCGCATCGGCCTGGAACGGCAGCGGCACTTCACCATCGGCGCCAGCACCGAAGGCCAGCAGGCGCGGGCCCTGGCTGCGGCCCGGGGCACGCATCTGCAGTTCTTCCAGGCGGCGGTGGATCGGCCAGCCCGGGCGCAGGATTTCAGCGGGGTCGAAATGGGCGGCGGCGAACACCAGGTCCAGCTCGGCCACCTGCGGCACCAGCTTGGCCAGGTCACGGCCGATACGGTCGGCCAGTTCACCGGCCTGGTCGGCGCTGAGCACCGCCTGGCGGGGGATTTCGCCGTTGGCCAGTTCCAGGGCCAGCACGCCAAGGGCATTCATCGCGGGGTCGGGTTTGCTCATGGTTCCACGGTTGGCCCATCACAGGGCGGCAGCTACACTTGGCTCCATTATGCCTGCTCTGCCGTGCAGGCCATGTTGCAGACACCCTCATCCATGCCAGGTATCTCCATGCCCAACGCTCGTCCCGTCGCCATCCTCGGTGGCGTCCGCATTCCGTTCTGCCGCCAGAACACCGCGTATTCGGATGTCGGCAACCTCGGCATGTCGGTGCGGACACTGGGCGCGCTGGTCGAACGCTTCGGCCTGCACGGCCAGCAGCTGGGTGAAGTGGCGATGGGTGCGGTCATCAAGCATTCCAGCGACTGGAACCTGGGCCGTGAAGCCACGCTGTCCTCCGGCCTGTCGCCGTTGACCCCCGGCATCACCCTGCAGCGCGCCTGCGGCACCTCGCTGGACAGCATCATCACCGTGGCCAACAAGATCGCCCTGGGGCAGATCGAATCGGGCATCGGTGGTGGTTCGGACACCACGTCCGACGTGCCGATCGTCTACGGCAAGAAGCTGCGCGCGCGCCTGCTGGCCGCCAACCGTGCCAAGAGCACCGGCGACAAAATCCGCGCGCTGACCTCCGGTTTCAAGCTCTCCGAACTCAAGCCCGAGTTCCCCGGCGTGGCCGAGCCGCGCACCGGCAAGAGCATGGGCGACCATTGCGAGGACATGGCCAAGGAATGGAACATCTCGCGCGATTCGCAGGACGAATGGGCGGTGTCCTCGCACAAGAAGCTGGCCGCCGCCTACGAGCGCGGCTTCTTCAACGACCTGATCGCCCCGTTCCGTGGCGTCGAGCGTGACAACATCCTGCGCGCGGACACCTCGCTGGAAAAGCTGGCCACGCTGAAGCCGGCCTTCGACAAGGTCTCCGGCCGTGGCACCCTCACCGCCGCCAATTCCACCCCGCTCACCGATGGTGCCGCGGCGGTGCTGCTGGCCAGCGAGGAATGGGCCCGCGCGCACGGCCACGAACCGCAGGCCTACCTGCGCGATGCCCACGTTTCGGCGGTGGATTTTGTGCATGGCGAAGGCCTGCTGATGGCGCCGACCGTGGCCGTGCCGGAGATGCTCAAGCGCAACGGCCTGACCCTGCAGGACTTCGACATCTACGAGATCCACGAGGCCTTCGCCGCGCAGGTGCTGTGCACCCTGCGTGCATGGGAGAGCGAGGATTACTGCCGCAACCGCCTGGGCCTGGATGCACCGATGGGCCGCATCGACCCGGACAAGATCAACCTGCTGGGTTCGTCGCTGGCCACCGGCCACCCGTTCGCCGCCACCGGCGCACGCGTGATCGCCACGGCGGCCAAGCAGCTGGCAGAACGCGGCGGTGGCCGCGCGCTGGTGTCGATCTGCACCGCCGGCGGCATGGGCGTGGTGGCGATCGTCGAACGCTGATTGCATCCATTGAACAAAAAAACGCCGCCCATCGGGCGGCGTTCTTTGTTGGTGGGTGCCGACCGTTGGTCGGCACACCTCAGCCATGGTCACGGCACCCGCGGGTTGCCGAACTCGTCGCGGACCTCGTTGGCGTCGTACACCGGCGGCTGCACCGTGAGCGGCTGCTCTTCCACCGTGGCGCGCAGCGGTGCGTCGGTGCCGTGCACCAGCGCCACGCTGTCCTCGCCACGCTGCAGGCGCAGCGCATTGGCCAGGCACTGCGCGGCCAGCGCGTGTTCGCCACGCTGGGCAAACGCTTCACCCAGGGCCTCCCACGCCGGCGCACCGGCACCGGCGGCAATGGCTTCGTGCAGGAACGCATCCGCTGCATCCCATTGCTGCTGGGCCAGGGCGATGCGGCCCTGCGCCAGGCGCAGCGCGGCTGAATCGTCATGCACGTTGCGCCAGCGCGCCAGGTTGGACTGGCGGGTGGCCAGCCGCTCGGCAGGCAGGCGGCCATACAGCGCCACCAGTTCGTCGTCCCAGCGATGGTCCAGCGCCTGTTCCAGCGCCAGCAGCGCCGGCTCATCCCAATCCAGCGCCACCGCGCGGGTGGCATAGGCCGCCACCACGTCCGGGGTCGGCCGCAGCGCCTTCGGCGTGGCTTCCCACTGCGCGGCCAGCGCGTTCACATCGCCGGCCTCCAGCAGGGCCTGCGCGGCCAAGCGGGCTTCCAGTTCGCTGCTGGCGTCGGTCGGCAGCACCTTGCTCTGCCGCAGCGCGCCCAGCTGGCCGTAGGCCTCGTGCGCGCGCCCGGCCTGCGCCAGCGCTTCGGTGCGCAGCCACAGGCCACGCGGCGGCAGCGGCTGGATCGCCGCCACGTCCAGCACGTTGATCGCATCCACCGGCAGGTCGCGGGCCAACAGCTGTTCGGCGCGCAGCAGTGCATGCAGCGTGGCATCGCTCTCACCCAGGCGCTGCAGCAGCGCCTCGCCGGATGCGGCATCGGCACGCGACTGCGCGCTGCGCACCGCATTGGCCAGCGCCACCGCGCTCACTTCCGGGTCGGCAGCCGCGCCATCCAGCAGCTTTTCCGCACGCTGCCACTGGCCGTGTTCGTAAGCCTGCAGGCCGTCGATCAGGCGCACGCGGCCCTGCTTGCGGCGGTAGCGGCCCCAGGCGCGGAACGGTGCCGCCACCAGGCTCCACAGCAGCCACAGCACCAGCACGCCGATCACCGACAGCAGGGCCACCTTGGGCAGGTTGCTGTGGTAGTCGTAGCCGCCGTAGCGCAGGGTCACTTCGCCGTAGCGGTTCAGGTCATCGGTGCCAAGCCATTGCGCGGCCACCACGCCGATGGCCACGGCCAGCAGCAGTACGACCAGGGATTGCAGGGGTTTCATCGGGCGTTACCTCCGGTCGGTCTGGGAGCGCAGTTGTTGCAGGGTGCTGCCAAGCACGCTGCTTTCGGCCTGCAGCGGGGCCTTGCGCAAGGCCTGAAGTTCAGCATGTTGCGCGCGCAGGCCCGGTGAATCCGGCCAGCGGCGCTGCGCCCAGTGGGCCACGCGGTTCAGCGCGGCATCACGGCCGCTGCGGTCGCCACGCTCGATGGCCGCACGGGCCAGGGTCAGTTCCAACTGCAGCGCGTCATCGGCAGCGGCGCGCTCGGCCTGGGTCAGCGGGCCGTTCAAGCGGCTGGGGGTGATATCCACGAAGGGCGCCAGCGCGGATTGCCACCACGGCTTGGCAGCCGCCTCGGCCGGCGAGGGCGGCAGTTCGGAGGGCAGCCCCTGCAGCGCCTGTGCGACCGCATCCAGCCGGTGCAGCGCCTGCACGCGCGGGCCACGGCCCAGCGCATCCAGCGCGTCGCGTTCCTGCACCAGCGCCTGGCGCAGGTTCAGGCCTTCGTTGTCGGGCAGGTCGGCCAGCGCGGTGGCGGCCTGCGCATACAGGCGGCGCGCGCCTTCCACATCATCGGCAAAGGCCAGCCGTTGCGCGGCCTGGGTCAGCAGCAGCTCGGCCTCGTCGCGCTGCACGGCCTGGCGGCCCTGGTTGGCGCTCTCGGCCAGCCGGCCCAGGTTCTCTTCCAGCAGTGCGCTGCGCTGGGACAGGCCCAGCATTTCATCGCGCAGCACGCGGTTGGTGGCCGCCGCATCCTGCAGCCGCTGGCTGGTCGCGCGCTGGTCGCGGCGCAGTGCCTCGACGGTGGCCTGCAGCCCGGTCAGCTGCACGGCCGTGGTCTGCGCCTGCGCTGCCCGGTCACTCTGCTGTTGCTGCCAGTAGTGCCAGCCGGCATAGCCACCGGCGCCCAGCACCACCAGCCCGGCAAGCGGCAGCAGCCAGCGCAGGGTGCGGCGGGAGGGGGCAGGTGGCGGGGTGTCGTTCATCGGGCTTCCTTGTCGGCGGCGTCGCCGGCGGGGAACCGGCAGGCAGCGTTGCACACAGCATCACTGTTGGCGATGACCCCGGCAAGCGTGCGCCGGGTGCCTGTTCAGGTCGCTGCCGGGGCAGTGAGCGCGGCGTGTGCGGCCGCCGCCATCTGGGCCATGGTGGGCCCTTCGCTGCGCACCACGCGGGCCAGTCCCAGCGCCTGCGCCTGCTCGGCCAGGCGCGCGCTGGCGGCCAGCACGATGGCCTCGGTGCGCAGGCGCTGCTGCCAACCGGGGGACAACTGCTGCCAGAAGCGCTGCAGCGCCTCGCCGCTGCTGACGGCCAGCAGCCACGGCGTGGCCGAGTGCGCCAGCCGTGCCAGTGTTCGCCGCGGTACCGCCAGCGGCAGGCGCTGGTAGACATCGGCGCGAAGGATCCGCGCGCCGGCCGCCTCCAGCTGCGCGGCAATCAGGCCACGGCCGCCCGGTGCGGTCACCAGGCCGATGTCCATGCCGCGCACCTCGGCCAGCACCGGCAGGCCCAGCAGGCCTTCGCTGTCCATCCGCTGCGGTGCGTGCACTTCGCTGATGCCCTGTGCGTGCAGGGCGCGCGCGGTGCCTTCGCCCACGGTCAGCCACGGGCTGTGCTGGGCCGCAGGCAGGTGCTGCAGCGCCGCAGCGGCTTCGACCGCCGCCGGACTGGTGAATACCACCCGTGCGCAGGCCAGTGCGCGGTTCAGCCGCTGTTCGACCGCCGGGCCCTGCAACCGCTGCAGCCGCCACGGCGACAACGCCACGGTCGCCCCGCCCAGCTTGGCCGCAGCCCGCCTCAGCCCGGCATGCTGCCCCTGCGGACGCAGCGAGATCAGGGTCCAGCCAGTGGGTATCGTATGGTCGGCCATTGACGTCATTATGCGGGCCCTTCGTTGTCGTGGTTGCTGCTCGATGTCCGCTGATGCCCTGACCTCCTCGCTGGCCGCCCTGCAGGACGTGCTTGACTGCATGCCGGCGGTCCGTGCGATGCAGATCCGCCTGGACGGCTATGCCGACGGCGTGCTGCGCATCACCGCGCCGCTGGTGGCCAACGTCAACGACAAGGGCAACGCCTTTGGTGGCAGCCTGGCCTCGGTGCTCACCCTGTCCGGCTGGGCGCTGGTCAGCCTGCGCCTGCGCCTGGCCGGGCACGACGCCGAGGTCTACGTGGCCGACAGCAACCTGCGCTACCTGGCGCCGGTCTACGAAGACCTGCACGCCCACGCCGAAACCGCCGAAGCCAGCAGCTGGGACACCTTCCTGGCCACCTTCCGCCAGCGCGGCAAGGCCCGCATCAGCATCGTCGCCCGCCAGCCGGGGGCCGATGGCCGCTCTGCCGCCGAGCTGAGCGGTCGCTTCGTTGCCTTCGCCAAAGGGTAGGATGGCAGGCTGACGTCCTGGGGAAACCACCGATGCGCCGCCTGATCCAGATCCTGTTGTGCTCCCTGCTGCTGGTCAGCGCCGTGGCCAGTGCCGCTGCCGACGACCTCACCCGCAAGCAGCGCAAGCTGCTGGAAGAGACCCAGATCGCCTACGGCGCAACCATCCGCTGGGGCAGCATGGACGATGCCATTGCCTACCTGGACCCGGAGCTGCGCAAGGAAAAGCCGCCCACCGAGTTCGAGCTCAACCGCTACGCCCAGCTGCGCGTGTCCTCCTACCGCGAGCGCAGCAGCGCCTCGCTGGACGGCGGCCAGGTCGAGCGCCGGGTCGAAATCGGGGTGATCAACCAGAACACCCAGGCCGAGCGCACCGTGGTGGTGGTCGAGCGCTGGCGCTGGGATCCGGACGCCAAGCGCTGGTGGCAGGCCGCCGGCCTGCCGGACCTGTGGCAGGGGCAGTGACCGGCCCGCTGTGGCTTGTGCGACAATCGGCGCCCGCTTAATCGACCCGTGACCTGAGTGAATTACGAAGAGTTGCTGGCCTTCGCTGGCCGAAACCCGATGCTGTCCGCGGCCCTGGTCGGCCTGACCGTGGCCCTCATCGTCACCGAAATCCGCCGCCTGTTCCGGGGCTACAAGGGCATCAAGCCGGCCGAGCTGACCCACCTGATGAATGCCGGTGGCGCGGTCGTGGTTGATCTGTCGCCCAGCGGTGACTTCGAAAAGGGCCACATCGCCGGCAGCCGCAACGCCCAGGCCAGCGCCTTCGGCGCCGAGCACAAGCTGGTGGCCAACGCCAAGCAGAGCCCGGTGGTCCTGGTGTGCCGCAGCGGCAACGCTTCGGAAACCGCCGCCAAGGCGCTGAAGAAGGCCGGCTTTGAAAAGGTCTTCGTGCTGGAAGGCGGCATTCCCGCCTGGCAGCAGGCCGAATTGCCGCTGGTCAAGGGCCGCAACTGATTGCAGGGGATGGCGGAACTGGCCTTGTATGGGCCCGCCGCCGCCCCCATCGCTGTAGTTCGACCATCGTTTTAATCGCATTCATTGGAGTTACTGGAAATGTCCGAAGAGACCACCAACGGCGCCGTTGCGCCGGTCGATGCCGCCACCGGCCCCGCGTTCACCGTCGAGAAGATCTACGTCAAGGACGTTTCCTTCGAATCGCCGAATGCTCCGACCATCTTCAATGACCAGGTCCAGCCGGAACTGCAGCTCAACCTGAACCAGCAGGTGCAGCGCCTGGGCGAGAACGCCTTCGAAGTCGTGCTGGCCGTCACCCTGACCTGCCAGGCCGGTGAGCGCACCGCCTACGTGGCCGAAGTGAAGCAGGCCGGCGTGTTCGGCCTGGTCGGCCTGGACCCGCAGTCGATCGACGTGCTGCTCGGCACCCAGTGCCCGAACATCCTGTTCCCGTACGTGCGCCAGCTGGTCAGCGACCTGATCCAGGCCGGCGGCTTCCCGCCGTTCTTCCTGCAGCCGATCAACTTCGAAGGCCTGTACGCAGAAACCCTGCGCCAGCGCCAGGAGCAGGGCGACGCACCGTCGCTGGCTGACTCCGAGCCGGTCGGCAACGCCTGATCACCGCCGCGACGTCACGGATGAGCACTACCGCTGACAAGATCGCCGTGCTGGGCGCTGGTTCCTGGGGAACCGCGCTGGCCACCCTGCTTGCCCGGCACGGTCATCCGACCGTGCTGTGGGGGCGCGATGCCGCCGTGGTCGAAGCCATCGACCAGCGCCACGAGAACCCGCGTTACCTGCCGGGCATCCCGTTGCCGGACAGCCTGCGTGCGACCACCGACATGGCGGCCGCCCTGCAGGATGCCGCCTGGGTGCTGGTGGTGACGCCGTCGCACGCGTTCAACGAAACCGTGCGTGCGCTGGCACCGCTGCGTCCGGCCGGTGCCGGCGTGGCCTGGGCCACCAAGGGCTTTGAACCCGGTTCGGGCCGCTTCCTGCATGAAGTGGCGCGCGAGATCCTGGGTGACGACGTGCCGCTGGCCGTGGTCACCGGGCCCTCGTTCGCCAAGGAAGTGACCCTGGGCCTGCCCACCGCCATCACCGTGCACGGCGACGTGCCGGAGTTCGCGCAGACCGTGGCCGAAGCCATGCATGGCCCGGCGTTCCGCGCCTACACGGGCGATGACATGGTCGGTGCCGAGCTGGGCGGCGCGATGAAGAACGTGCTGGCCGTGGCCACCGGCGTGGCCGATGGCATGCAGCTGGGCCTGAATGCCCGCGCCGGCCTCATCACCCGTGGCCTGAACGAGATGCTGCGGCTTGCCGCGGCGATCGGTGCCAAGCCGGAAACCCTGATGGGCCTGGCTGGCCTGGGCGACCTGGTGCTGACCTGCACCGGCGACCTGTCGCGTAACCGTCGCCTGGGCCTGGCCCTGGGCCGCGGGCAGACGCTGCAGGATGCCGTGCGCGAAATCGGCCAGGTGGTGGAATCGGTACAGACCGCCGACGAAGTGATGCGACAGGCGCGCCGCCATGGCATCGACCTGCCGATCTCCGACCGCGTGCGTGCCGTGCTGCACGGCGAACAGACGCCTGCAGAAGGCCTGCGCGCCCTGCTGGCGCGGGAACAGAAGCCGGAATACCCGGACACGCTGTTCAAGTGAATCGAAAAGCCCCGGCCACGCGCCGGGGTTTTTTTACGGGTTCAACCCGGCGGAATGCCGGCACCGCGTAGAATCCCTCCGTCGCAGCCCACACACCCAAGGACAGGGAATGCAATCCCGCAACATTAGCCTCTCATGGATGATCGCGCTGCTCGCCGCGTGTTCGCAGGCGCCGGCACCGCAGGCCGGTGGCGAGCCCACGCCCGCCGCTGAAGCCGCAACCGATGCAGCCGCCGCCACCGCCACGGCGGTCGAACCCGAACCCTCCGTTGAAGACGGCGTCGACCCGTCGGTGTGGGACAACGAGGGTGAGCCGGAACAGGAAAGCCCCGGCGCGGAACTCACCTGCAAGGACAATCCGCTGGCCACCCAGTTCTTCACCCTGGTGGGCGGCAACACCGTGGATGACTGCGGGCGCAAGGACCCGAAGGTGCTGGCCGCATTCAACGCGCTGATGCAGAACACTGCCGCCGCCGAGGCCAGCAACAAGGAGATTCCCTCGCTGCGCGAACGCCTGCTGAGCGGCCCCAGCGGCCCCGGTGAGCTGGAGACGCTGCAGGGTGAGCCGTGGTGGTTCTACACCGCCTGCCAGGCCCACGATTGCCCAGGGACCGCGCTGGCGATGCTGTATTCGCCCGGGCAGTCGAAGATGGTCGGCCGCCTGACCGCGCGCTGCCGCGTGTGGTGGCTGGGCGAGCCCACTGCCGCACAGCGTGAGCTGATCGAGCAGCGGCGGCCGCTGGACGATGCTGCGTTGACGGAAGACAGCGCGCTCTGCGAGTGACGCAGCGGTGGCGCCGGGTCACGCCCGGCGCATCGCGGGTGGTTCAGTCGTGCGGTTCCGTGCGCCACGCCATGCCGGGCGCAGGCCGCATGGCGGTCATGCCCGGCAGCAGGTCCGAGATCCCGGAAAGTTCAGGATGCTGGTGCACGACCCTTTGCATGGAAACGACGCGCGCCTGGGATGGATCGGCTTCGGTGCCATCGAGGAACGCCCAGGAGTGATCATCGGCATAGTGCGTCACGACCAGGACGGGACTGCCGTCCAGCACGGCCTGGCAGGTGATGCACGCTACGTTCGGGGCCTGATCGAATGTCCATTCCATCGTCGCGTTTTCCACGTATATGTCGCTCAACCGTCAAGCTGCTCAGCAAGCATTTCAGCCTGCTGCGCGTAGAAGCGGGCTGATACTTCGTTCTTCTGCGATCTGAACACCGCACTCGCTGCGCGAGCGGTGCTGGCAGCGGTGGTGAAGGCATCGGCGCGATCCTGCCAGGGGTTGTCATCGTTGGATACCAGATCGCCGTCTTTCCAGCGGCCCAGCACAAAGCCGCCCTGATCGTCCCGGCGGGTATCGATCACGCCGATGACCGGCACCCCGTTTTTCAGTTCGCCGTAGAACGCCTCGCCCGCGACCGTTCCATCGCGACGGCGCAATACGCCCAGGCCGGTCGCTTTGCCGCCGGTACAGTCGCCGATCCAATAGGTCGGCCCCGAGGGCAGGGAGCGGGGCGCCTTGAAGCTGCATCCGCTCGCGGGGTCCTTCGCCCAGCCCGCATCCGGCATTTCCTGGCTGGCGACCGTAGAGGTAAAGGCCAGCGCGAACAGTGCGCTGAGGAGGGCAGGTTTCATGTCAGATCTCCTTTCGACATTCAGCGGCAGGGGTCTTCATCGGGCGAAGCGTTGGGGTAAGGGCAGGGAAGGAAGCCGATGTTGCCCAGCTCGGCAAGATTGGTCTGCATGGGGCCGCCGGGCACCTGCCATCGGCCATCTTCCTTGACCGCGCCAAGCTCGGCGTGCTGTTCGTGGTCGATCAGCCGGGCAAGGAAGGGAAACACCGCGCGCATGTCACTGCGCAGGGCCCACGCGGGAGGATCCACGATGCGATAGCGGTAGCGCACCACGCCGTCTTCGCCGCGGCTGATGCTGGTGATCTGCTTCCGGCCAAAACAGAGGTAGGGCGACGGCGGGCTGCCAGGACCGATCGCTTCCAGCTGCAGATAGGGCTTGCCCGTTTCGGTAATGGAAATGCGCGCTTGCGGCGTCACGTTGGCACGGTTCACCACCGGTTCGCGTCGAATGAGGTCGGCGGCGATCAGGGCCTCAATGCCGGGGCTGGCGAGATGTTCCGCGCTTTGCTCGATCGGCCACTCGGGTGCCACCAGCACCGCGCATACCTTCGAGCCGTCCATCTGGGCGCGCAGATCAGCGGTGATGGATGCCGCGTCATCGCGGGTACCGCACGCGGCCAGTACGAGCGGCAACATCGCAGCGCACGCAGTGCGCATCATGGTGCGGCGAACAGGGTGCCTCATGGCGCAGTCTCTCCTTGCGAAATTCCATTTTCCCGCCGCAGGCGACCAGGGATTTGTGAGCTTCGTCGCAAATGCTTTGGCTGTGTTGTTGAATCTAGCATGTCAGGCTCGCGGCCACGGCAAGACCGGCTTCCACTGTGAGGTCTGCCCGCTGTGCAGCGCACCGCTCCGTCTGGAGTCCGGCATACTCGGCGAATGCTGCGCCCAACTGTCGGCATCTCATTCAAGCCGATGTCGCTTTGCGGCGCAGCTTGATTCCAGCGTTTCGGACGACCGCAAAGAAGGAGCGCAACGATGTGCCAGTGGAGCCCTGCCGTTGTCTCCCATTGGGATGGGCTGTTCGATGCCGGCATCCGTGTGCCGACTGCAGGCGACTTCAGTCTGGTGATCAACCCGCATCTCACCGTCGAGCGCCGCGCAATGGTGATGGTGAATCCGCATGGCAGCACGCGTGCGGCACTGTCTCCCTCCATTGCTTCGGCCCTGGGAATCGCGCCGGACAGTCTGCCGGTCTCATTGCAAGGTCTGCGCGAGGCCCTCGGTGCTGCCGGCGTCGAGATGCACGCGCCCGATGTCATCTACTACGCGGAAACTGCGGGCGCATCCACGACGCAAGCCGACACGTCGCCCGAGGTGCGCGTGCTGAGGCCTGACGATGCAGCGCTGTTTGATGGCTTCATGGCACAGGTGCCGGCAGACGACCAGGACGATGCGTCCGTGGAACTGGGGCACTGGGCGACCTTTGGCGCGTTCGTCGAATCGGAGTTGCTGGCGGTCTCCAGCCTCTACCCCTGGGGCGGCGTGGCAATCGCCGATATGGGCGTGCTGACCATGCCGAGCGCGCGCGGCAAGGGCCTGGCACGGTCGCTGGTGCGCGCGATGATTGATTACGCCAGCGAGCGCGGACATGAAGCGCAGTACCGCTGCCAGTTCGACAACGTGGCTTCGAATGGCCTTGCAGAGTCCCTCGGGCTGACGGCGTATGGGATGTGGGAAGTCGCCCGCTCGCCATAGGGCTGCCGCGATCACAGCGCGGCCAACTGTCCGTTCGTCGCGGGAACGGCGCACTGCAGGCGCGAGCGAACTGCCCGGCTTCAACCAGGCCCGGGCAGGTCAATGCTGGCCGCGCGGAACATTTTCGAAACGCGCGCCGCGTAAGCACGTGCACTGGGCATTCGAATCTTCCTCAGGTAGGCGGTGATGTCAGACGATTCGTCACGCAGGACCAGGTATTCGACCAGGTGGCCGATGGGCATATGCAGGTTGGCCGCTTCATTGACGATATTGTCCGCACCGCCATCTGCTTCAGAGAAGGCAACGAGCTTCTGCGCGATGTAGTTGAACGTCTGGAGGCGTTCGGTTGTGATCAGCTCACGCAATGCGATGGGCGTGGTACCGGCGTGCTCCAGCCAGCCTTCATGCAGGGCTACGATCAACGGCTCCACGGCAGCGTCGTGGTCGAAGCGCTGGTGCTCGAGATGCGCGTCCAGTGCGAGCACGTAGTCGCGATAGACAGCAGAGGCGAGAAGATCCTTCAGCGTCATGGGACATGACCTTGGAAAACTCCGGTTATAGCGAAACAGGTCGCCATGGGCAAAGCCCCCGCACTGTGGTTCGTGGATAATCCGTGCAACCGGGGCCCGTGGGTCCGTCTGACAGGGAGTCGGATGTCATGCTCGATTGGCTGAAGCGAATCTGGGAAGGTCCCGTTGTCGCAACAGCGGAACATCCACTCTTTGGCCCCATGGAACTCACCAGGATTCGTGGCGAGGAGACATGGGAGGCGGAGTCCGTTCCCGTTGGAGACCGGACAGTCGCCGTGTACTTCAGAACCTCCGGTTCGCAGCTGCCCTCGGAGGCCCAGATCGGGTTCCTGCAGGACACGACACGCGACGTGGAGGCGGCGTTTCAGAAGGCTGCCAGCGTCCTTGCACCTGCGTACGAGGAAATCCATGGGCCGCTGACGACGTCCCTGCGCGAAAAGTTCCAGTTGTCTGGCATCGAGGTCCCGTTGGATGGCAACCCAACCCGTCCATGGATGCTCCAGTTCGAGACACTCAGCGGTCGCTATGCGTTGTTCACTGTCTACTTCCAGGATGGGGCGGCGGTGGACGTTCAACATGACAGCTGACGCCATGACACCCCCAGGATCAGGACGGTCCCGAGCCGCGTTCTACCAGTCCGGCGACTGACCCGGCATTCCGGCAAACGCCGGAAACAGGGGCAGCACCTCTTCGGCAATCTCCTGGATGACCTCGGCGGCAGGCCGGCGTGAGTACTGGATGCCGAGCGCGGCGTGATTCACGCCTGCCGCACGCCAGGCGTCCAGCAGGGCAATCAAGCCCTTCCGGCCGGTACGCAACGTGTGGCCGCCCTGAAGGGGAACACGCGGGTGGTCGGCGTCGTCCACCAGATCCAACCATTCGTTGGTGATGTGCGGCCGGAAGCCGCCGTCGGGAATCAGCGATCGCCACGCCCGGATCTTCGCCGCCAGCCGTGCGGGCCCGTGCGCGTCATGCGTGCTATCCGGGTAAGTCAGCCATCCATCGGCGTGCTCGGCAATCCATGGCAATGGCTGGCGGGCGCCGCCGGTTACGATCAGGGGAATGCGCGCGGTGGGCGGGGGCAGCAGCTGCAGGCCCTGGTCCGTCCACGCATGGCCGGCGCGGCTGCCGTCGGCGGGTTGCCACCATCGGCGCATCGCCGGCAACGCCTCGGCAAAGCGCTCACCACGGGTGGCGTGCTCGATGCCGTACGCGGGGAACTCCACCGCGCGGTCGCCTGACGCCGTGCCCAGCACCAGCCGCCCGCCCGACAGCACGTCCAGCGATGCCGCCGCTTTGGCCAGGTCAACGGGGTTGCGTAGCGGCAGCACGACGCTGCCGGTGGCCAGTGCCACCCGCTGAGTACGCGCGGCGAGCCACGCCAGATAGGTGAAGGGATCGAAGACCTGGCCGGCATCGCCGAACATCGGATCGAACAGGGGCACATCGCGCACCCACACGGCAGCGAAGCCGTGGCGGTCGATGGCCTCGACCAGGCGGCCTTGCCCTTCCAGGGCGCGCATGTCGCCTTCGTAGAAGCGCAGCGGCAGGAACATGCCCAGGGTCAGTTCACCCGCGCGGAACATGCGCTGGTAGCCAGCGTGGTTGGTGAACGCAGGCGCAGATGCGCCCGTGGTAGAGATCGTCGATGTCATGGCGTGTCCTTCAGGGGCCGGTTGCAGGTTCGGGAATGCGCACGCCGCGTTGCACGGCCGGCCGCTCGCCTACCTGCTGGTACCAGCGCCACAGGTTGCGATGGCGACGGAAGTCGATGTCGATGAGCTCGGCGATGTGCAGCCAGGCGAAGTGGGCGATATCGGCGATCGAGTACTCCGCGCCGGCAAGATAGGCGTGGTCGGCAAGGCGAGCGTCCAGCACGCTGAACGCATCCTCGCAAAGTCGCTGGTAGCGCTGCACGGCGGGCAGGTAGCGCTCTTCGGCGAAGTGCTCGAAGTGCACGCGCTGGCCCAGGATGGGCCCGACGCTGGCGGCATGGAACATCAGCCAGGTGATGGCATCCCAGCGTGCGGTGGGCGCACGCGGCAGCAGTCCCTGCCCGTGCTCGGCCAGGTACAGCAGGATGGCTGCCGACTCGAACACCACCTGGCCGCGTGCGTGGTCCACCAGGACCGGGATGCGGCCGTGCGGGTTGAGGGCAAGGAACCCGGGGCTGCGATGCTCGCCCTGGTCGATGCGGACATGGCTCACCTGGTAGGGCAGGCCAAGTTCTTCAAGCGCGATGCTGGCCTTGAAGCCGTTCGGCGAGCTGTCGGTGTACAGATGCAGGGAAGGTGCGGACACGTGGGTTTCCGGTGATGGGCGCAGGCACGATGCAGGTGCGCCACCGTTGGTCAGGTGACGCGTGGGGACGGTGCTGCAGCAACCGGACCAACAGTCTAGGAAGCATGCGCAGGCAGTGGAAACGAGTTGTACTGCGCGTGGAAGTGAGCTGCGCTGAACACTGCGGGCATGCCACGACAACACGCGCTGCGCTCGCTATGCTGCCGGCGCGTGGCCCATGCATGGCCAGATCGAGGAGAACGTTCGTGGGCGCAGTCCTGCCCTTGCTGGCCTTGCGGGCCTTCGTGGAAACCGGCAGGCATGGCAGCTTGACCGCGGCCGCCAAAGCCATGGGCGTAACCCCGGGGGCGGTGAGCCTGCAGCTCAAGCAACTGCAGGATCGACTGGGGGTCTCCTTGTTCGATCGCACGCGCCATGGCGTGGTGTTGAGCGCCGCAGGCGCGCGCGTGCATCCACAGCTGCTGCAGGCCTTCGACCAGATCAGCAGCAGCCTGCAGGTGCTGGAAAGCAGCCGCGCACGCACGACGCTGCGCATCAGCGCGGCGCCCAGTTTTGCCGCGCAGTGGCTGGCGCCGCGCTTGGCCGGTTTCAGTGCCGCCCATCCTTCCATCGATGTACGGCTGGATGCCAGCCCGCGGCTGATGGATCTGCGTGCCGATGGCGTGGACGTCGCCATCCGGCATGGGCTGGGCGTCTACCCCGGGCTGCAGAGCGAGCACCTGCTGGCACCGGTGCTGCTGCCGGTGGCCAGCCCTGCGTTGCTGGCGACGGTGGCACCCGCCACCACGCCGCAGGACTGCCTGCGCCTGCCCCTGCTGCAGGACAGCGAGCGCAGTGACTGGCGGCTGTGGTTCCAGGCACTGGGCCTGGCGGCCGACGACCAGCTGGAACGCGGCCCTGCCTTCGACGATGACCTGCTGCTGGTACGCGCCGCTGTGGCAGGCCAGGGCGTTGCCCTGGTGCGTGACATCCACGCGGTGGATGAGCTGGCGGACGGGCGCCTGCAGGTGGTCGTACAGGCGCCGTGGCCGCAGGCGTTTGCCTACTACGCGGTGACCCGCGAGGACGTGCCTGCGGAGCGGGTGGAAGGGGTAACGGCGTTCATGGACTGGATGCGCGGCGAACTGCGGACGGCTGGCACCGGTCATGCGCCAGCTTGTTAGCCGGGCCGGGCCACCCTAAGATCACGCTGCATCAAGGGGAAGCCCGCCAATCGCATCGCCGGCGCCAAGGGCCGGATACCAGGTAGCCGAATGCCATGAGAAGAATGTCCCTGATGCTGCTCGCTCTGGCGCTTGTGGCGCCGGTGGCGCCGGTGGCTGCCGCTGCTGGAGGCCCTTCGGCACCGGTGCTGCTCAAGCGCATCGCCAGCGAAGGCGGGCGCAAGGTGCTGTGGGATCTCTGGGACCATCCGCGGCAATTCGACCAGGTCATGTCCGGCATCGAGTCAGGTGATCCTTCGTGGCTCAAGGTTGCGGCTGCGCTCAGGCCATACTCGGATGCCGGCGCCTCGCTGTCCCTCACCTACGCGGTGGCGCGCGCGCTGCCGAAAGCGCCGGAGAACGTGTTGGCTTTGATCCAGCAGGGCTTCAAGATCGATGACATCTGCACATCGCCTTTCATCGAGCCGGAACCGGGCGTTGCCGAAGCGTATGAGCGGGAGACGCTCAAAGCGCTCGCCGCGGTGAAGGGCGCTTCGCTTGCACCTGTTGCAGCAGAGTGCGCCAGGCAGGTCCGGCCTGGCATGGACGCCAGGTAGGGCATGGGCATTTTTCGCCGTCGGCTGATCTACGTTCAAGTACACCAGGACCACTTCCTGGTTCGCGTTGTGGGTGAAGGCAGAACCATTCGCCGGCAGTGCCATGCACTGGGTAGTCGTGCGGGTGCGCCGAGAGACTTCTCCGCCATCCGACGTCATCTCAAGGCAGCGTTTTCGGAGATGAAGTCCGGATTCTCACTTCTCAAGCCGTGGGCGCTGCTGCACTTTGACCCCATCGCGTACCCGGTGACCAAGCAGGAACTTGCAGCGTTCCAGCTCGCTGCCGTGCGCAGCGGGGTGGGCTTCTGCTGGCTCTCCACGTGGGAAGCGCCGCATGAAGACAAGGATCTGTTGTCCATTTTCAAGCGGTGATCCACGCACCGGGCGCGCGCTCACCCACATTCACCCCGCAGCGGCGAGAATGCATCATCGGGCACGCGTTGATGCGTGCCACTCACTGCCCGCAGGTCGCGAAGATGTCCAACACTCCCTTTGGCGAATCGTCATGCGCTGCCACCGCCAGTGGCTGCGTCGACGTTCGCGGTGCGCGCGAGCACAATCTCAAGAACATTGATGTCTCCATTCCGCGAAACGCGCTGGTGGTGTTCTCCGGCGTCTCCGGCTCCGGCAAGTCATCGCTGGCCTTCGGAACCGTGTATGCGGAAGCGCAGCGACGCTACTTCGAGTCCGTCGCGCCTTACGCGCGGCGCCTGATCGACCAGGCGGGCGTGCCCGACGTGGATGCCATCGACGGGCTGCCGCCGGCGGTAGCACTGCAGCAGCAGCGTGGTGCCAGCAATGCGCGCTCATCGGTGGGCAGCGTGACCACGCTGTCCAGCCTGGTACGCATGATGTATTCGCGCGCCGGGTCCTACCCGGCCAACCAGCCCATGCTGTACGCCGAGGACTTTTCACCCAATACGCCGCAGGGCGCCTGCAGCACCTGCCACGGCCTTGGCCATGTGTATGAGGTGACCGAGGCGCTGATGGTGCCCGATCCTTCCCTCAGCATCCGTGAGCGCGCCATCGCCTCCTGGCCACCGGCCTGGCACGGCCAGAACCTGCGCGACATCCTGGTCACGCTGGGCTACGACATCGACGTGCCGTGGAAGACGCTGCCGAAGAAAGCCCGCGACTGGATCCTGTTCACCGAGGAGGCGCCGAGCGTGCCGGTCTATGCGGGCTTCACCCCCGCAGAGACCCGTGCCGCGCTCAAGCGCAAGCAGGAGCCCAGCTACATGGGCACCTACACCGGCGCGCGCCGCTACGTGCTGCACACGTTTGCCAATACCCAGAGCGCACTGATGCGCAAGCGCGTGTCCCGCTACATGGAGGGCAGGCTGTGCCCGGCCTGCGAGGGCAAGCGGCTGAAACCCGAGGCACTCTCGGTCACCTTCGCGGGCGTGGACATCGGCGAGTTCATGCGCCTGCCACTGGACCAACTGGCGGAGCTGCTGCAGCCGGTTGCCGAAGGTGATTTCAGCGGCTACGGCACGCGTGCCCGCGCGGGCCGGAAGGCAGCGCTGTCGGAAGAGAAACAGCTTGCGGCGCAGCGCCTCGCGGGCGGGGTGATGGCGCGCGTGCGCCAGCTGCGTGGCCTGGGCCTGTGCTACCTGTCACTGGATCGCGCGACGCCGACGCTGTCGGCCGGCGAACTGCAGCGCCTGCGGCTGGCCACGCAGTTGAGCTCGCTGCTGTTTGGTGTGCTGTACGTGCTCGATGAGCCATCGGCGGGCCTGCACCCGGCCGACAGCCAGGCACTGTACGACGCGCTGGAGCGGCTGCGTGACGGTGGCAACTCGGTGTTCGTGGTCGAACACGATCTGGAGCTGATGCGCCGCGCGCAATGGCTGGTGGATGTGGGGCCGGAGGCGGGTGAGCACGGCGGGCGCGTCCTCTACAGCGGTGAGCCGGATGGACTGCGCCAGGTCGAGGATTCCCGGACGGCGCTGTATCTGTTCGATCGGGTGGCGGCGCCTGCCAGCCGGCAGCGCAGTGCCTCGAGCTGGCTGGAGCTGAAGGACATCCACCGGCACAACCTGAAGGGCGTGGACGCGCAGGTGCCGCTGGGCGTGCTGACCGCAGTGACCGGGATCTCCGGTTCGGGCAAGTCGAGCCTGATGGCGCAGGCCTTGCCTGAGCTGGTGCTGCTGCACCTGGGCCACGAGCCTGCGGAAGACACTGCAGATGCGCCGCCGACCGATGGCCCCACGGTGATCGAGGCAACACGCGGCCGGCTGGCCGGTGATGTGGATGCCCTGCAACGCGTCGTGCAGGTGGACCAGAAGCCCATCGGCCGTACGCCGCGATCCAACCTGGCGACCTACACCGGGCTGTTCGACCACGTGCGCAAGCTGTTCGCCGCGACGCCCACCGCGCGCCGACGCCGGTTCGACGCCGGTCGCTTCTCGTTCAACGTGGCCAAGGGCCGCTGCGCAACCTGCGAAGGCGAGGGCTTTGTCAGCGTCGAACTGCTGTTCATGCCCAGCGTCTATGCGCCGTGCCCTACCTGCCATGGGGCGCGCTACAACGAGGCCACGCTGAAGGTGCTGTGGAAGGACCGCAACATCGCCGAGGTGCTGCAGATGACGGTGGACGAGGCGCATGCGTTCTTCAGCGAGGAAGAGGCCATTGCGCGCCCGCTGCACCTGCTGCGGGACATCGGCCTGGGCTACCTGCGGCTGGGCCAGCCCGCCACCGAGCTCTCGGGTGGCGAGGCACAACGCATCAAGCTGGCCACCGAACTGCAGCGCAGCCAGCGTGGCCGCAGCCTGTACGTGCTGGATGAGCCCACCACGGGCCTGCACGCATCGGACGCGGACCGGCTGATGGTCCAGCTGCAGCGCCTGGTGGATGCGGGAAACACGGTGGTGATGATCGAGCACGACATGCGCGCGGTCGCGCAGGCGGACTGGGTGATCGACGTCGGCCCGGGTGCGGGCGGGGCGGGCGGCACCATCGTGGCGAAAGGCACGCCGCACCAGGTCGCTCGGGCCGAGGGCAGCAGGACGGCACCCTTCCTTGCGAGCGCGCTGAAGCGAAGCGGCTGAGGCGAGGTCCGCGCGCTGGACGGCGCACATCTCCACAGCGGTATGGCCATCGGCCAACAGTACATAACCACTGGGCATTTCAGCATTGGGGCGCGAGCGGGGTTAATGAATGTGCAGTGTCTGGCGCGCCCGTCGTGGCGCGCAGGCAGCGCTTCCCCCACTACCCGTACGCCCCACGATGACGACAGCTCGTTCCTCACTGCGCCCGCGATTGCTGGCGTTGGCGGTGTTGCTTGCCACCGCGTCCCCCGCACTTCATGCGCAGTCCACCACCGGCGCGATCGCCGGCCTGGCCCCTCCCTCCGCGCAGCGCATCTTCGTCCGCAGCGATACCGGCCTCACCCGTGAGGTGACGGTGGATGCGCGCGGCCGCTACACCATCGGCCAGCTGCCGCTGGGCCGCTATTCCGTGGAGGCGCGCGATGCCGACGGCAAGGTGCTGCAGACCCGCGAGGGCGTTGCGCTGACGGTGGGCACCAGCACTGAAGTGTCGTTCGGCGAGGTGACCCGCCTGGATGGCGTGCAGGTCAGCGCCGACCGCGCGGCCGCCGCAATCGACGTCAGCAGCGTGGATTCGCGCACGGTGATCACCGCCGAGCAGCTGCAGCGCCTGCCGCTGGGCCGCTCGGCCGAGGCCATCGCCCAGCTTGCGCCGGGCGTGGTCGGCAACGGTGGCAACGGCAGCTACGCCGGCCCGACCGGCGCGCAGCTGGTCAGCTTCGGCGGTTCGTCGGCGGCCGAGAACGCGTACTACATCAACGGCTTCAACAGCACCGATCCGCTGCGCGGCCTGGGCGGCCTGACGCTGCCCTATGGCAGCATCGACCAGCAGGAAATCTACACCGGCGGCTACAGCGCCAAGTACGGCCGTTCCGATGGCGGTGTCATCAATGCCGTGGGCAAGCGCGGCACGAACGACTGGCACTTCGGCGGCCAGTTCACCTGGGAGCCGGCGTCCACGCGCTCGGACAAGGATGATGTGCGCTACCCGGGCGACGGCGCGCTGTACTCGCCGGAGAGCAAGGACCGCGAGTGGGTGACCACCCAGAGCATCTACGCCGGCGGCCCGCTGATCGAAGACAAGCTGTTCTTCTTCGGCTCCTACGAGCTGGAACGCCGCGAAGGCACCGACGTCAAGAACGTCGAGGCGACCAATGCCTACTCGAAGTATGAGTACAACCGTCCACGCTGGTACGCCAAGCTGGACTGGAACATCACCGACAATCACCTGCTGGAACTGACCGGTGCGTCCAGCCGCAATGTCTTCCGTGGCGACATCTTCGCCTACGACTACGACACGCTCACCCGTGGCGCGCAGCGCGGCAAGGAAGACACCACCAAGACCGGCGGCGACCTGTGGACGGCCAAGTACACCGGCTACCTGACCGACCGGCTGACGGTGAGTGCGCAGTACGGCGAGATGAAGACCGATGATTACATCGGCAACCCGGCCTACGATGGCAGCCTGACCTACATCAACAGCGCCAACCTGCAGAATCCGGCACTCAATGGTGGCACGCCGATCACCAACGCGCAGACCACCTCGCTGCTGGTCGATCCTGCGCGTGGCAACCGCAGCAACAACCTGCGCCTGGATGCGAACTATGTCCTGGGCGACCACAGCATCACGGTGGGCATCGACAACCAGAACGCACGCGCGCTCAACCGTGGCTCGGTGGCCTCGGCCGATGGCTACTACTGGATCTATGGCCAGTCCAACCCGAACGTGCCGATCAACACCGGCCTGGGCGTGCCGGCCACCGGTGGCATCCGCAATGGTGCAGACGGCTACTACGTGCGCCAGTACATCTACAGTGCGCTGGCCTCGGTTCGTGCTTCGCAGCGGGCACAGTACATCGAGGACAACTGGCAGGTGAGTGACCGCCTGCTGCTGAACCTTGGCCTGCGCCTGGACCAGTTCACCAACTACAACCGCGACGGCGATGCGTACATCAAGCAGACCAGCGGGCAGTGGGCGCCGCGGCTGGGCTTCAGCTGGGATGTCGGCGGCGACGGCCGCTTCAAGGTGTTCGGCAACGTGGGCCGCTACTACCTCGCACTGCCGCTGAACCCTGCGTTCAACGCAGCCGGTGCAACGCTGGCGACGTCCACCTACTACACCTACGGCGGCATCGACAGCAACGGCTACCCGACCGACCTCACCGCGTTCTCCGATGCGGTGTCGTCCAACAACAACTACGGTCTGCTGCCGGACGCGAAGACGGTGGCCACCTCCGGCATCAAGCCCTCCTTCCAGGATGAGTTCATCCTCGGCTTCACCAAGGCACTGGGGCAGGACTGGGTGTACGGCGCGAAGGCGACGTACCGCGTGCTGCGCAGTGGCGTGGACGACTACTGCGATATCGATGCGGTACTCGGCAAGGCCAGCAGCCTTGGCTACAACGTCACCAAGGACAGCAATCCGGTCAGCTGCTGGCTGATCAACCCGGGCCGTGCCAACACCTTCAACCTGGTCGACACCAGCGGCAATTACGTGAGCGTGCCGCTGACCAATGCCGAGATGGGCTTCCCGAAGTTCAAGCGCAACTACTACGCGGTGAACCTGTCGCTGGAACACCCGTTCGATGGCCGCTGGTATGGCCGCGCCGACTACACCTGGTCGCGCAGCTACGGCACCACCGAAGGCCAGCTGCTGTCGGGCATCGGCCAGACCGCGGTGTCGACCACGCAGGCCTGGGATTATGCCCAGCTGATGGAGCACACCAACGGACCGCAGAGCAATGACCACACCCACCAGTTCAAGCTGCATGGCTACTACCAGCTGACGCCGGAATGGCTGCTCTCGGCCAACGTGCGGGTGATTTCGGGTGCGCCGTTCAGCGCGCTGGGTTCCTATGGCCCGGATTTCGAAGATCCTTCCGGCTATGGCATCGCCTACCACTTCTACAACGGCCAGCCGGCGCCTCCGGGCAGCCAGGGACGGCTGCCGTGGCTGAAGCAGCTGGACCTGGGCGTGTCCTACCGCCCGGCCGCGGCCGATGGCCGGCTGGGCTTCAACCTGGATGTGTTCAACGTGTTCAACAGCCAGGTGGCGCTGTGGAAATCGCCGTACTCCGAGCTGGACCCAGGGCAGCCCGACCCGCTGTACGGGGCGGCGACGGTGCGGCAGGCGCCGCGCTCGCTGCGGGTGAGCGTGAGCTACGACTACTGAGGGAGAAATGCGGAGCGGGTAGGGGAAGGATCCCCTGCCCGCACGGGAAGCAAGAGACCCGGTGCAGGCCCTGTGCGGGCATGGCAGTATCCGAAGAACGGCAGGCACGATCCTGGTGCGTGGTGAACGCAGCCATCTGCCCATCTTCGAGTGGAAGGAACCCCGGTGCGCGAGAGAGTCATCCGCTTCAATGAAGCCCAGGCGAAACGATTCTGTACCCGGTTGTGGCTTGAGCTGACCGTGGCAGGCCGAAGTCTCTGGTCGGACCCAGACCTCTCCCCGGCAACGCAGCTCAACGGCCTGAAATGGGTGAATGAGATCCAGCACCGCGTCTGGGGTGCGTATTCCTGCCCTGGCGAGGGAAAGCTGGCTGTCCTGCTCGAGCAGATCGTCGCAGCCTGTGAGCAGGCCCCCAAACTGGGAGCGGCGCTGCGGAGTGCACTGGATCGGGCGGTGGACGCTGCGAATGACGTCGCCGATGCCCAGCATCCGTAAATCGACCGTACTCCGCCTGAGCATTGCAGGCGCCATCCTTCTGGCCGGCGTGGTCGCGTATCCGTTCGCCCGGGACAGCTGGCAGGACCTGCAGTCCCGACGTGCCCAGGAGCGCGAATTCGTCGCTGCGGATGACCTCGACCAGCAGGCCATCGTGAGGGCGCTGCTGATCCGGGAGCTTGCCATGGTGGTGCCCTGTGCACCGTCAGTGGCCTGTCCTGCGCCGGTCATCCACTTTGACCGGAATACGGCAACGCTTCGCCCGCTCAGCGGCGCCGGGCCATGGACGGCGTACGAGGTGCGATCTGCGCTACCGATGAGGTCCCTGGTCGATACCGGGGATGCATCACTGCCGCCACCCCTGCGGGAACTGCTGCAGCGGCTGGTGCAGCGCTCAGCAGTGAACGCAGACCCGGCATTGCCGGGCATCATCTATGTGAGCGACCCCACACTCCTGCCGCCGCTGGGCACGCCCCATGCCTGTGACGGGCCGAGGGGGCCGATGCTGGTGAGGATCAGCAGGGCGGCCGTGCAGGCCTCACAGGGGATGGCACTGGCGCTTGTGGTGCCGACCTACTGTGATCGAAGTGGGAACACGTGGGTGGCGAGGCTGCAGCGAAATGGCACGCAGTGGCAGGTTGTCGAGTAGCCCAGCGGTGATGCAGCCGCCGGGCGTGGCCCGGCGCTACCGTGGTTGGAAGCGATGCATCACCGCCCGGCCAGCTCCTCGCGCACGATCTGTGCGCCGGCACTGAGCGCCCGCAGCTTGCCGCGCGCCACCTCACGCGACAGCGGCGCCATGCCGCAGTTGGTGCAGGGGTAGAGCTTGTCGGCATCGACGAACTGCAGCGCCTTGCGCAGGGTGTTGGCCACTTCTTCCGGTGTTTCCACCGTGCTGGACGCCACGTCGATGGCACCCACCATCACCTTCTTGCCGCGCACCAGCTCGATCAGGTCGATGGGCACGTGCGAGTTGTGGCATTCCAGCGAGATGAGGTCGATGCTGGACTGCTGCAGCTTGGGGAAGGACTCTTCGTACTGGCGCCACTCCGAGCCCAGCGTCTGCTTCCAGTCGGTGTTGGCCTTGATGCCATAGCCGTAGCAGATGTGCACGGCGGTTTCGCACTTCAGCCCTTCGATCGCGCGCTCCAGGGTCGCCACGCCCCAGTCGTTCACCTCGTCGAAGAACACGTTGAAGGCGGGTTCGTCGAACTGGATGATGTCCACGCCTGCGGCTTCCAGCTCCTTCGCTTCCTCGTTGAGGATCTTCGCGAATTCACAGGCCAGCTTTTCGCGGCTCTTGTAGTGCGCGTCGTACAGCGTGTCGATCATGGTCATCGGGCCGGGCAGCGCCCACTTGATCGGCTGTGCGGTCTGCCGCCGCAGGAACTTTGCATCCTCGACGAATACGGATTTCGGACGGCTGACCGCACCGACCACGGTCGGCACGCTGGCGTCGTAGCGGTTGCGGATGCGCACGGTCTCGCGCTTGTCGAAGTCGACGCCGTCGAGGTGTTCGATGAAGGTGGTGACGAAATGCTGCCGTGTCTGCTCGCCGTCGCTGACGATGTCGATGCCGGCGTGCTGCTGTTCCTGCAGGGACAGGCGCAGCGCGTCGTGCTTGCCTTCGGTCAGTGCTTCATCCTGCAGCTTCCAGGGCGACCAGAGCTTTTCGGGCTCGGCGAGCCAGGAGGGCTTGGGCAGGCTGCCGGCGGTGGAGGTGGGCAGTAGTTTCTTCATCGTGTATGGGGTCTTTGTCCTGGGGGAGGGAGATGCGATGGATCAGCGGGCAGCCCACTGCTCGAGCACGGCGCGGTAGGGCTTGATGAAGTGCTCTTCGGTGAACCTGCCCTGCTTGACCGCCAGCTGGCTGCGCTCTTCGCGGTCGTAGACGATGCGGGTGGACGAATAGTCCTGGTGCTTCAGGCTGGGCTGGTAGACCTTGCCGGCCACCGAATTGGCGTTGTAGATCTCCGGGCGGTAGATCTTCTGGAACGCTTCCATGGTGCTGATGGTGCCGATCAGTTCCAGGTTCGAGTAATCGCCCAGCAGGTCGCCCTGGAAATAGAACGCCAGCGGCGCGACGCTGCCCGGCGGCATGAAGTAGCGCACCTGCAGGCCCATCTTGTCGAAGTACTGGTCGGTGGGCGAGAACTCGCCCTGGCGGTACTCCACGCCCAGGATGGGATGGTGGTTCTCGGTGCGGTGGTAGGTCTTGCTGCTGGACACGCTGATGCAGATCACCGGTGCCTTGCTGAAGTTGGCGCGGTAGGCGTCGGACTCCAGGAAGTGCTTGAACAGCTTGCCGTGCAGATCGCCGAAGCCTTCGGGGATGCCGAACGTCGCCTTGCCCTCGTTGCTGGCCGGCAGCACGACGCTGAAATCGTAGTCGCGCACGTAGGACGAGAAATTGTTGCCGACGATGCCGTCGATGCGCGTGCCGGTGTGCGTGTCGACGATGGTCGGGCGCAGCACTTCGATCAGCGGGAACGGATCGCTGCCTTCATCGCCATCGACGTGCATCTCCACCGAGATGATGTCCAGCTCGACCGCGTAGCGATCCGCGCTGGGGTTGTCCCAGTGCGCCAGATCGTTGAAGCGGTTGTTGATCATGCCGATCGTGTTGCGCAGGTTTTCCTGCCGCGAGGCGCCGCGGGCCAGGTTGGCGAAGTTGGTGGTGATGCGCGTGCCGTCGGCCGGCTGGTAATCCTCGTTGAAGGGGATGCGGGTGATGCGGAAGGTGAAGGCGTCGGTGGTCATGGGCGGCGTTCCGGTTGCTTAGAGGGCGTCAGCGGTTTCGGCGGGCACGGGCGCTGGGCGGTGGGACAGCGCCAGCAGGGGCAGGGCCCGCTGCACGGCCAGGTGCGCCCGCTGCAGCAGGGCCTCGTCGTGCACGCGGCCGTCGGCGAAATCCTTGTCGGTGGCGTAGACGCCCAGCGGCAGGGTGCGTGCCTGGAAGAAGCTGAAGAGCGGCCGCAGCTGGTGGTCGATCATCAGCGCGTGGCGCTCGCTGCCGCCGGTGGCGGCCAGCAGGGTGGGGGTGTCGACCAGCGCGTCCTGGTGGATGAAATCGAAGAAGTGCTTGAACAGGCCGGTGTACGAACCGCGATAGACCGGCGTGGCGACCACCAGCACGTCGGCCTGCTCGACCGTGGCCAGGGCCTGCTCGGCGGCGGCGGGAAGCTGCGAGCGCCACAGGGCACCGGCCAGCTGCGGGGCCAAATCACCCAGTTCGACCAGGTGCGGTTCGCTGGGCACGTGCTCGCCGATCAGGTCCAGCAGGTGCTCGCACAGGGTGGCGGCGCGCGAGGGGCGCTGCAGGCCACCGGAGACGGCGACGATACGGAGGGGGCGGTGGGGAGAAAGCATGTCCCGATGCTAGTCAGCCCTTCCCATGACGTAAAATGGTTTTACTTCACACATCCATGAGTGGGATTCATCGACATGCTGGAACGAATCCACCTGAGCATCGTCCAGCAGGTCGAACTGCAGGGCTCGCTGACCGCCGCCGCCGGCGTGCTGAACCTGACCCAGTCGGCGCTGAGCCACAGCATGAAGAAGCTGGAGCAGCAGCTGGGCACCGATGTCTGGCTGCGCGAGGGCCGCAGCCTGCGCCTGACCCAGGCCGGCCAGTACCTGCTGGCGGTGGCCAACCGGGTGCTGCCGCAGCTGGACCTGGCCGAGGAACGGCTGGGCCAGTTCGCACAGGGCGAACGCGGTTCACTGCGCATCGGCATGGAATGCCACCCCTGCTACCAGTGGCTGCTGAAGATCGTCTCGCCGTACCTGGCATCGTGGCCGGACGTGGATGTGGACGTGAAGCAGAAGTTCCAGTTCGGTGGCATCGGTGCCCTGTTCGGCTACGAGATCGACCTGCTGGTAACCCCCGACCCGCTGTTGAAGCCGGGCCTGAAGTTCGTTCCCGTGTTCGATTACGAGCAGGTGCTGGTGGTGGCCAAGGACCACGCGCTGGCCAAGGTGGAGTACGTGAAGCCACGGCAGCTGACCCAGGAAGTGCTGATCAGCTACCCGGTGCCGTTCGAACGCCTGGACATCTACAACCAGTTCCTGCTGCCGGCCGGGGTCACCCCGCGCCGCCACAAGGCCATCGAAACCACCGACATCATGATGCAGATGGTCGCCAGCGGCCGCGGCGTGGCCGCCATGCCGCGCTGGCTGGTGGAGGAGTACGCGGCGCGCATGGACGTGGTGCCGGTGCGCCTGGGTGCCAAAGGCATCCCCAAGCAGATCTACCTGGGTGCGCGCGAGGCGGACACCGGCATCGACTACCTGCAGGCCTTCGTTGAACTGGCGCGGGGCAGCTCGATCGCCGGCACGCTGCGCGGGGCCACGTGATGCCTGCGGCACCCACGCACGCCGCTCGCGCCTTCATCGATGCCTGTTCGCTGGAGGTGAGTGCAAAGGCCATGCCCGCGTTGCACGCCGAAGCGGCCCGCATCGCACCCGGCACGACCATTTCCATTCCTTACCTGGCCAGCGAGGACGACGACGCGCGGATTGCTGCCGCGCGCCGCGTGCGCGAGCTGGGGCTGCAGCCGATGCCGCACCTGTCGGCACGCCGCATCGGGTCGCTGGCAGCGCTCGAGCGGTTCATCGCGCGCGCGGTGGGCGAGGCCGGTGTCGAGCAGTGCCTGCTGGTTGCCGGTGATCTGGCCACGCCCGCCGGCCCGTTTGCCGACAGCGCGTCCCTCATCGACACCGGCCTGCTGGAACGCGCAGGCATCAAGGTGGTTGCCGTCGGCGGGCACCCGGAAGGCCATCCGGTGATGGGCGCTGACGAGCGCTGGCAGGTGCTGGAGCGCAAGTGCCATGCCATCCAGGCGCGTGGCATGGCGCCGAAGATCATCACCCAGTTCGCCTTCGATGCCGACATCGTGCTGGCCTGGCTGGATGCACTGCGCGCCCGTGGCATCGGCCACCCGGTGCTGGTGGGTGTGCCCGGGCCGGCCAGCGTCAGCCGCTTTCTGCGCTATGCGGCGATGTGCGGCGTGGGTGCCAGCGCATCGATGCTGGCGCGGTATGGCATCTCGATCGGCCGGTTGCTGGGTACCGCCGGGCCGGATGTGTTCGTGGATCGCCTGGTGGGAGGCCTGACCGAAGCGCATGGGCAGGTCAGCCCGCACCTGTTCCCGTTCGGTGGCATCGCGCCGTCGCTGGACTGGGTGGCGCAGTACCGCCTGCGCGTGGGTGCTGGGCGGCGTTGACCTTTGGACCGCCTCGCTCATCAGCTACAGGTTGGGATAGATCACTGTCCACTGGATGATGCTCAGGTTGATCAGACCGTGCACAACCGCCCGTTGCCACGTGTCCAGCGAAAATGTGTAGATGCACGCGCAGATGATGATTGAGAACAGGAAGGCCAAAATCCTCGCATCGGGGTGGACCCATGCGAAGAGAAGGCTGACAGCAACCGACGCAACGATCCTGCCAAGGTAGTGCGCAGCGCCGGTGAGAAGGAGGTGTCGTACCACTTTCTCTTCGAACAGCGGAGCCGCAACACAGCTCGTAAACACGCCCAGCAGGTAGTAAGCGAGTGGGATCTGATCCCAGGTCAGGAACTGCGAAGTATTGCGGCTGGGGTACCCGATAAAAGCAATCCATAGCGCGCCACCGAGCAGGCCAAGCAGCACGACAAGTGCTGACGTCCTTGCGGTCCAGCGTGCCCTTGGCTCGTTCGGGAACATCCATAAGCACACGAGAAAAGCAGCCAATTCCGTCAGTGCTTTTGAGCCGAATACGTCGAGCGCCTCGAGGACGAAATGGCCCAGGCCCACTGCAAGGGTCGCCATCCCCGCGGCGAAAACCCTGTTCTCAGGCTTATCTGCGGGTCTCCATGACAAGGCTTGGAGGAAGGTCATGCCGATTTCTCGTTGAAGACGTTGACCCATGATGTGCCAACGCTCACCGTGCCTGCCTAAGCTGGACGCTTGGCGGCTGCACGGTGATAAACGAGCAACACGAAAACCACCCCGGGAAATCCAGAAATGGCTGCTTGAGCCGCTTCCCGCCAGATCGACCACCGATACATCAAGAGCAAGCGTTTCATCGCTTGCCCTGTCCGCGAACCTACTTGCCTGCGTGCTGGGCTTGGGTCATTTCAGCGCCCTTCTCCGCACCACGGCTCTGCGCAAACGCAGGGAACGTCTTCTCGATCGAATCCTTGTCCGGCAGCACGTAGAACACGCCGCCCTTATCGAACGTCGACTGCACCACCTGCTCATAGAAACCGGGGCTGACATTGATGCAGCCATGGGTCACGCGGTTGTCGTCCGGCGTCGGCGTTGCCAGCCGCTCGGCGCGCTTTTCCTTCGGGGTGCCCGGCGGCAGCGGGTGCATCGAGACGGCGGAATCGTAGTCCACCCACAGCACGCGGCCGGCGTCGTCGGACGGGCCGTAGCCACCAATGAAGCGGCCTGCAGGGGTCGTGCGGTCGTGGCCGGGAATCGCGCTCAGCGCGACCTTGGCCACGTTCGGGGCGGAGTGATCGCCCTTGGCCGAACCAAACAGTGCGGGTGCAGCGCCGCGCAGCTTGCCGTCGCTGCCAAAGACCAGCACCTGTGCGGCGGCCTTGTCCATGATCGCGAACGGATAGCCCTGGCTGTCCTTGCTGGCGACCACCCAGCCGGCGAGTTCGATCACCGTCTCGGACACCTCCTGTCCTTCCGGCAGCTCATCGACGGCGGCCGTGGGTTGCGTAGCGGCATCCTTGGCGCCCTTGGCGCTGGCCACGCCGGTACCGGCCAGTGCCAGCGCAAGGGTCAGCGCGACGCAGGCGGTGCGGATTGCGGGGGATGTGTACGTACGGATGGCGCGGTTCCTCGGATGAATACGGTGATTCAAGGGAACCAGTGGCCGGGGGAGACCACTGGTTCCCGGTTCAGCTTAGCCGCGCGGGGTGCGGCGGGGAGCGGATTCGAGCTGCTGCACGCGACCTTCGATCTGGTCCAGGCGCTGGTTGGCCTGCTGGGCGGACTGGTTGGCGGACTCGGCGCTCTGCGCCGCGCCCTGGACCTTCACGTCAAGCGCGTCGAGGCGCGTGTTGACCTTCGCGAAGTCTTCTTTGTAGCTGGCGCACGCGCCGAGGCTGAGGGCAAGGATTGCCACGCCGAGGGGACGAGCGATCTTCAGGTGCTGCGTGGAAAGGGTCATTGCATTCCCTCCTTCGTCTGGGGAGTCTGGAATATAGCGGGCTTTTTGTTAGTTCCATGAATGCCTTTTCAGCTGCAGTTCGCGGACGTGCAGACACTGTGAAGAGCGCGCAGTCATGTTCGATTTGCCGCGAATTCAGCTGTCTGCGATGCACATGTGCTAACGCCGATGACGCCTGAATGAGTGGAGTGTTCGCTGCGCGATGCGATCGCATGGCGCAGGTGCATCGCCACGTGCGTGCTGCACAGCCGTTGTGCATTTGTGGCGAGCAGAGGCCGCTGATAGCCTGATCAACTGCACGTGATGTTGCTGCATCAATCAACGCGTCGAACGTATCGCCAGCACACTGCCAGTGCGATCAGGAATGTCATCGGCAGCGACCACGCAATCCACGTTGACAGCTGCCGGAACAGTGCCGGTCCGTGCAGGATGCGATCGTAGTACGAGGCGTCGAACAGCACGAATCCATGCGGCAGCAACACGGTGATGATCGGCGTAGGCACCGGCGCTGCCAGCAGGGCGAACACGAAGGCGAGCAGCACGACGACAGCGGCCGAGCGGATGCCCCTGCGACGCAGGGCGCGAAGCGCGATATGGAGCGCAAGCGCAAACGGTGAAGCGAGTGCTGCCCAGAGCAGCAGCACACCGGCAAAGGCGAGGATGTGCGGCATGCCTGCTCCCAGGTGGTGTGACCGATCAGCGGGGTGGCGGTGCGACGGGGCAGGCGACAGTGGCTTCAAGCCGGTAGTCGCCAGGGAAATCCTCAGGCAGCGGCCGTCCCGACAGAAGGCGCAGCGTAGCGTGGAGGCTGGCGGCGGTACAGCAGCCGGCCCGCTTCCACTCGCCTGCTAGACTGTCCGCCCCCTGCCTCATGGATGGATGCATGGCTGTCCAGCGCCTCAAGCCCCTGCCGAAGAAGGACATTGCTGCGTTGCGCGCGCGCTGGACCCCGGACCTCGTGCCGAACCTGTCCCATCCACGGCGCAAGCATGACTGGCGCGACAAGACCATCAGCAACCGCCACTGGGAACCGTCGCCGTTCGGCACAACGGCCGATGGCCGGCTGGACTATCGCGGGTTTCCTTATCCGGTTCCGCACTACCAGAACCTGCAGTCCGTTGATCTTTCCCATGCCCAGGAGGGCGGCGGGGCGACCTTCCTGACCTACGCCGTCATGCAGGACTGCGATTTCACCGGTGCAGCGCTGGGGAACGTTTCGGAAACGCTCATCCGTTGCTGCTTCAATCTGTGCGAGTTCATCCAGGTCACACTCGGCGGTGCGTTCGATGGATGCAGCTTCGTGCAGGCAAAGCTGCGCAAGTGTGGTTCAACGGCCACGTTCACTGATTGCGATTTCCGCGATGCCAACCTGTCAGGCACGGATTTCTCGCGAGCGCGCTTCGTGCGCTGCACTTTCGATGGCGCCAGCTTCAAGGGGTGCGACCTGCACAAGGCGGTGTTCGTCGGGTGCCGGCCCAGCGAGGAGCAGCTGGCCGCCTGCTACGAGAACGGGGGCATCCGCTTCGAGGATGACAGTGGCCGGCAGGTAAGCGTGGAGAGGCCACCGGCAGCGGAAGATCCGGTGATCGAGGCGTGGGACCGGCTTGCGCAGCGGCCGGCGGGCCAATCCTAGGCATCACGTCCTGGACATCGCTGCCCGGGCCGTTGGCACGCGGGCGTTCCAGGGCCACGGCCCACGTTTGCTATCATGCGCGCCAATGGCCGCCCGCCCGATGCTGATCGTGCGCCTGCGCATCCTCCTTCCTCGAAAGGGGACGCATCTGCGGCCATTCACAGCGAAACCTTGCCCGGCCAGGCGCCGCCTGCCACCCGGGCCCCCGTACTGATCGAATAAGGAAGGCCGGCCGCATGCCTGCGGCCGTAATACATGAAATCACCTGCAACTTCGCGTCCCGGGTTGATCCCGGTGCTGGCCCTTCTGCTGGTCGGCCTCAACCTGCGCCCGGTGCTGGCCGTGGTCAGCCTGCTCACCGATTCCATCCGTGCCAGCAACGGCATGAGTTTCGAACAGATCGGCTGGCTCACCAGCCTGCCGATGATGGCCATGGGCCTGATCGCCATGGCCGGTGGCCTGGTCTATCGGCTGGGTTATCGGCGCGGCGTGGCCATTGGCCTGGCGCTCACTGCGGCTTCGGCACTGGCCAAGCTGGCCTCGCATGAACCGCTGTGGCTGATGGGCTCCAGCGTGGCCGCAGGCCTGGGCATCGGCATCGTGCAGTCGCTCATTCCCGGCTACATCAAGACCCGCTTCCCGCACCGCGTCGACCTGCTGATGGGCCTGTACGTGAGCATGATCATGGGCGGCGCGGCGTTGGCGGCCGCCAGCGCGTCGGCCCTGCTGCACTGGCTGGACTGGCAGGGCACGATGGCGTTCTGGGCGGTGCTGGCCATCGCCGGCATCGCGCTGTGGCTGCCCAACAGCGGGCATGCCGACGCACCGGCCGCCAGCGCGTCTGCCACCGCCGGCAAGCCCGCCGCCTTCCGGCCCTGGCAGCATGGACGCACCTGGTTGCTGGTCGCCCTGTTCTGCGTGTCCAGCAGCTGCTACACGCTGTGCCTGGCGTGGATCGCGCCGTACATGATGGAAGCGGGCGTGCGCGCGAACGAGGCCGGCTTCATGCTGGCGGCGTTGAGCCTGTCCGAGGTGGCCGGTGGCTTCCTCGTCTCCTGGCTGGCGCCGCGCTTCCGCGACCGCCGCGTGCTGCTGGCGCTGTTCCTGGCGGCCACCGCACTGACCTACGTGCTGATCGGCGTGGCGCCGATGTATGCGCCGTGGCTGATGATGTGCCTGCTCGGCCTGTCGATCGGCGGCCTGTTCCCGATGACCCTGATCCTGGTGATGGACCACTGCAGCCAGCCGGCCAAGGCGGGCATTCTGGTGTCGTTCGTGCAGGGCGTGGGCTATCTGGTCGGCGGCGTGCTGCCCTTCGTGGCCGGTTCGATCCGCGACACCGTGGGCGACCTCAGCGTGGCGTGGGTGGCGATGGCCTGCGTGACGGCCGCGGCGCTGGTGCTGGCGGCACGGGCAACCCCGGCCAGTGCGGAGCGCTTTGACGCGCGTTGATCGTGCATGATGCAGCGGCGTGGCGTCTGGCCACCCGCTGCCAGGGAAGGTGAATCAATGGATGGGATGCCGGCGCGGCAGATCCGCGCGCACTACGATGACCGCGTGATCCGCGTGTACCAGGCCTACTCCGATGCCATCGCCGACAGCGCGCTGGAGCGGCAGACCTTTGTCTCTCCGCCGTTCAAGATGGAGCGGATGACGTGGATAAAGCCGTCCTTCCTCTGGATGATGTATCGCGCCGGATGGGGCGGGAAAGAGGAAGGCCAGAAGCGGATCCTGGCAATCGACATCCGTCGCGAAGGCTTCGAGTGGGCGCTGAGCCATGGCTGCGACAGCCGTGCCGAGCCCGGGATGGATGCGGCGGCGTGGGAGCAGCTCAAGGCTCGCTCCCCGGTGCGCATCCAATGGGATCCCGAACGCGATCTGCTGCTGCGGCCGTTGCCCCACCGCGCGATCCAGATAGGTCTCGGCAGGGAGGCGGTGCGTGCCTATGTCGATGAATGGATTCAAGGCATCACCGATGTGACGGCGCAGGCACACGCCATCCATGCGCTGGTGGAGGCGGGAAGGATGGAGGAAGCGCAGTCTGCGCTGCCTCGCGAGCGGGCCTATCCCTGGGGTTAGGCGCAGCCGCTCAGCCTTCGTAGAAGTAACGGCGGCGATCACGCGACCACTGCTCGATCTCCGCCTGTGAATCCTCGGGCAGGCACTCTTCGATGTAGTCAGCGGCTTCGTCGGCGCCTTGCTGTCGCAGGTACTCGATGGTCTGCCCGGCACCGGCACCCACCATGTTCTCGACATCGAAGCCGCAGCCGGTATCCATGTTCAGATGCTTGGCGACCCACATCGACTCGACGTCGCGCAGGTCCGCAACATGGAACAGCAGATAGGCGCACCAGTAGAGGTTCTCGAAGTACGCCTGGTCGCCTTCGCTTTTCCTGTACTCCATCTCCCGGCGAAAGATCTCCTGCAGAAGTGGCTGATGCTGCTTCGCATCCTCCGGGAGGATGTTGCGAAGTGCCTGTTCCCGCGAGGAAGGGGAGTGGATATCAGCTTCTGTCATGGATCGAACCGGGCGGGAGACGGACCAGCAGTGGATGCTAGCAGCGCGACCGGTGCTTTTCCCGAGGGCATGGGGGCATGGCGTCGTAGCTGCGCAACCATAGGTTTTCACTTTTGCTGCACCTATGGTTGCGCGAGGGCAGAGAACCTTTGGTTGCATTGGTCAAGGAGAACGACTGGCACCCAAGGAGATCGCGCACACGACTCCCTTCAAGCTTGTCCAACTGCGAAGGGTTTCCCGTTAGAGTCTGCTACCTGCCCAATCAGCCGAGAAGGTGGCATCGGCTCCGCCTCCGTCGGGACGTTGGCCAGCAGCACTCGGGGCCCAGCAGATCAATCTCGGCCAGGTCGAACAGGCTGGCTATGAAGTGGGGCAGGGTGCGCGCAGTGGGACCGGGCCAGTGTTCGAGCTCACCGACCAGTAGGGCAGTAGTTCTTGGAGGTATCGAGCAGCGGCGTCGAGGTCGCTCATACAAGCGACCGCAACATCGATATTTAGCCGTAACACGTGCCGGTTACGGTCAAATCTATCTGTTACAGCTCCGCGCACGAACGTGTTAAGGGCTCGCCTGGTGCTACTGCAATAGCCAACAATCGCCATTGAGGGGCCCTAGACCAGCTGGATGCGTCCGGATCAAGATGATTCGCCCCCAGACGTAATGCGCTACTCGCAATCGACGTCCGCTTTCGGCCAGAAGCGGTCATCGGTCCAAGGCTCATGCAATGAGATGACCGGGATTTCATCTCTGGATCCCATCGAGCAAGCGACTGGAGCTTTAGCCCTAAATCGCTCATATCACAGTCGGACTCAACCATCCGCCATTTGCGAGGGTTGGGCGGACAACCAAGGTGAGGGAGTGGTTTTGAAGAGATTTCAGATTGGAGCGTCCCGTTCGCTGAGCAAGCGCGTGCTGGGACTCTCGATGGCTATTGCTCTGGGACTGCCGCTGGCTGTTGCGGCAGAGCCAGCGACGACTGATGGTGCCTCGGCTGACAGCCGGGCACATGAGCTGGTCTCGCGGATGACCCTGGACGAGAAGATCCAGATGGTCCACAGCTACTTCGGTATGGACAGCGAGAAGCTCAAGCAGCCGAAGGGAGCACTGGGGTCAGCTGGGTACATCGCTCCCATCAAGCGACTGGGGATCCCTGCACAGCAGCTCGTTGACGCCGGCATGGGCGTGACCAACCCAGGTGGCATTCGTAAGGGTGATTTCGCGACGGCCATGCCCTCAGGCCCTGCCAACGCGTCGACCTGGAACCCGGAACTGGCATTCGCCAACGGTGCCACCATGGGCCGCGAGGCTTGGCAGCAAGGCTTCAACGTGCTGCTGGGAGGCGGCGCGAATCTGCATCGGGACCCGCGTAACGGCCGCAACTTTGAGTACGCCGGTGAAGATCCGCTGCTGGCCGGCATCATGGCTGGCAACGTCATCAAGGGCGTGCAGAGCGAGAAGGTCATTTCCACCCTCAAGCACTTTGCCCTGAATGACATGGAGACCCGTCGCAACTTCCATGACGCCCTGCTGGGTGAGAAGGAACTGCACGAGTCGGATCTGCTTGCATTCAAGATCGCGATCCAGACTGGCCAGCCCGGCTCTGTCATGTGCTCTTACCAGAAGACCAATGGTACGTACGGCTGCGAGCACGAGTACCTGTTGGGCGACGTTCTGAAGAAGGAGTGGTCATATCCCGGCTATGTCATGACCGACTGGGGTGGTGGGCACAGTTCCGCCAAAGCGGCCATGGCTGGCCTGGACCAGCAGTCAGCAGGTGAAGTGTTCGATCCCGATGTCTTCTTCGACAAGCCGCTGCGTGCTGATCTGAAGGCCGGGCGTGTACCGATGTCCCAGCTGGATGACATGGTCAAGCGCATCCTGCGCAGCTTCATCGCGGTGGGAGCTTTGGATCATCCTCCGCAGCGCCAGGCTATTGATGGTCCTGCAGGCATTGCCACAGCACAGCGCATCATTGAGGAAGGTGCGGTTCTGCTGAAAAACGACCGCGCATTGCTTCCGCTGCAGAAGCCCAAGCGCGTAGTCGTGATTGGTGGGTACGCCGACAAGGGCGTTCTGTCCGGCGGCGGATCTTCGCGCATCGATTTCACGATGTTCGGTGGCAACGCGGTGCCTGGCCTGACCCCGACGTCTTGGCCGGGTCCGGTTGTCTATCTGGCCTCAGCCCCATTGGCTGGCTTGAAGCAGGCAATGCCCCAGGCACAGATCGAGTACGTAGACGGCACCGATCCGAAGAAGGCTGCAGACATGGCAGCTAAGGCCGATGTGGCCATCGTCTTTGCAACCCAGTGGGCGGCGGAGTCAGTGGATTTGCCGGACATGGATCTGCCCGATGGGCAGGACCAGTTGATCACGGCCGTAGCGAAGGCCAACGCCAAGACCGTGGTGGTGCTTGAAACCAACTCCGCGGTCCGGATGCCCTGGTTGAACGACGTGGGTGCAGTGCTTCAGGCCTGGTACCCGGGCATTGGCGGCGGTGTGGGTATCGCGCGTCTGATCACCGGTGAGGTCTCTCCTTCCGGCCGCCTGCCGATCACCTGGCCAACGGGTCTGGACCAGTTGCCTCGCCCGAATGTTCCGGGCCTCGGCTTCAAGCCGGCAGTGCCCTCAGACGACGTCTTCGACTACCGCATCGAGGGCGCCAACGTGGGCTACAAGTGGTTCGAGGTTAAGGGCATGAAGCCGCTGTATCCCTTTGGCTACGGCTTGAGTTACACGACCTTCGCCTATGACGCCCTGAAGGTGTCGTCTGATGGCGCCCAGGTAACGGCGACGTTCCGCGTGCGGAATACCGGTAAGCGTGAGGGTGCAGCAGTGCCGCAGATCTACGTGCGGATGCCGAATGGTCACGCGACGCCGGTTCGCCTGGCAGGCTGGTCCAAGGTAAAGCTCGCCGCCGGTGAGGCATCTACTGTAACGGTGAAGGCCGAACCGCTGACCCTCGCCGACTACGACGTGGCAACCAGGAAGTGGATCGTCCCCGCAGGCGAGTACACCGTTGAGCTTGCAGACTCGGCAACGGCTGTTACTCAGAAGGCCAAGGTTGTTTTGAAGCAGTCCACTCTGGACTGATGATGCAAATGGAGAGGGGCGCAGTTGCGCCCCTCTTTCATTCGGTTAGGACAACACGAATCGAGCCGGTGTCCCGGTCGTGCAGGACGGCGCAATCCATACATCGAATGCGCCAGGCTCAGCGCGGCGGACCCCATCAACATCGGTGAACTCGAGCATCGATTCATTGATCAGGAAGGCCACTTCAACGGTCTCACCAGGTTTGATGGCGATCTTGTCAAAGCCTTTGAGCTCGCGAACAGGGCGCACTCGGCTGGCCACGCGATCATGGATGTACAGCTGCACGACTTCCTCGATCAGCCGCTCACCTTCGTTGCTTACGTTGGCACTGACCCGAATCGAACTACCGTGTTCCAGAACGCTGGAACTGACCTCCGTTTCGGCGTAGCGGACCTTGCCGTAGGTCAGGCCGTGACCGAAGGGATAGAGCGCTTCGTGAGTGATCTCGCGCCAGCGTGTCTTGAACTCCTTCATGTCAGGGAGTTCCGGGCGTCCTGTCCGCGGATGGTTGTAGTAGTACGGCTGCTGTCCGGACTCCTGGGGGAAGGAGATGGGCAGACGACCCGACGGGCTGTAGTCGCCGAACAGGACATCGGCAGTCGCATGGCCCGTCTGCGAACCCAGGAACCAGGTGATAAGCAGAGCGTCGGCGTTGCGGACTCCGCCATGGAGCGCCAAGGCACGACCATTGCGAATCAGTGCAACAACGGGCTTGCCAACCGCGCTGATTGCATCAGCGAGCTTCTGCTGTGCGACGGGCAGGGTGATCTCGATGCGGGACTGGGCCTCGCCCGAGTAACGCTGCGGTTCGCCCAGAGCCAAGATAACGACGTCCGCTGCCTTGGCCGCCTCAATCGCGGCCTCAATGCCACCTGCAAGATCCTCTTCAAGACCGCAGCCATCAACGAACTGCAGGTTGTCTGCATTGTCCACCGCATCACGCAGGCCATCCTCAAGGGAGACGTAGCGATTGGCGTCACCGAACAGCGTCCAGCAGCCTTCGATGTTTTCACGATCCCGACCAAATGGGCCGATGACGGCGATGCGCTGACCGGACTTCTTCAGGGGCAGAACGTCGCCTTCATTCTTCAGCATGACAATCGAACGCTTGGCCGATTCGCGGGCCAAGGCTTCATGCTCTGCAACCTGCTCAGCAGAGATGTCGTCCATGCGAAGCGAGCGATAGGGGTCGTCCAGCAGGCCAATTCGCTCCTTGAGCTCCAGCATCCGGCGGACTGCCTGGTCCAGGCGCCACATTGGAACGGCGCCCTCCCTGACCAGGTCGGGGAGGTGCTCGAGATACAAGCCACTCTGCAGGCTCAGATCCAGACCGGCCATGAAGGCCTTCAGGACGGCATCCTTCATGTCCTCCGCGTAGCCGTGCGCCACCAGCTCCATCTCAGAGGTGTAGTCAGAGATGGTTATCCCATTGAACTTCCATTCCCCGCGGAGGACGTCGACCAGCAGCGGCTTGTTAGCGCTGGCCGGAACGCCGTTGATGTCGTTGAACGAGCTCATCAGGCTGGCCACGCCGGCATCCACTGCCGCCTTGAACGGAGGCAAATGGACGTCGCGCAGTGTCTGCGGTGCAATATCGACGGTGTTGTAGTCCAAGCCGGCCAGGCTGGCGCCATAAGCAACATAGTGCTTCGCCGTTGCCAGCATGGCGTTCTCAGCTGTCAGGTCGGGCCCCTGGAAACCCTCCACTCGGGCAGCGCCAAATCGGCAAGCCATCAGGGTGTCTTCGCCCGTACCTTCGGCGCCACGGCTCCAGCGCTGATCGCGAGTGACGTCGATCGCCGGCGCATAGGTCCAGTGGATGGCTGCCGCAGTCGCTTCGATGGCGGTGGCACGTGCAGTGCGACGCGCGAGGTCAGGTTCAAAGCTGGCGGTCTCGCCCAACGGAATCGGAAACACCGTGCTCATGCCATGAATGACGTCGGCAGCCAGGATCACCGGGATACCGAGGCGACTTTCTTCCAACGCCACACGCTGCAGCTCGACAGCGCCTTCCTTGCCTTTGCCATTGAACAGGGAGCCAACCTTGCCTTGGCGAATCTGCTGCAGGACTTGGTCCGCGTTCTGCTCGTTGGCTACAGGGTTGATGTCCGGTGCGAACGGGCGAACCATGTCAGCGGTGACGTTGAGCTGTCCGACCTTCTCTTCCAACGTCATCTGCGCCATTAGCGCGTCAATCCGATTACTCATTGCATCCTCGTGTAAACGATTACATTCGGGCAATGAGAGCGGGTGTAGCGCTAAACCTCCACCCTGACGATAGTCAGGGTCGGGGTGGGCCAGATGAGGTGCGGATGAGAAGTTCGTGGGGAAGCACCATCTCCCCCTCTGGCAAGTCACCCTTTCCAACCAGGCAACTCACAATCGAGGCCACAGCAGCATCTGCCATCTTCGCCATAGGCTGGGCCGCGACGGTAAGTGGGGGCCAAGCCCTGCGGGAAGCGGCTGTATCGTCGAATGCGGCTACGGAGAGATCTTCAGGAACGCGAAGCCCCGCTCGTTGTGCGACCCACAGCACCCCCAGCGCCATGTCATCGTTGCTCGCCAGCACAGCGGTTGGCTGCGCCTGCAGAGCCAGTAGTGCCTCAGTTGCCTCGCATCCGGACTGGAAAGAGAAGCGCCCATTGCGAATGAAGGCTCGTTCCACCACCAGACCGTGCCTGGCCATAGCATCCTGGAAGCCAAGAAGGCGCTCATGGCTGTCCCCATGATCCATGGGGCCGGCGATGAAGGCGATCTGCCGGTGGCCTGATTGGATCAGGTGGCTAGTGAGCTGATCGGCGGCCAACCGATTGTCGATCCGTACGGTCTGCATGCCCGCCAAGGGCTCAGCACCCGCAATGGCGGCGGCCGGAATTCCAAGCCGCTGGAAGTACTCCGACCCTGACAGCAACTCCGCATACGGAGGGACGAGCAGCAGCCCCTCGGCACCGGCTTCGATTGCCTCCATGACCAGTTGCTCGGCATGGTCGGCGTTGGGTAAGCGACCTTCTCTGACGACCAACTGGGCCCCCACCGCATTGGCACTGGCCAGTGCGGTGAGCAGCACATCCGTCAGAAAGGGAGAGCGCACGTCCGGATAGAGAAGTCCGAGCCGAGTGCCTGCGGCGCCGGCCAAGCGCCGAGCCGCAACGTTTGGCACGTAGCCGGTGAGCCTGATGGCTTCTTTGACCCGTGCACGGGTTTCCGCACTGACCTTCCCGCGTCCGTTGATGACATTGGACACGGTCATCGTGGACACGCCGACCCGCTCAGCCACGGTCTGGAGCGTCACTGGCATGCGGACTCTACTGCTAGGGCGAACCGGCATCTTGGGCCTTGGGCGGATGAGCTTTAGCGCTAAATGCGGCCAAATGTACGCCAATTCGCCCTGAATGTAATCGGTTACATACTTGGGCCCATCACTTCTGCGAATGCACGTTCATGCACGATTGCGCCTGATAATGCATGATTGTCGTACTCTGATCCGAGGTACTTCGCCGTGTCCGATGACAACCGATTCCCCGCAGAGCGCGCTCAAGTGGTCTTGGAGCTTCTCCGCGAGCACGGTCGAGTCTCCTCTGGCGACCTGGCTGTTCGCTTTGGGGTTTCAGAGGACTCGATTCGCCGTGACCTGCGAGAGCTGGCCAGCCAAGGGCTGTGTAAGCGCGTCTATGGCGGAGCCGTCCGGTCCGGCGTGGATGTGCCGAGCTTCGATGAGCGCGCACAGCAAGGCTCGGCGAACAAGGCGGGCCTGGCGTTTGGCGTTTGTGCTCTGTTGCAGCCGGGGCAAACCGTTTTTCTCGATGCGGGAACCACCAACCTGGCTGTTGCTCAGATCCTGCCGGAGCACAGCGACCTGAGGATCATCACCAACTCTCCCCAGATTGCCATTGCTGCCAGCCAGCGCAGCGGCATCCAGGTCCAGCTGATCGGCGGCCTCTTCTTCCCGGAGACGGGCGGCATCCTCGGCGCCGAAGCTCTGGCGCAATTGCAGCGTCTGCGCATGGATGTCTGCGTTCCAGGTGCCTGCGCCTTGGACTCGCTGACTGGCGTATGGGCCACCAATGCTGAAGAGGCTGCCCTGAAGCGCCAAGTGGTTGCAAGCAGCTCGCGCGTCATCGTCGCGGCATCTCCGGAGAAGCTCGGCACCGAAGGTAGCTATCACGTCGCGGAGCTATCGGATGTCGATGACCTGGTGATCAACGCCGGTACGTCTGCGGGCCATCTGCAGGCGTTCGCCAACGCTGGCATCCGCGTTCATCAGCTGCCCCATTAACACTTCGACACTCCCTAGACGGTTGCCCGAATGTCCACATCCATTACATCCAGCGCCCGCGCGCAGCAGTACGCCACCCGCGCTGCATTCTTCATTCCGGGATTTGCCACGGCCATCTGGGCCGTGCTCGTTCCGTTCGCCAAGAACCGAACCGGAGTCGATGACGGCGTTCTTGGCCTGATTCTGCTTTGCTTGGGTGCAGGCTCGCTTCTGGCCATGCCGGCTTCCGGCGCACTGGCCGCCAGGTTTGGCTGTCGCAACGTGATGATCGCTACGACCGCCATCATCTGTATCAGCCTGCCGTTGCTGGCCATAGCATCCAATGCGTGGCTTCTGGGCGGCGCATTGTTCGTCTTCGGCGCGGGCGTTGGCGCGATGGACTGCACGATGAACATGCAGGCCGTGGTCGTGGAGCGGGAGGCTGACCGGGCGATGATGTCGGGCTTCCATGCGTTCTTCAGCATCGGTGGCTTCATTGGCGCTGCAGCAATGACTGCATTGCTGTCCTCGCACGTTGGGCCGGTAACCGCGGCACTGGCAGGCATTGTCGCCATGGCGCTGATCGCCGTCGTATCCCTCAAGCACTGGCGTGGCGAAGCTCTGCATCAGGATGGCCCTCTTCTGGCCTGGCCCAAGGGTATTGTTCTGTTCCTGGGCATTCTCGCGTTCGTGGTGTTCTTGGCCGAAGGCTCGATGCTGGACTGGAGCGCAGTCTTCTTGGCTGATGTCCGCGAAGTAAAGCCGGCCATGGCCGGCCTTGGCTATGTCACCTTCGCCTTGACCATGACGGTAACTCGCCTGTTCGGTGACTCGGTGGTCGAACGGCTGGGCCGTATTCGGTCCATCGTGGTGGGTGCGCTGCTCGCAAGCGTTGGCTTCCTGGTTCTGACTTGGGTAACGCCGTGGCAGGCCTCTCTGGCCGGCTACGTGCTGTTGGGCCTGGGCTGCGCAAACATCGTGCCGGCAGTCTTTTCCTTGGCCGGCAATCAGAAGCGCATGCCCGAGAGCATTGCCATCACGGCCGTGACCACACTTGGCTACTCCGGTGTACTCGCCGGCCCTGCGCTGATCGGGTTCGCTGCACACGGCATCGGTCTGGTGGGCGCCTTCATGGGTGTGGCGATCCTGCTGGTCGGCGTGGCTCTCTCCACCCGTTGGCTCAAGGTCTGAGGAAGCCTCCATGAGCAGCAATATCAGTGGAGCGATCGACATCTCGTTTCTTCATCAGCTTGCCGATCTCGCTGACGCGCAGACGCTGTCCCGTTTCCGCACGCCGATTGATGTAGATGCCAAGTACAAGGAAGGCGACAAGTTCGACCCGGTTACTGATGCCGATCGCCAAGCTGAAGTTGCCATGCGCGCGCTCATCAGAGAGCGTTTCCCTGAGCATGCAATCCTGGGCGAAGAGTTCGGTTCTGAGGGCGACGGTGACTTCTGCTGGGTGCTCGATCCGGTCGACGGTACCAAGCCCTTCATCTGTGGGATCCCGGTATGGGGAACGCTCATCGGTCTGACGCACAAAGGCGTGGCCACGCGCGGCATGATGAGTCAGCCATTCACGGGTGAGCGCTTTTGGGCTGACGCGGATGGCGCCTGGCATCAGCGTGGTTCATCCGTGGAACGTATGCACACTCGTCGTGTCGATCTGTCCGAGGCAATCCTGCATACGACCAGCCCGCAGGGATACCAAGGCGCTCTCGCAGAGGGCTTCGCCCGCTTGAAGGACCAGGTTCGAATGACCCGCTATGGTGGAGAGTGCTACGCCATGGTCATGGTCGCAGCCGGCCATATCGATCTCGCCCTTGAGCCCTCTCTGCAGCCTTACGACATCGTGGCGCTGATTCCCATCATTGAGAAGGCCGGTGGGGTTGTCACTCGCCTTGATGGCGGGCGCCCCGAGATCGGCGGGCCTGTCCTGATCTCCGGTAGCGCCGTGCTGCACGAGCACGCGCTGGAGATCCTGCGATGAGCGATGCCAAGCAGTCCAACGCACAGCTGGGTATCTTCCTGTGACCAGTCTATTTAGGAACCTGCTCATCTGTGTAGACGATCCCGCCAAGTATTGGGACTTGCTCCGGAGTGAGGTGGCCAACGCCCTGGCATATCGCGCAAAAGCGCGCATCCTGCTCGTCCGTCCACGTCCGGTTCTAGCCGTGTACTCGGCATCAAACGCTCTAGGCCTGCGCTATGCAGCAAATGCGCTCCAGCGGAAGGCTGCTACCGCAGAGTCCTCACTGAGAGAGCTTGTTCAGTGCTCCTCGTCGGATGAGCAAAACCAAGCCTCTCTGCATGTGCTCGACGAGCAGCCAAGTGCGGAATACATTGCAAACGTCGCCCTGCCTGAGCGCAGCGATCGAGTAGTCATTGCGCTCGATCGAAGGGGTCCATCGCGGCATCCTGATCAAGAGGTAGCGCTCAAGTAGAAAAGGCCTCCACTTCGGCCGATTCCGCAATATCATCAGCTCAAGCTTAGCTCTTGGGCGGGCAGAAATGTGCACTTCAAATGATGTGTTTGAGGTGCAACCGGAGGGCTTCTGCGGGCGCTATAGATGCAATCTGCGGGCAGCGTAGCTGCATTGCTGGCATCCTCAGTTTGACGTTATGGATCGAGCTTAACCCTGTTGAGGGACCCACTTTTCAGATAGCTCTGGTGACTCGGTCAGCCGATCAGCGATGTCGTGCGCACGGCGCGTTACCATTAGGCCTCGCTAGTCAGCCTGCCAAGTCAGGCAAGCGGTGGAGGAGTGAGCAGCGACTCCAATCCAGCTCGCATTTGTCCCGATAGTTTGTGTAGATGATTGTTCCCATAGTTTGGGCAATCGGCAGGAACTCTGGGGACATGGCTACACGGCCTAGACAGAGTTCCCTGAACAGCAACTTCATTCATGTACTGGTCAGTTCAATATTCAGGGTCGATTTCATCAGCAAACGGATAATTCACACCTGTCGACCGCCTCTTCTCTCTCCCTCTCCCGGGGAGGCGGCCGGCGAAACCAAAAATAATTAAAGGTGTGTCCCGATGAACAAGAATTCGCTGCTTGCCCTGGGTCTGCTGGCTGCCCTGCCGTTCGCTGCATCGGCTGCCGATGGCCTGTCGTACAACTACGTTGAAGGCGGTTACGTGAACACCGATGCCAAGGGCGGCGACGCCGATGGCTGGGGCGTCAAGGGCTCGGTTGCCGTGCACCCGAACTTCTCGGTCTTCGCTGATTACAGCAAGCAGGAAACCGACACCTTCAAGAACGACGTCGACCAGTGGCGCATCGGCGCCGGCTACAACTACGGCATCGCACCGAACACCGACCTGGTGGCTCGTGTTGCGTACCAGAAGTTCGACATGAAGCACGGCCTGGACTTCAACGGCTACTCCACCGAAGTGGGCCTGCGCACTGCCTTTACCCCGAACCTGGAAGGCTACGCGCTGGCCGGCTACGAGGATTACAGCAAGAAGCACGGCATCAACCCGGAAGGCGAGTTCTACGGCCGCGTCGGCGCCACCGCCAAGTTCACCCCGAACTGGGGCCTGAGTGGCGAAGTGAAGCTGGCCAAGGCCGGCGACCGCGAGTGGTTCGTGGGCCCGCGCTTCACCTGGTAAGAACAGCAATGCAGTAAAAGCGTGTTACCGGCGTGTGCTCTCTCTCTCTCCCACACGCCACCGAAGCCCGGCCTTGCGCCGGGCTTCTTTTTTTGTGGATTACGGTTGGGCTTCCACCAGGCCCAGCCGCAGCAGGCTCTCGGCGGTGGCCACGATGGCGTCCTCGCGCGAACGCGGTGCCCAGCCCAGCAGGCGCTGCGCCTTTTCGCTGGTGGCGTTCATCGTGCGGCCCAGCAGCGGCACCGAACCACGCAGCGCCGGGTCCTTCAGCGCACCCAGGCGTACCACCCAGTTGGGGATGACCCGCGTGCTGACCTTGTCGGCGGCCGCGCCCAGGCGCTGCTTCAGGACCTGCGCGACTTCACCCAGCCACAGGCTGTCGCCGGCGATGGCGATGAAGCGCTCGCCATTGGCGGCCGGGTGGGTCATTGCGCGCAGGTGCAGGTCGGCTACGTCGCGGACATCGACGAAGCCGCAGTTGATCTTCGGCGACCCCTTCTGGCCCTGCAGCAGGTTGCGCACCAGGCGGATGGAATGTGAGTAGTCGCCGCCCAGCACCGGGCCGAGCACGGCGGTGGGATTGACCACCGACAGCTGCAGGCCATTGCCCTCACGTGCAATGAAGTCCCACGCAGCGCGCTCGGACAGGGTCTTGGACTTCTGGTACAGCCAGACATCGCCGGACAGATCGCTCCAGTCGGTTTCATTGAAGGGCCGGCCGATGTCGCCGTGGCCGGCGCAGATGGCACCGAAGGCCGAGGTCAGCACCACCCGCTGCATGCCGGCATCGCGCGCGGCACGCAGCACGCGCAGGTTGCCGTCCACGGCCGGGCGCACCCATTGCTCCTCGCGGGTCTGTTCGCCGGTGGGCGTGGGCGAGGCGCCATGCATCACATGGCTGCAACCCGCAACGGCTTCGGCCCAGCCCTCGTCGCGGCCGAGGTCGGCCACCACGAAGCAGAGGCGATCGCCCGGCTCGGCGCCGCCGACCTTCAGCTGCTGGCGCACCTCCGCCTCGCGCGACAGTGAGCGCACCGTGGTGCGGACGTCATAGCCGGCCGCGAGCAGGGCCAGGATGCAGTGCTGGGCGATGAAGCCGGTACCACCGGTCACCAGGACGGTCGTTTTCATGGGAACTCTCCAGATACGTGGGGGGATTGGCGGACCACCCCGGCGCGGATCCGGCGGCAGGGCGGCTATGTCTACAGCTGTATACATGCGTTGCCCGCCATTGTCTACAACTGTATACTTAACGCATGAACACGCCCGCCGCACCGTCTGCCAGCAAGCCCCGCCAACGTGATGCCGAAGCCACCCGTGAGGCGATCCTGGCGTCCGCCCGCCGCGCCTTCGCCCAGTCCGGCTATGACGGCGCCGGCGTGCGTGAAATCGCCGCCGGGGCCGGGGTGACGGCGATGATGGTCAACCGCTACTTCGGCTCAAAGGAGCAGCTGTTCGCGGAGGTGGTGGAGGACACCATGACCCAGGGCAGCCTGATTGCCGGCGGCATCATGGACCAGCCGGAACCGGGCAAGGCGCTGGCGCGCGCGCTGGTGAAGATGACCCGCGCCGACGCCACGCCCATGGATGGCTTCCTGATCACTTTCCATTCCGCATCGAGCCCGCTGGCAGCGGAGATCGGCCGCGACAAGATCGCCGCGCACCACCTGAAGACGGTGGCCGCCTCGCTGCAGGGCACGCAGCGGGCCGAGCGCGCCGCGCTCATCCTGGCGATGATTTCCGGCTTCCAGGTGATGCGGCAGATGATCGCGTTGCCGGCCCTCGCCCATGCCGACGAGGACGAGCTGGCCGAGCTGCTGGGCACGGTGTTCGAGCGCCTGATCCAGCGGCCCGCATCCGGGCCGTAGGATCAGTTCACCGGCTTGCCGTAACTTTCGGCGAGGATGGCCTTGTACTCGGCCAGTGACGGCAGGCCCATGGCGCTGCGCCGCGCGTCCAGGCCGGGCATGTCCTCGGTAGGGCGCAACTGCATCGCGCCGTCGTCGCCCTGCACGAACTGGCTGCCGTAGCGCTGCGGCTTGCCCTGCGCCACCAGCACGCGGTCGGTGAGCAGGGCCACGTCGGCACGGTCGGCCTCATCTGCCTTGGCGGCGTGTTCGATCAATGGCAGCACCTGGGCCTGGAATCCAGGGTCCTGGTCGGCGTGCTGCACCAGCAGCCAGGCTGCCTTGGCGCCATCGCGGCCGACCTTTGAACGGGTTGGCCAGCCCTTCTCGGCGATCACGGTCTTCAGCCACTCCGCATTGGCCTTGGCCACGGGCAGGGTGCTCTTGAAGGCCTCGCCGCCGCCAGCCGCAATTGCCGCATGCTGCGCGGCCTGGTCACGCGCTTCGCGGTCGAGCAGTTCCTTGCGCAACGGTTCGTCCATCTGTGCGGCACGCTGCTTCTGCATCGCTTCGGCACGCGCCAGCATCTGTGGCCACGCCGGTTCGGCACGCAGGGCATTCAGGCCGGGGCGATCCTTGTGCAGCAGGTCGTCGAGGGGCAGACGGTCCTGGCCCAGCAGCGCGACGACGTAGGCCATCGCTGCGGCGTGGTCGCCGGCGGCGGCAGTGCATTCGACCAGCAACAATTCGCCGCCGTCCGGGAAGCGTTCGCCCTTGTGGTACATCGCGCCGAGCGTATCGGCGCAGCCTTTCACGTCGTCGTCCTGATAGCGCTGCAGAGCCTCGAAGAACGAACCGGCTTCGGCCGCGTGGGCGCTGCCGGCCGCAGCCAGCAGTGCAAGCAGTGCCGGTGCCAGGCGGAATGCGTGGATGGATGCCATCGGGTCTTCCTCCATGAAGGGCGTTGCACGGGCAAGGCCATGCCGCCGGAGCCTGCAGTGTGCCAGTGTTCGCGCCTAGTGGCGGGCGGCATACTGGCGCGGAGCCCGGGAGACGCCCACATGGAACCGCCTGTATCCGCTTATGTGCAACGCGCCGATGGCAACGCCGTGCAGGTCAGCCTGCTGGATGAAACCCCGCGCGCCGCGCTGCTGGCACTGGGCTTCCGTGGGCAGGGCGGGACGCTGCAGCGCGGGGTTGGCGACGATGACGAGAAGGCACGGCTGTTCATCGCACTGCGTGACTGCGGCATCGCCTTTTCGGACGGCCGCGAATGGTGCCCGGCCGAAGTCTTTGCCTGGCTGCGCGAGCGCGGCTTGTTGGCAGGCGCTTTCCTGCGTATCGCGTGGCAGGGGCCGGACCGGTTCGAGATCACCCGCGGATAGTCGCGCGGCACCTGCGCGCGCGAGGCCGCATCCATGCAGTGGCGAACTGAGAACCGCTCCGTCGCTGGCAGGGGTGTTCCGCTAGAATCGCCCGCACTTCGCCGCGCGCGATGCGCCCGCCCCACGCCAGCAGGATGTACCGTGAATTCCCAGCCCGCACCGATCACCGCCCTCAACCACACCCTCGACAACGAGCCGCAGCAGATCACCGCGCCGTTGACCCACTCGGCCGCGTTCCTGGTGCTGAAGGTGAAGGACGATGCCGGTTCCATCGCCAGGGTGCGCGAGGTGCTGGGCAGCAGCGATGACCTGATCAAGAACACCGCCATCCGCGATATCGAGCGCACCTTCACCTGCAACGTGGCCATCGGCCACCGCGTGTGGGAGCCGTTGGTGGGCACCGCGCCGCCGCGCGAGCTGAAGCCGTTCCGCGAGATCAAGGGCGCCACGCATACCGCCGTGTCCACCCCGGGTGACCTGCTGTACCACGTGCGTGCGCGCACGATGGACCTGATCGTGGCCTTCGAGCGCAACCTGCTGATGGCGTTCGGTGATGCCGTGGAAACGGTCGATGACGTGGCCGGCTTCCGCTACTTCGATGGCCGTGACCTGCTGGACTTCGTCGATGGCACGGCCAACCCGGAAGGGCTGTCGCTGCCCGAAGCCACGATCGTCGGCGACGAAGATCCCGAGCACGCCGGCGGCAGTTACGTGGTGGTGCAGAAGTACCTGCACAACCTCGATGCCTGGCGCGCCCAGAAGACCGAGGCGCAGGAGGCCATCATCGGCCGCACCAAGCACGACAACATCGAACTGGACGATGCCCCGGCCGACGCGCAGAAATCGCACAAGACGCTCTGCACCATCGAGGATGCCGACGGCGAACACGAGATCCTGCGCGACAACATGCCCTTCGCCAACCCGGGCCGCGGCGAGTACGGCACCTACTTCATCGGTTACACGCGCCGCCTGTGGGTGATCGAGCAGATGCTCGAGCGCATGTTCATCGGCAACCCCGCGCCGCTGCACGACCGCATCCTCGATTTCTCCACCGCCACCACCGGTGTCACCTTCTTCGCACCCTCGCGCAAGGTGCTGGCCGACCTGGGCGACTGACCCTCACGCCACGCGTGAAGGCCATGTCCAGTAGAGCCACGCCATGCGTGGATGGCCGCCCGGTAGATGCCAACCTTGGTTGGCAGAAGCACGCCAACCCAGGTTGGCGGCTACCGAAGCTCCTGCTCGCGCGCCGCAGCGCTCCACGCGCGCAGGCCGAACGCGGCCAGGCCCAGGAAGAACACGTACAGCGCCGCGGTCACGTGCAACGACTTGAACAGGTACGCGCCCACATAGACCACGTCCACCGCGATCCACACCCACCAGCACGCCACATGGCGGCGCGCCTGCCACCACTGGCCGACCAGGCTGAGCGCGGTCAGCATCGCATCCAGCCACGGCAGCGCCGCATCGGTGAAGGTGTGCATGGCGGTGCCCAGGGCGATGCCACCGCACAGGCCGAGGGCCAGGTCGCGCAGCGCCTTGCCGCGCGCCAGCGGCACGATGCGGATGCTGCCCTCGTCGGCGGCATGCTGGCGCCAGTTGATCCAGCCATAGACCAGGAAGCCACCGAAGGCGACCTGCAGCAGCGTGTCCGAGTACAGCTTGGCCTCGGCGAACACCAGGCCATACAGCGCCACCGACAGCAGGCCCACCGGCCACGCCACCAGCCGGCGCCGGGCCATCAGCCAGACGCCGAGCACGCTGCACAGCGCTGCGGTCCACTCGAGCAGGACGCCGCTCACAGTGCGAACGTCACCGACAGGCGGGCCTGCCGCGGTGCGCCGGGGAACAGGTAGTAATCACCACCGCTGCTGCCGGTATCGCGCCAGTAGAAGCGGTTGAAGACGTTGTCCACCGACAGGTTCCAGGTCACCGCACGTTCGTGCAGGCGGTGCTGGAAGCGCAGGCCGGCGTCGAACACCGAGTAGTCCGGCGCGCGCACGCCACCATCGGCGCGGGCGACGTTGGAGGAGGCATAGCGCCAGCCGCCGGTCACGTCCAGGCCCTGCACGAAGGGCAGCGCATAGGCCAGGTGCACGCTGGCGCGCACCTTGGGCACGTTCACCAGCTGGTGGCCTTCATAGGCCGGCGTGCCGGTATCGCGCGCACGCGCCTGCAGCACGCTGGCACTGGCCACGATCTGCAGGGCATCGGTCAGCTGGCCGTTGGCGGTCAGCTCCAGGCCGGTGTGGGTCTGCGTGCCCTGCTGCACGAAGGTGTAACCGGCCTCGCTGTCGTCCGGCTGGGCGAACTGGTACGGCTGGGAGATGCGGAACAGTGCCGCGCCCACGGTCAGTGTGTCGGCCGGCACGTACTTCACGCCCACTTCCAGCTGCCGCGACTGCACCGACGGCAGGAATTCATCGGCATTGGAGGTCCAGAACGGGGCCTCCTGGCCCAGCGAGATGCCGCGCACATAGCTGCCGTAGACGTTGAGCTGGTCGTTGGCCTTCCACACCAGCGCGGTCTGCGGCAGGAAGCGCGACAGGCGGCTCTGCCGCTGCGGGGTGCCGCGCTTGTCATAGGCACGCTCGTCCAGGCGCACGAAGCGACCACCGGCCAGCCACTGCCAGTCATCGCCGAGGCTGATGCGGTCCAGCGCGAACACGGACGTCTGGCGGCTGTCGAGGCGGCGCGCGGACGGGCCGGGCTGCAGCGGCGAGGGCGCGTAGACCGGCACCTGTGCATCGTGGATGTTGGCGCTGCCCACGTACTCGTTGACGCTGGGGCGGCGGTCGACGGTGCGGCGGAAATGGTCGGCGCCGATGGTCAGTTCGTTGCTGATGCTGTCGGTATCGAAGCGGCCGCGCAGTTCGGCGCGCGCCTGCTGGTTGCGGCGGGTGTCGTCCGGGCTGCGGTAGTCGTAGATGTCGTAGTCGCCATTGGGCGCGAAGTAATTGCCCGGCGTGCTGCCATCGGCGCACTGCGCGGTGTAGTAGCAGCCATAAGCGAAGGCCACGTTGTCATCGATGACCGAGCGGCTGTAGCCCACCGACACGCGCGACTGCCAGCGCTCGTTGAAATCGTAGGTGTGCAGCGCGGTGATGTTGGTGCTGGCGATATCCACCGGCCGCTGCCACGGCTGGTAGCCCAGCAGGTGCTTGCGGTCGACGCCGCGCGGCAGTTCGCTGGCGCCCAGCAGCTGGTAGCCGGACACCGAGCGCTGCGTGCTGGTCTGGTAGTTGGCATCCACTTCCAGCTTGCCGCGTTCGCCGATCAGCCAGTCCGCCGCCAGCGAGTAGAAATTGCGGTTGCCATCGGCGTGCTCGACGTAGGAATTGCTGGCATCCCAGGCGGCATTGAGGCGCACGCCAAAACGCGGCGTGATCCAATGGCCGATATCGGCGGCGACATAGCGCGAGCCTTCCGAATCGGTGCCCAGCGTGACGGTGCGCACTTCGGCCGGGCGCTTGCCCACGTAGTTGATGATGCCGCCCGGAGCCATCACGCCGGCGGCGAGGCCCGCTTCACCCTTGAGGATCTGCACTTCCTGCACGTTCTCCAGCGCCAGGCGCTGTTCGCCGGCGATGGCCAGGCCGTTGAAGCGGTAGCCGGTGGCGGCATCCAGGGCGAAGCCGCGGATGGCGATGTTCTGGTAGTAGCCGACCGGCGCGTAGGCATCGCCCAGCGACGCATCGTTGCTGGCCAGCTCGGACAGCGAGCGCACCTGGCGGCGGTCGAGATAGTCGCGGTCCAGCACGTTCACCGAGGCCGGCGTGTCCTGCCAGCTGCCGCCACCGAAGGCATTGGCGCGCGAGGTATCGCCGGCGGGTTTGCCGGCCTGCACGCGCACGGCGGCCAGTTCGGTCGGCGTGCGTTCGGCGCCGGGGGCGGCCACGTCGGGCGACGCCTCGGCTGCGCTGGCGTGCAGCGGCAGGGCGGCGCAGAGGGCAAGGGCGAGCAGGGTGGGGCGCAGGCAGCGGTTCATTCGGTTCGTCTTCTGACAGCAAGGGAGACGAAGCGACGGCGCACGGACGCACCTGCCCGGACCGGGGGTGCGACTGCTGCTCAAAGCTCCCTACGCCGGTGCAAACCGGATCAGGTTCCAAGGGACTCTCTCAGCCTGGCAATCCAGGCACCCCCGCTTCAGGTGACCATTTCACTACAAATGCCGGCGATTTGCGAGCCAGGGGCCCCCGATGCCCTCACGCCGCCGCGCGCAGTGCCTGCAGCAGCCCTTGCCCTGCCTCGCTATGGAACCATGCCGGATGCCCCAGCATGAACGGCTGCCACGCCACGTCGGCATTGGCGGTGGAGCCGGTGATGCCTTCGAAATACTCCACTTCGGACAGTGCGAAGTCGAAATGGACCATCGGCAGCAGGTCGGCCAGCAGCTGCACGCGCGCGGCCGACAGCGGCAGCACCTCGCGGTAGCCCTGCAGCAGGGCCAGGGCGATGTCGATGCGCACGGCGTCGGCACCACGCTCCAGTTCCAGCCAGGCCACCGCATTGCGCTCGATGGCCGTAGCCAGGTCGAACAGCGCGCTGGTGGGCGAGGCCAGGCCGAAATCCAGCACGGTGGCCACCGCGCCGTCGGCATCCCACAGCAGGTTGGAGACGTGCCAGTCGTTGTGGGCCCACAGCCGTGGCTCATCACGCAGGCGCGCCGCCAGGCCCGCATGCCAGGGCAGCACGTCGGCGCGCAGCTGCGCCTGCCAGGGAATGCACGCCAGGTAGCGGGCCAGCCCAGGCCGGTTTGGCAGGTCGGCCTGCAGCGCGGCAATGGGGTCATCGGCGCGGATCAGGTCATCGCGCGCCACCAGGATGTGGGTGCTGCGCTGCGGCGCCGCGTAGCTGGCCGACGCCTGGTGCAGGCGTGCCAGCATGCGCCCGGCCTGCCGCGCCTGCGCGCTGTCGGTCAGCAGCGACCACGACACCGCGTCGCGGTACAGGTCCGCGCCGGCACCGGCCGCATGCAGTTCATAGGTCCACGACCCGTGTTCGACCGCCGTGGCACCGTCGGCGGCGGCCAGGACCTGCACCACCGGCACGCCGTGTGCGGCCAGGTGGGCGATGAAATGGTGTTCTTCCTGCAGGCAGGCGGCGCTGCGCACGCTGTGGTGGTGGCGCTTGATGAATACCCGGCCCATTGCGCCTTCGATGATCGCCGCTGCCGACAGCGGGCGCGGGCTGTGCCAGTGCAGCGTGCTGTCCGCTGCCAGCGCCGGGTACCGCGTGCGCAGCCACGCGACTTCGTCGGCGCTGATCGCCGGCCAGTCGGCAGCGACCTCGTCGTTGTTGAGGCCCTGCACGCGATGGGGGGAAGAAGTCATGCCGCAGCCGCTGCCCGGAAAGGAATCACCAAGGCTGCGCATTCAACGCCATGGGCGCGGCGGACGCAACCGGCGGGCGGGAACGAAAACGGGCAGGTCAGCGACCTGCCCGTTGCCTGGATCACCAGGGAATGCTGCGCTTACCAGCCGCGATGACGGCCACGGTCGTGGTAATGGCGGCGGTCATGGCCACGGTCGTGGTAGCCGCGGCTGTAACCACGGTTGTAGCCGCGGTCGTAACGACGGTTGTCATAGCGACGGTCGTAGCGGCGGTCGTGGTGGTCCTTGGTGGTCAGGTTACCGATCGCACCACCGGCCACGGCGCCGCCGACGGTCGCGGTCGGGTCGCCGTTGGAGATCAGATGGCCGGCCACGCCGCCCACCACCGCACCGACCACGGTGCGCTTGTCCTTCCTCGACATCGCGCTGGCATCGCTGACCACGGCCACGCCGGCCAGCAGGGCAAGCGCCATCGCCAGGCCACGGAAGCTGATTGCGGACGTACTGATCATGTTCGGTTCTCCTGTCTGGGCATGCCACGGTGGGCAGGGAGGGCGGGGGCGCCCCGGCTGCCGTGATGTCCACGCTGGGCTTCCAACATTGTCGGAACATTGCGCGTGGACACCGTGCGGCGTGCGCATTCATCTAGCGTCAAACGGCATGAAGCCTGCCTGAAAGTTCAATCGCCAGAGGGGAAGGATTCAGATTTTGCCGTCACGCAGGTAGTCGAACAGCTCGGCGTCGCCCTTCAGCCCCAGCTTGAGCATCGCATCGCCCTTCTGCCGGCTGATGGTGCTGACGCTCTTGTGCAGCTGCACGGAAATTTCCTTCACCGTCATCCCGGTGCCCAGCAGGCGCAGCACTTCCACTTCACGTGGCGACAGCGGCTTGCCATCGCCCTCGCGCATGCGCCAGCTGCCCGCTTCCTCCACCCGCTCGCGCAGGCTGCGGCTGATGTAGGGCTGGCCGCGATACACCGTCTGGATGGCCTGCGGCAGTTCGTCCATCGACGAGCCCTTGTCGACCAGGCCGAGCACGCCGCTGTCCAGCACCATGCGCAGGATGGCCAGGTTGTTGGACACGCTCAGCATCAGCACCGGCAGGTCGGGGTAGCGCCGGCGGATCATGCCGATCATCGCGAAGCCATCGGCCTGCGCGCTGCCGGGCATCGAGTAGTCGGTCACCAGCATGTCGCAGGGCTGGCTGGCCAGCACGGCCATCAGGGCCTGCACGCTTTCCGCTTCGCCGACGACCCGGCCCACGCCGCTGGATTCGATCACGGCACGGGTGCCGATGCGTACTACCGGGTGGTCGTCTGCGATGATGATGCGCAAGGGGAGAACATCACAGATGCGGAACCGGGCAGTACGTGGATGGGCCTTCCTGCTGGGGCTGCTGGGCCTGTGCGCGCTGGCGCAGGCGGCACCCGGGGCATTGCTGCTCAGTCCGCAGGATCGCGCCTACCTTGCCGCACATCCGGTCATCGTCGTCGGCCAGTATGACAGTGGCTGGCCCCCGTTCGAATCACTCAAGGACGGTCAACAGGTAGGACTGGGCCCAGATTATCTGTCGCTTTTCGCACGTCAACTAGGCGTGAAGGTTGAAGCGCGCCAGTACCCGGACTGGAGTGCCGTGCTGGACGCGGCCTGTCGCGGCGAAATCGACGTGGTGATGAACGTCGCCCTCAACGCCGACCGCGCGAACTGCCTGGTCTCGACCGCCGCCTATGCCGAAGCACCCTTGGCGCTGGTAGGCCGCGCGGGGGATCTGCGTTCGTCGAGCAACCCCGACCTGGACGATCTGCGCGTGGTGATCGAGCGCGATTTCCTCACCGGGCCGCAGATCCGCGCCCGGTACCCGCGGGCGCGGCAGATCGTCGCGGACGATACATCTGCGGCCCTCCAGATGGTCAAAGACGACAAGGCCGATGTCTTCATCGGCAATGCCTACGTCGCGACGGCGTTGATTGCGCGCTCGTCGCTGCAGGGCGTGGTGCTGCTGCGCCCCAGCGATCTGCCGCCGGAGCGGCTGCACTTCGCCGTCCCCGCGGTGAAGCAGCCCTTGGCCGACGCACTGGATGTGGCCCTGGCCGGTACCAGCCAGGCGCAGCGCGATGCCTTTGCACGGCACTGGCTGCCCACGCCGCAATGGTCCGCGTCGGCGCAGCTGGCCCTTAGCCAGGCCGAGAAGCTGGTCCTCCAGCAGCGGGTGAAGATCGCCTACCCGCCCAATGCGCCGCCGCTGTCGTTCGCCGACCGGTACCGGAAGCCGGGCGGGCTGGCAGGCCAGTTCCTGCAGCGCCTTGAGGCGGCGGGTGCCACGCTGGACATCGAGGACAGCCACGATTGGTACGACGCCCGCGAGAAGGCCCGTCGCGGCGAGCTCAATGCGGTGATGGGCATTCCCAACGACTCGCATTACCTGGGGCCGGACTGGATCTTCAGCCAGCCCTATCTCACGGTTCCCAATGTGATCGTGTCAGCCATCAACGGGCCGCCGGTGCTGGGCCTGGGGGATCTGCGCGGCAAGCGCGTGCTGTTGTCCGACCCGGACAGGCTGCGGGCGCGGGTGCTGCAGGAAGCCCCCGATGCCAGGATCATCGCTGCGCGCAGCACCGAACAGGCCCTGCAGCGCCTGGAGGCCGGCGATGCTGACGTCTATGTCGGCAATCTTTCGCTGGTCGATCACCTGCTGCGCAGCCGCTTCAGCGGGCACCTGCAGATTGCGGCGCCGGCCGGCTTCAACGACCAGATGGCGCTGGCGGTGGATCGCGACCATGCCGCCCTGGCCACGGTCTTCGACCGCCTGCTGTTGCAGATGGAGGAGGGCGAGAAGCAGGCGCTGCGCGATCAGCTGCTTGCCACCGATGCCCGGCACGGCTTCGCACTGCATGGTGGCATGGGCTGGAGCCTGCCCATCCTGCTGGTGCTGCTGACCGGTGCACTGGTGCATGCGATCGGCTACGTGCGCCTGCGCCGTGAAGTGGCCGTCCGCCGTGACGTCGAGCAGCGCCTGGCGGAGGTGAGTGACAACCTGCCGGCGGTGGTCTACCAGGCCCGCCATGACGCCCAGGGCCGGCTCAGTTTTCCGTTCATCGCGGGCGACATGCAGCCCCTGTTCGGCATCACCGGCGACATGGCGATGGCCGATGCCGGCGCGTTGCTGGCCTGCATCGATGAAGCGGACCGCGAGCACCTGATGCGCACGATCGAGGTCGCCAAGCGCAACTTCGCCCCGCTCGCGCTGGAATTCCGCGTGCAGCCCGTTGGCCTGCCACCCTGCTGGGTGCGCACCGAAGCCCACCCCTATTCGGCCGAGGCCGGCGCGGTGACCTGGAGCGGCTACTGGGTGGATGTGAGCGAGGCACGCGCGCAGGCCGATGCGCTGGCCGCGGCCACCCGCGAGGCGGAACAGGCGGTGGAAGCCAAGTCGCGCTTCCTGGCCACCATGAGCCACGAGATCCGCACACCGATGAGCGGCGTGCTGGGCATGCTGGAAGTGCTCTCGCATTCGCCGCTGGACCAGGAACAGAAGCGCATCATCGGGGTGATCGAGGATTCGGCGCAGATGCTGCGGCAGATCCTCGATGACATCCTCGACTACTCGCGCATGGAGGCCGATGCGCTGCCGCTGGCGCCGGTACCGACGCCGCTGCGGCCGCTGCTGGAAAGCGTGTGCAGCCTGCTGTCGGCGCAGGCCACCGCGCGCGGCCTGGACCTGCAGGTGGAGATCGATCCGCGGCTGGCACAGGCGCACGAGGTCGATGGCGTGCGCCTGCGCCAGATCATCTTCAACCTGCTCAGCAACGCCATCAAGTTCACCGCGCAGGGCAGCGTGCGCCTGCAGGTGGATGTCCTCGGGGCCACCACCGCAGAGGGCGGCCAGCCGCTGCGGCTGAGCGTGTCGGACACCGGCATCGGCATCGCCGAGGAGCAGATCCCGCATCTGTTCGCGCCGTTTGCCCAGGCCGGCGCGCACATCCAGCGCGAACACGGCGGTACCGGCCTTGGCCTGAGCATCTGCCACCGGCTGGTGCAGAAGATGGGCGGCGACATTTCCCTGCAGAGCGTGCTGGGCCAGGGCACGCGGGTGGACGTGCTGCTGTCGCTGGTGGAGGCGCGTGCCGATGACGTGCAGGCGCTGCTGTCCGAACAGGAACAGACCGCGCTGCTGCCACAGGCGCTGCGCGAGGCGCGCGTGCTGGTGGTGGAGGACCACCCCACCAACCAGGCGATGATGGCCTGGCGCCTGCAGCAGCTGGGCGTACCGCATGCGCTGGTGGACGACGGCCAGCAGGCGCTGGACCGCCTGTCGGCCGAGCCCTTCGACCTGGTCATCACCGATTGCCGCATGCCGGTGCTGGATGGCTTTGCCTTCGCCCGCCTGCTGCGCGAGCGCGAAAGCCGCAACGGCCAGCCGCGCCTGCCGATCCTGGCATTGACCGCCAGCGTGGTCAGCGATGATGCACGGCGCTGCCGTGAGTCCGGCATGGACGACGTGCTGGCCAAGCCGCTGTCGCTGGCCACGCTGCGGCAGGCGCTGCTGCGCTGGCTGCCACAGGCGGCGGCACTGCAGGTGGAGGTGGCGGAGCCCGCGCCGGCGCCGGCGCCCGCTGCAGAGGTGCCGGAGACAGCGGAACTGCCTGACCTGGCCGCCCTGCAGCAGCGCTTCGGCTCACTGCAGGTGGCCACCCAGCTGCGCGACAGCCTGCTGCAGGCCAGTACGGCCGACATCGCGCAGCTGCAGCGCGCGCTGGGCGAAGCGGACCGCGCCGGTGCGATTCAGCAGCTGCACCGCATGGCCGGCGCGCTGGGTGCGGTGGGCGCACGTGGCCTGGCCGAGCGCGCGGCGGCGCTGGAACAGCAGCTGCAGCAGGCCAGCGATGCCGACGCGGCACCGGCGCTGCAGCAGGTGGGCGCGTTCGTGCAGCACCTGCAGCAGCAGCTGCAGCGCCTGGCACCCTGAGCCGCCAGTTACCGCGGGGCCGGTGGCTGCGCGGCCTGCTCCTGCAGGAAGGCAATCACCAACGCGCGGCGTTCGGGGCTGGGGAAGGCGTTGTACATGCGCGTGCCCGGCACCACGTGGGTGGGCGACTGCAGGAAGGTATCCAGCGTCTGCGCGCTCCACACGAAACCGGCGCGGCGCATGCCATCGGAATAGGCGTAATCGGGCAGGCTGCCGGCGCGGCGGCCGATGACCCCGTGCAGGTTGGGGCCGAAGCGGTGGATGCCGCCGGCGTTGACCGTGTGGCAGCCCGCACAGATCTCGAAGGCCTGCTGCTGGGCCTGCAGGCGTAGCTGTTCGGGCGTCAGCGGTGCCGACGGCGTGCGCTGGCAGGCCGTGGTGGCCAGGGCGAGGGTCAGCAGCAGGGGCAGGCAGGCGCGCATGGGCGGGCAGGATAACGGTGTGCCCGCGGCAGCGGGCTGCGACATGCGGTCGCAGCCCGGCAGCCTCACATGCCCGAGTAGTTCGGGCCGCCGCCGCCCTGCGGGGTCACCCAGACGATGTTCTGGGTGGGGTCCTTGATGTCGCAGGTCTTGCAGTGCACGCAGTTCTGCGCGTTGATCTGCAGCCGCGCGCCATCGCCTTCGCCGACGAACTCGTAGACACCGGCCGGGCAGTAGCGCGCTTCCGGGCCGGCGTACTCGGCCAGGTTCACCTTCACCGGGATGCTGGCGTCCTTCAGCGTCAGGTGGCTGGGCTGGTTCTCGTCGTGGTTGGTGCTGCTCAGGAACACCGAGCTGAGGCGATCGAAGGTCAGCACGCCATCGGGCTTGGGGTAGGCGATGCGCGCGTGCCTGGCCGCCGGTTCCAGGCAGGCGTGGTCCGGGGTGCTGTGGCGCAGGGTCCACGGCGGGTTGCGCACACCCAGCTTGGGCAGCAGCCACTGCTCGATGCCGGTCATCAGCGTGGCCACGGTCTGGCCCTTCTTGAACCACTGCTTGAAGTTCTTGGCCTGCTGCAGCTCGGCGTGCAGCCAGCTGGCTTCGAAGGCCTTCGGGTAGGCATCCAGTTCATCGTGCTGGCGGTCGGCGGCCAGGGCATCGAAGGCCGCATCGGCGCACAGCATGCCGGTCTTGATCGCGGCATGGCTGCCCTTGATGCGGCTGACGTTGAGGTAGCCGGCCTCGCAGCCGACCAGCGCGCCACCGGGGAACACCGTCTTCGGCAGCGACATCAGGCCACCGGCGGTGATGGCGCGGGCGCCGTAGCCGATGCGGGTGCCGCCTTCCAGGTGCTTGCGGATGGACGGGTGGGTCTTGAAGCGCTGGAATTCCTCGAACGGGCTCAGCCACGGGTTCTTGTAGTCCAGGCCGACCACGTAGCCGATGGCGACCTTGCCGCCGTCGGCGTGGTACAGGAACGCGCCGCCATAGGTGTCGTTGTCCAGCGGCCAGCCGGCGGCATGCACCACCAGGCCCGGCTCATGCTTGGCCGGGTCGATCTGCCACAGCTCCTTGATGCCGATGCCGTAGGCCTGCGGGTCCTTGCCTTCATCGAGCTTGAAGCGGGCGATCAGCTGGCGGCCGAGGTGGCCGCGCGCGCCTTCGCCGAAGATCGTGTACTTCGCATGCAGGGCCATGCCGCGTTCAAAGGCCGGACCGATGGTGCCGTCCTTCTCGATGCCCATGTCGCCGGTGGCCACGCCGATCACTTCGCCGTTGTCGCCATACAGCACTTCGGCGGCGGCGAAGCCGGGGAAGATCGCCACTTCCAGCGCTTCGGCCTGCTGCGCCAGCCAGCGGGTCACTTCGCCCAGGCTGATGATGTAGTTGCCGTCGTTGTGGAAGCACTCCGGCAGCAGTGCATGCGGCGTGCTGCGCGCGCCGGTCTCGCTGAGGAACAGGAATTCGTCGCGGGTGACCTTCTGCTTCAGCGGCGCACCGCGCTCGGCCCAGTCGGGGAACAGCTCGGTCAGCGCGCGCGGGTCCATCACCGCACCGGACAGCACGTGCGCGCCCGGCTCGGAGCCCTTCTCCAGCACGCACACCGACAGCTCGCGGCCGGCTTCCACCGCGCGCTGGCGCAGGCGGATCGCGGTGGCCAGGCCGGCCGGGCCGGCACCGACGATCACCACGTCGAATTCCATTACTTCACGCGGGGGCAGGGCGTTGGCTTCAGCGCTCATCGATTGCATGACTCGTGGGTAGGGCCGGCATCGGGGCCACCGGCGGTGCCTGGGAATCGCGCGTGCGGCCACGAGCGAAACGGTTGTTTGAATGTGTCAGGGTACCGGGCCGCGCGTGATCGAGCTAGATAGACGCCGTTCACCGCACGATTGCTGCAGCGCAGCGTAATGTCCCGGCCCCGAATGACCGACAATGGCCGGGTCCTGACTGCGCGTGAGTGCCATGGCTTTGCATCCGTACGATCTGTTCGATGTCCGTTCCCTGCTCAGCGAGGAAGAGCGCGCGGTGCAGGACAGCGTGGCCCGCTTCACCAACGAGCGCGTGTTGCCCATCATCGGCGATGCCTTCGACCAGGCCCGCTTCCCCGAGGAGCTGGTGCCGGAAGTGGCGGCGCTGGGCCTGCTCGGCGCGACGCTGCCGGCCGAGTACGGCGGCGGCGACCTCGGCGCGGTCAGCTATGGCCTGATCTGCCAGGAGCTTGAGCGCGGCGATTCCGGCCTGCGCAGCTTCGTGTCGGTGCAGAGCTCGCTGTGCATGTACCCCATCTACGCCTACGGCAGCGAGGAACAGCGCCGCCAGTGGCTGCCGGCGATGGCCCGCGGCGAACTGATCGGCTGCTTCGGCCTGACCGAGGCCCACGGTGGCTCCGACCCGGCCAGCATGAAGACCCGTGCGGTGCGCGATGGCAGTGACTGGCGCATCAGCGGCAGCAAGATGTGGATCACCAGCGGCCCGGTGGCCGACCTGGCCATCGTCTGGGCGCAGACCGAGGACGGCATCCAGGGCTTCGTGCTGGAAAAGGGCATGGCCGGCTTCACCACCCAGGAAATCAAGCACAAGATGAGCCTGCGCGCCTCGCTCACCGGCGCTCTGTACTTCGACGACGTGCGCGTGCCCGACAGCCACCGCCTGCCGAACGTGAAGGGGTTGAAGGGGCCGCTGGGCTGCCTGACCCAGGCCCGCTTCGGCATCAGCTGGGGCCCGATCGGTTCGGCCATCGCCTGCCTGGACGAAGCACTGGGCTATGCCAAGGAGCGCGTGCTGTTCGGCCGCCCGCTGGCCGCCACCCAGAGTGCGCAGATCAAGCTGGCTGAAATGGCCCGCCGGATCACCACCGCGCAGCTGCTGGCGCTGCAGCTGGGCCGGCTGAAGGAAGCGGGGCAGCTGCAGCCGCAGCAGGTCAGCCTGGCCAAGTGGAACAACTGCCGCATGGCCATTGATATCGCCCGCGAATGCCGTGACCTGCTGGGTGGCGCCGGCATCACCACCGAACACGTGGCGATACGGCATGCGCTGAACCTGGAATCGGTGATCACCTATGAAGGCACCGAGACCGTGCACCAGCTGGTGATCGGCCGCGAGCTGACCGGGATCAGCGCGTTCTGACCGCCATCCACGCATGGCGTGGATCTAGTGTGACGCACGCATGGCGTGGACCTACGGGTAGATGCCAACCTTGGTTGGCATGCCGTGGGCACCGCGGTTGAGCGCGCCTTACGCGCCGCCGGCAAACCCGTGCTGGCGCCAGGCCTCGTACATCACCACGGCCACGGTGTTGGACAGATTGAGGCTGCGGTTGTCCGGGCGCATCGGCAGGCGCAGGCGCCGGCCTTCGGGCAGGGCATCGAGCAGGTCCTGCGGCAGGCCGCGGCTTTCCGGCCCGAACAGGAAGGCATCGCCTTCTTCGAACGCCACGCTGTCATAGCGCACGCTGGCCCGGGTACTCAGGGCGAACAGCCGCTTGGGCGCGATGCGCGCCAGCGCGGTGTCCAGGTCGGGATGCACCTGCAGGCGCGAATACTCGTGGTAGTCCAGCCCGGCGCGCTTGAGCTGCTTGTCTTCCAGTGCGAACCCGAGCGGTTCGACCAGGTGCAGCTGCGCGCCGGTGTTGGCGCAGAGCCGGATCACATTGCCCGTGTTGGGCGGGATTTCCGGTTGGAACAGGATCACGTGGAACAGGGGCGCGGCATTCATCGCTGCAGTGTACCTGCGACCGATGCCGCCTTTACGGCGCACGCCCTGCACGGGGCAGGGCGGACGCCGCTTACGGGCGCAGCAGGACCTGGGCGGTTTCGGTGGCCAGGGCCTGCAGGTCGGCAGCACTCGGGCGCACCTGCAGGGCCGGCAGGTTGGTGATGACCTGGTTGGCGACGCTGGTGGCGGCGGCGGCCAGGGTGGCGGCGTAGCGCTCGGCTTCCAGCTCGGCGGCCAGGGCCACGCGCTGTTCCAGGCTCGGGCGCACTTCGACGGCCGCCAGGGTGGTGATCGGCAGGGCGGCGGCGACCGGGGCGGCGATGAAGCCGCCGCGCTCGGCCAGCTGGTCGGCGCTGGGGCGCACTTCCACGGTGGCGAGGGTGACGATGCCGCTGGCCTGTTCCCAGGCCTGCTGGGCCAGCTGGTCGGCGGCCGGGCGGACCTGCACGGTGGACAGGGTCTTGATGGATTCGGAGGCCTGCACCGACGAAACAACCGCGGTGCCGGCAATCAGGGCGATGGCGATGGCAATGGTCTTGGCGTTCATGACGGGGCCTGTTTAGTGTTGGTGAGCGGTGGTGTGGTAGTAAGGTAGAACACCAATTAGGGGCTTGCAAGGAAAATTTTCAATTTCCTTCTTTTGTTCAGCATCCAGTCATTTTGGATCTGAAGCCCTTCCTGGCGCAGGAACAACAGAGCAATCCCCGTGCCAACTTCACATCATTGATTTAAAAGGGTTTTGTAGGCGGCCTGGAGTGTCCGCGGGGCGGACACCTGTCCGTTCGAACTTCCGTGGACACTGTCCGGACGATGAATCTGGCCGCACGTGACCGTGTGGAAGGCAGGCCTGACGGTGCTGGGCGGCGGATACCCCCAGTGACTGGTGGCCGATACCCGGCCCCGCGCCCGCGCGCTAGGATCGCGATTCACCAACGTGACCAAGGACCCGGAAATGTCTCTCGCCCTGCGCCCGCGCACCGCGCTGCTGGCCGTCGCCCTCAGTACCGCCCTCGGCACGCTTGCGCCGACCGCGGCACTGGCGGCCAAGCCGGCCGCCGCCACCAAGGTCGATATCCCGTTCGAGCAGTTCACCCTGCCCAACGGCCTGCGCGTGATCGTGCATACCGACCGCAAGGCGCCGATCGTCGCGGTCAACATCTGGTACCACGTGGGCAGCAAGGACGAGCCGGCCGGCCGCACCGGTTTCGCCCACCTGTTCGAACACCTGATGTTCCAGAGCAGCGAAAACCACGACGGCGAGTACTTCGAGCCCTTCAAGCAGGTCGGCGCCACCGGCCAGAACGGCACCACCAACACCGACCGCACCAACTACTTCGAGAACGTGCCCACCACCGCGCTGGACATGGCGCTGTGGATGGAATCGGACCGCATGGGCCACCTGGTCGGTGCCATCGACCAGGCGGCGCTGGACGAACAGCGCGGCGTGGTGCAGAACGAAAAGCGCCAGGGCGAGAACCAGCCCTATGGCCAGGTGTGGGAAAAGATCAACCGCTCGCTGTACCCGGTTGGCCACCCGTACCACCACAGCGTCATCGGCTCGATGAACGACCTCAACGCCGCCTCGCTGGATGACGTCAAGACCTGGTTCCGCACCTGGTACGGCCCCAACAATGCGGTGCTGGTGCTGGCCGGCGACATCGACCTGGCCACCGCCAAGGAAAAGGCCGCCAAGTACTTCGGCAGCATCCCGGCCGGCCCGACCATGGCCCAGCCGAAGGTGGACGTGGCCAAGCGCGATGCCGACACCCGTGAAGTAATGACCGACAAGGTGCCGCAGGCGCGCATCTACCGCGCCTGGAACGTGGCCCAGGTCGGCACCACCGACATCGACCAGCTGCAGCTGCTGGGGCAGATCCTCGGCGGCGCCAAGTCCTCGCGCCTGAGCCAGCGCCTGCAGCACCAGGACAAGCTGGTGGACAACATCAGCGCCGGTGCCTATGGCTCGCAGCTGGGCTCCAACTTCATGGTCATGGCCACGGTGAAGCAGGGCCAGGACCCGGCCCAGGTCGAGAAGATCATCGATGAGGAAATCGAGCGCCTGCTGAAGGACGGCCCGACCGCCGACGAACTGTCGCGCGCCAAGACCGGCTTCCGCGCCGGCTTCATCCGCGGCATCGAGCGCATCGGTGGCTTCGGCGGCAAGGCCGACGCGCTGGCCGAGTGCGCGGTCTACACCGGCGATCCGGGCTGCTTCCGCACCTCGCTGGCCAACATCGACAAGGCTACCGCCGCCGACCTCAAGCGCGTGGGCGCGCAGTGGCTGGACAAGGGCAGCCACACCCTGGTGGTCGAGCCCGGCGAACGTGTCGCCCTGCAGGAAGAAGCCTCGGCCACGCCGAAGCCGTTCAACGTGCCGGCCGTGGATACGAAGTACAGCACCCTGCCGGAGCAGGTCGACCGCAAGGCCGGCGTGCCGCAGACCCGCGAGTTCCCGGCACTGAAGTTCCCGGCGCTGCAGCGCGCCACCCTGAAGAACGGCACCACCGTGGTGCTGGCCGAGCGCCACGAGATCCCGGTGGTGCAGTTCAGCTACCAGTTCCCGGGCGGCTTCACCGCCGACCAGGGCCGCAAGCCGGGCACCGCCAACTTCACCATGAACCTGATGACCGAAGGCGCCGGCAAGCTGGGCTCGCTGGCCTTCGCCGATGCCGCCGACGCGCTGGGTGCCAGCCTGGATGCGGGCGCCGGCCTGGACTCGGTGACTGTCGACCTGTCGGCGCTGAAGGAAAACCTGGTGCCGTCGCTGGCGCTGTACCGCGACCTGCTGCGCGAACCGCGCTTCGAGCAGGGCGAGATCGACCGGGTGAAGGCTTCGTGGATCGCCGGTATCAAGCAGGAGAAGGTCAATCCGAACGCCGTGGCCATGCGCGTGCTGCCGCCGCTGCTGTACGGCAAGGGCCACCCGTACGCCATTCCGTTCACCGGCAGCGGTGACGAAGCGGCGATCACCAGCCTGGGCCGCGAAGACCTGGTCGACTTCCACCGCGACTGGCTGCGCCCGCAGGACGGCACCCTGATCGTGGTCGGTGACACCACCCTGGCCGAGATCGTGCCGCTGCTGGACAAGCAGCTGGGCGACTGGAAGGCCAGCGGCGATGCCCCGGTGATCAAGGCCAGTACCGCCGTGGCCGTGCCCAAGGCCGCGCGCGTGTTCCTGATCGACCAGCCCGGTGCGGTGCAGGCCAACCTGTTCGCCGGCCAGGTCGTGCCGCCGTCCAGTGATGCCGGCTCGACCCGCTTCGACATCGCCAACGGCGTGCTCGGCGGCGACTTCACTTCGCGCCTGAACATGAACCTGCGCGAGGACAAGCACTGGTCCTACGGTGCCCGTACCAGCGCCAGCAGCACCGTGGGCCAGCGCCCGTGGATGGCCATGGCACCGGTGCAGATCGACAAGACCGGCCCGGCCCTGGCGGAAATGCGCAAGGAGATCGCCGAGTTCGCCGATGGCAGCAAGCCGGCCACCGAGGCCGAGGTCAACCGCATCCGCAACATCCAGACCCTGAGCCTGCCCGGCGCCTACGAGACCGCCGCCGCGGTGGCCTCGACCATCGGCGCCATCGTGCAGTTCAAGCGCCCGGATGACTACGTGGTGCGCCGCAAGGCCGAAATCGAGGCGATGACCCCGGCGCAGGTGCAGCAGGCCGCGACCGAGATCAAGCCGCAGGGCCTGACCTGGGTGGTGGTGGGTGACCTCAAGCAGACCGAAGCGGCCGTGCGCGCGCTGAAGCTGGGCGAAGTGACCGTGATCGATGCCGAAGGCAACCCGGTCAAGAAATAAGGCAGAACCCCGGCCCGCCACCTGGCGGGCCGGCTCCCCGGTAGTGCCGGCCGCTGGCCGGCAACCCCGTCGTGCATCTGGGGTCAGAGCCCCCTGCGGGGGATCTGACCCCGGCTCCGAGGGGATCCGACCCCGGCCCCGGCTACCCCCGATTCAGGCGGTTCAGGCAGAATCGCCCCATACCCTTCCAGGATCTACCCATGCGCTTTCTGCTGCTGTCGTCCCTGCTGCTCACCGTCACCGCCTGCACCTGGGTGCCGATGGAACCGGCCGGCAAGACCGTGCGCGTGCTCCCGGCAGGCCCGCTGCCCGCCGGCTGCATCACCAAGGGCGAGGTCGTGGTCACCGTGAAGAGCAAGGTCGGCTTCTACAACCGCAACCCCCTGCGCGTGCAGGAAGAGCTGGAAACCCTGGCCCGCAACGAGGCCCCCAGCGCCGGCGCCAACGCCGTCCAGGCCGCTGCGCCGCCCGCCGATGGCAGCCAGCGCTTCGCCGCCTTCCAGTGCCCGCCGCGCTGAACAGGGACCATACGGCCAAGGCTGAATTCGTAAAGATGCGGTGAAAGCCCGGGGGTTATAGAATAGCGCCCCCTTTTGCCTGAGCCTTGGCGCTAACTTCGATGCTCTTCAAGAATGTCTCGATCGCCGGCCTGGCACACGTCGACGCGCCGCATACGCTGACGACCAAGGAAATCAACGAGCGGCTGCAGCCGACGCTGGATCGCCTGGGCATCCGCACCGACGTGCTCGGCGATATCGCCGGCATCCACGCCCGCCGCCTGTGGGACAACGGCGTGCTCGCCTCCGACGCCGCCACCATGGCCGGCCGCAAGGCGCTGGAAGATGCCGGCATCACCGCGGGCCAGGTGGGCCTGCTGGTCAACACCTCGGTCAGCCGCGACTACCTGGAGCCGTCCACGGCCTCCATCGTCTCCGGCAACCTCGGCGTCAGCGACGAGTGCATGACCTTCGACGTCGCCAATGCCTGCCTGGCCTTCATCAACGGCATGGATATCGCCGCACGCATGCTCGAGCGCGGTGACATCGACTACGCGCTGGTGGTGGACGGCGAGACCGCCAACCTGGTGTACGAAAAGACCCTGGAGCGCATGACCGCCCCGGACGTCACCGCCGACGACTTCCGCAACGAGCTGGCCGCCCTGACCACCGGTTCGGGTGCCGCCGCCATGGTCATGGCGCGCTCGGAGCTGGTGCCCGACGCCCCGCGCTACAAGGGTGGCGTGACCCGCTCGGCCACCGAGTGGAACCAGCTGTGCCTGGGCAACCTGGACCGCATGGTCACCGATACCCGCCTGCTGCTGATCGAAGGCATCAAGCTGGCGCAGAAGACCTTTGCCGCCGCCAAGATCGCCCTCGGCTGGGCCGTGGAGGAACTGGACCAGTTCGTCATCCACCAGGTCAGCCAGCCGCACACCGCCGCGTTCATCAAGAACTTCGGCATCGACCCGAAGAAGGTCATGACCATCTTCGGCGAGCACGGCAACATCGGCCCGGCCTCGGTGCCGATCGTGCTGAGCAAGCTCAAGCAGCTGGGCAAGCTGAAGAAGGGCGATCGCATCGCGCTGCTCGGCATCGGCTCGGGCCTGAACTGCTCGATGGCTGAAGTGGTCTGGTAAAAAAGTCACCGCTGACCTGCTGCGCGATTGCCTGGCAGGCGCGGCCGGTGCTCGGAATCCTCATGTACCCACGTACACTCCGGTTCCTGCGCGCCGTCCGCACCCGCCAGCCAATCGCTCGCGACGGGCAGCGATGATTTTTCCAAGTGTCCAAGGGCCGGTTCTACCGGCCCTTTCTACAGGTGCGATCCGATGTCCCAGCTTCCCGGTTACCCCGCCCACCCGCAGCGCTTCGAGGTCCGTCCCGGCCTGTCGATGAGCTATCTCGACGAAGGCCCGCGCGATGGCGAGGTGGTGGTGATGGTGCACGGCAACCCGTCGTGGAGCTATTACTGGCGCACGCTGGTGGCCGGCCTGTCGGACAAATACCGCTGCATCGTGCCGGACCACATCGGCATGGGCCTGTCGGACAAGCCCGATGACCGCCGCTACGAATACACCCTGCAGTCGCGCGTGGATGACCTGGACGCGCTGCTGCAGCACCTGGGCATCACCGGCCCGGTCACCCTGGCCGTGCACGACTGGGGCGGCATGATCGGCTTCGGCTGGGCGCTGTCGCACCATGCGCAGGTCAAGCGCCTGGTGGTGCTCAACACCGCCGCCTTCCCGATGCCGGCGGCCAAGAAGATGCCGTGGCAGATCGCGCTGGGCCGCCACTGGAAGATCGGCGAGTGGATCATCCGCAGCTTCAACGCCTTCTCGTCCGGGGCTTCGTGGCTGGGCGTGGAGCGGAAGATGCCGGCCGACGTGCGCCGCGCCTACGTGTCGCCGTACAACAGCTACGCCAACCGCATCAGCACCATCCGCTTCATGCAGGACATCCCGCTGTCGCCGGCCGACAAGGCCTGGTCGCTGCTGGAGCGCGCCGGCCAGGCGCTGCCGTCCTTCGCGGATCGCCCGGCCTTCATCGGCTGGGGCCTGCGTGACTTCGTGTTCGACCACCACTTCCTGAAGGGCTTCCAGGCGGCGCTGCCGCAGGCGCAGGTGCATGCCTTCGAGGACGCCGGGCATTACGTGCTGGAAGACAAGCACGAAGTGCTGGTGCCGGAAATCCGCGCCTTCCTGGACGCGAATCCCATCTGAAGGATGTGCCGACCAACGGTCGGCACCCACCGGGGATGGCATGGGTGGGTGCCGACCGTTGGTCGGCACGCCGGGCTACGCCGCGATCGGGTTGTTATCGCCGCCTTCCCAGTCCGCTGCGGTCAGCGGGTCCAGGCCATAGGCGATGCGGGCCTTGTCGCACTGCGGGCTGGCCTTGCCGTACTCCCACGATGCGTCCACCTCGCGGCATACGCTGGGCCGGTTGGGGTGGATGGTGCAGCGCGAATACACGCCGATCTGCGCGTCCAGCGCCACGCAGCGCACGGGCTTGGAGTGCGTTCCGCGCATGCACAGGCGGTGCGGGTCCAGGGTTTCGGTCAGCTGGTGCGGCACGCCGCCGGGGGTGACCTCGTCCGATTCCATCCAGTGGAAGGCCACGCGATATTGGGTGCAGCAGGCGCCGCAGGTCATGCAGGGGTGTTGCATGGGCAAGCCGCCTCGGGCGGCAGTGGGAATCGGGAACGAGGCTGCGGATTTTCCACGAAGCGGGCGGCCGCGCAAGAAATTCCGTAAGCGGCGACAATGAACGGATGAACGGACCCTGCAATATCGCGGCGCGGCTGCCTGAACTGGCCCGCGAGCGCCCTGACCAGATCGCCATCCGTTGCCCCGGCCGTCGTGGTGCCGGCAACGGCATGGCCGCCTATGACGTCACCCTGGACTACCGCCAGCTGGACGCCCGCAGCGACGCCATGGCCGCCGGCCTGGCCGGGTACGGCATCGGCCGCGGCGTGCGCACGGTGGTGATGGTGCGGCCCTCGCCGGAGTTCTTCCTGCTGATGTTCGCCCTGTTCAAGCTGGGCGCGGTGCCGGTGCTGGTCGACCCGGGCATCGACAAGCGCGCGCTGAAACAGTGCCTGGACGAAGCGCAGCCGGAGGCCTTCATCGGCATCCCGCTGGCCCACGTCGCGCGGCTGGCGCTGCGCTGGGCGCCGTCGGCCACCCGCCTGGTCACCGTCGGACGCCGCCTGGGCTGGGGCGGCACCACCCTGGCCGCGCTGGAGCGCGCCGGTGCCAGCGGCGGCCCGATGCTGGCCGCCACCGATGGCGAGGACATGGCGGCGATCCTGTTCACCAGCGGCTCCACCGGCGTGCCCAAGGGCGTGGTCTACCGCCACCGCCACTTCGTCGGCCAGATCCAGCTGCTGGGCAGCGCCTTCGGCATGGAAGCGGGCGGGGTGGACCTGCCGACCTTCCCGCCGTTCGCCCTGTTCGATCCGGCGCTGGGCCTGACCTCGGTCATCCCGGACATGGACCCGACCCGGCCGGCGCAGGCCGACCCGGCGCGCCTGCACGATGCCATCCAGCGCTTCGGCGTCACCCAGCTGTTTGGTTCACCGGCGCTCATGCGCGTGCTGGCCAGGCACGGCCGGCCGCTGCCGACGGTGCGCCGGGTGACCTCGGCCGGTGCGCCGGTGCCGCCGGACGTGGTGGCCACCATCCGCCGCCTGCTGCCCGCCGATGCGCAGTTCTGGACGCCCTATGGCGCCACCGAGTGCCTGCCCGTGGCCGTGGTCGAAGGCCGCGAGCTGGAGCGCACCCGCGGCGCCACCGAGGCCGGTGCCGGTACCTGCGTCGGCAGCGTGGTCGCACCCAACGAGGTGCGCATCATCGCCATCGACGACGCGGCGCTGCCCGACTGGTCGCAGGCGCGCGTGCTGGCCACCGGCGAGGTGGGCGAGATCACCGTGGCCGGGCCGACCGCCACCGATACCTACTTCAACCGCCCGCAGGCCACGGCCGCGGCGAAGATCCGCGAAACCCTGGCCGACGGCAGCACCCGCGTGGTGCACCGCATGGGCGACGTCGGCTACTTCGACGCGCAGGGCCGCCTCTGGTTCTGCGGGCGCAAGACCCAGCGCGTGGAAACCGCGCGCGGGCCGCTGTACACCGAACAGGTCGAGCCGGTGTTCAACACCGTGCCGGGCGTGGCCCGCACCGCACTGGTCGGCGTAGGTGCCGCCGGCGCGCAGGTGCCGGTGCTGTGCGTGGAGCTGCAGCGCGGCCAGAGCGACAGCCCGGCGCTGCAGGAGGCCCTGCGCGCGCATGCGGCCGCGCGCGTGGCCGACGCCGGCCTGCAGCACTTCCTGGTGCATCCAGCGTTCCCCGTCGATATCCGTCACAACGCCAAGATCGGCCGCGAGAAGCTCGCCGTCTGGGCCAGCGCCCAACTGGAGAAGCGCGCATGAAGATCCTGGTCACCGGCGGCGGTGGTTTCCTTGGCCAGGCGCTGTGCCGCGGCCTGCTTGAACGTGGCCACCAGGTGCTGGCCTTCAACCGCAGCCACTACCCGGAACTGCAGGCGATGGGCGTGGGCCAGATCCGCGGCGACCTGGCCGATGCGCAGGCCGTGCTGCATGCGGTGGCCGGCGTCGACGCCGTGCTGCACAACGGTGCCAAGGCCGGTGCCTGGGGCAGCTACGACAGCTACCACCAGGCCAACGTGGTCGGCACCGACAACGTCATCGCCGCCTGCCGCGCGCACGGCATCGGCAGACTGGTCTACACCTCCACGCCCAGCGTGACCCACCGTGCCACCCACCCGGTGGAAGGACTGGGTGCCGATGAAGTGCCTTACGGCGAGAACTTCCAGGCACCGTATGCAGCGACCAAGGCGATTGCCGAACAGCGCGTGCTGGCCGCCAACGACGCCACGCTGGCCACCGTGGCGCTGCGCCCGCGCCTGATCTGGGGCCCGGGTGACCAGCAGCTGGTGCCGCGCCTGGCCCAGCGTGCCCGCCAGGGCCGCCTGCGCCTGGTCGGTGATGGCAGCAACAAGGTCGACACCACCTACATCGACAACGCCGCGCTGGCGCATTTCCTCGCACTGGATGCACTGGCCCCGGGCGCGGCCTGCGCCGGCAAGGCCTACTTCATTTCCAACGGCGAGCCGCTGCCGATGCGCGAGCTGCTCAACAAGCTGCTGGCCGCCGTCGGTGCACCGGCCGTGGAAAAGACGCTCAGCTTCAAGACCGCTTACCGCATCGGCGCGATCAGCGAACGGCTGTGGCCGCTGCTGCGCCTGCGCGGCGAACCGCCGCTGACCCGTTTCCTGGCCGAACAGCTGTGCACGCCGCACTGGTACAGCATGGAACCGGCGCGTCGCGATTTCGGCTATGTGCCGCAGGTGAGCATCGAAGAAGGGCTGCGCCGCCTGAAGGCCGCGTCGTGACGGCAGCGTCACGGCGCTGAAGGCTTCATCAGCCGCAGAGATCGCCATCACCGGTTGCACACCGGCAGATGCGCAGGATGGACCCAACGCCACACCGGCCGGACCACCCGCGAGGAACGCCATGCTGCATTACGCCGTCATCTTTTTCGTCATCGCCATCATTGCCGCCGTGCTCGGTTTCTCCGGCATTGCGGGCGCCGCCAGCAACATCGCCTGGATCCTGTTCGTGGTGTTCCTGGTGCTCGCCGTGATCTCGATGTTCCGCAAGCGCGGCTAGGCGGTACCGCTTTCTGTAGAGTCGAGCGTTGCTCGACTGCCTTTGTAGAGTCGAGCCATGCTCGACTGATGAAAACGCAGTCGAGCAAGCTCGACTCTACAGAAGCGGGTTACACCAGCGCTCGATCGGCCGCGTGCCGCTCCAGCGCCAGTTCGATCAGCCGCGTGATCAGCGCGGTATAGCCCAACCCGCTGGCACCCCACAGCTTGGGGTACATGCTGATGCGGGTGAAGCCGGGCAGGGTATTGATCTCGTTGATGACGATCTGCCCCTCAGCGGTGAGGAACACATCCACCCGCGCCATGCCCGCGCATTCCAGCACCTGGTAGGCCTGCAGCGCGATCTGCTGGATGCGCGCCTGTGCATCGGCATCGATCACCGCCGGCACCACCACGTCCGCGCCATCGGCGTTGATGTACTTGGTGTCGTAGGCATAGAACTCGTCGTGCACCACCACTTCGCCGCAGACACTGGCCTGCGGCTGGTCGTTGCCCAGCACCGCGCACTCGATCTCACGGCCGACTACGGCCGATTCCACCAGCACCTTGTGGTCATGGCGCAGCGCCAGCTGCAGCGCGTCGGCAAACTCACCGGCGTGCTTGACCTTGCTGACCCCCACCGACGACCCCTGGTTGGCCGGCTTGACGAACAGCGGCAGCCCCAGCTGTGCGATCAGTGCCTGCACATCCACGCCTGCGGCCTCGTGGCGGCGGATGCACACCCACGGCGCCACCGGCAGGCCCGCGTCGCGCAGCAGCCGCTTGGCCACGTCCTTGTCCATCGCCGCTGCCGACCCCAGTACCGGCGAACCGACGAAGGGCAGGTTGGCCATGCGCAGCAGCCCCTGCAGCGCGCCGTCCTCGCCCAGCGGGCCGTGCACGATGGGCAGCACCACGTCGATCTGGCCCAGCGCGGTGGATGCATCCACCGGCTGCAGTTGTGCGTGGCCCGCCCCCGGCCGCAGCGCCAGCGCCGTGCCCGAGGGGCGCAGCGCGATGCGCGCCGGGTCATCGGCATGGACCAGGAAGGTATCGGGTTGGCTCAGGTGCCACTGGCCCTGCTTGTCGATGCCGACCAGTACGGGTTCGAAGCGCTCGCGATCGAGCGCATCGAGGATGTTCTTCGCCGACTGCAGCGAAACTTCGTGCTCGGAGGACATGCCCCCGAAGATGATGCCGACCCGGGTCCGTGCCATGGGTGTTGTCCTGTGCAACAAGGCCACACAGCATGAACCTTCCGCAGCCGATCAGGTACGGCCGGGCGCAGGCCACTCAGTCGCCGTTGGGCGCCGCATCGCTCGTGCAGCAGGGTGATCGGCGGAGGGCGGAGCTTTCCCTCGGGGCGTGGTAGGGCCTACAGTCATCGCTTTTCCACGGGTGGATCCGGATGATGGAGTGGTCAAAAGGCGGCGCCGAGAACGTTGACCGCTGTCCTGCGTGTGGGGCCACTGCCTTCATGCCTGCCTACACCCGGCGGGACGATCTCCTCAGCATGCCGGACACGTGGGAAATGCCACGCTGCAGCAGCTGTGCGTCGGTCTTTCTTGCGGTCCGCCCCGACGCCACCTCGATCCACCGCGCCTACGAGGACTACCCGACCCACCATGACGGCGACGCCGATCAGGGGATCCCGTCAGGCGGCATTGTGGGAGCACTCATCCGCGGCTATCTGCAGCAACGGTTCTGCCTGGAGGTGCCGGGCAGGACGCTGCGCGCCGGCCACCTGCTGTTTTCGCTGATCGAGCCGTTCCGCCTGAAGCTGGACCGCTTCGGGCGACATGTCCACCTCAAGCGCGGGCGTCGCGCCGACTTGCGGCTGATGGACGTCGGCTGCGGAAACGGTGGCTTTCTCTCGCTCGCAGGCAGGATGGGCATCCAGGCCAGCGGCATCGATCCGGACCCCAAGGCTGCCGCGCTTGCGCAGCGCAAGGGGCTGGATGTGCGTCTGGGAGGCTTCGATCTGCTGGCGGCCGAGCACGAGCGCTACGACATCGTCACGATGAACCAGGTGGTGGAGCACGTCTTCGACCAGCGCGAGCTGCTGTCCAGCTGCTTCGGCGCGCTGAAGAAGGATGGGCTGCTGTGGCTTGCCTACCCGAACCCGGAGGCACTGGGCCTCAAGGTGTTCGGCAGCGCCTGGTGCGCTCTGCATCCGCCGTACCACATCTGCCTGACCACCCAGGCGCAGATGTGCCGGCTGCTCGCGGACGCCGGCTTCAAGGACATCAAGGTGCATCGGCGCGGCACCCATGCCAGGGTCCATTGGCGCGACAGCGCCGCAATCGCGCAGGCCCATGGCATCGCCCTGCCTTCGGCAGGCTTCAGGCATCTCGCGCGGTGGGCCTGCGATGGCTTGGCCACGCTGACGCCGCGGTGGGCGGAAGAGGTCGTCATCACCGCCGTGAAACCCTGAGCGCCCGGTGATGCAGCGGCGGGTGCCGGGCAGCCGCCCGGCCCAAGCCCACCACCCACGCAGGTAGAATGCACGCATGGCTCTCTCCCTGCTCTCGTCCCTCAAGCCGCTCGCCGGCCGCGCCCTGCAGACCGCCCTGAACCGCGCACTGGCGCTGGATCCGGATACCCGGCATGCCCTGGCCAGCCTCGCCGGCCGCCACATCGACCTGACCCTGGACGCCCCATCGCTGGCGATGCGCATCAGCGTGGCTGGCGACCAGCTGCGCGTCGGCCCGGTGGATGCACAGGAAGCCGACCTGGCCGTGCGCAGCAGCCTGGCCGGCGTGCTTGCCCAGCTGCCGCTGCTGGCCAATGCGCGCCGCGGCAGCGACAACGGCAAGGGCCGCGTGCGCGTGGCCGGCGATGCCGAACTCGCGCGCCGCCTGCAGCAGCTGGCCAAGGGCTTCGACCCCGATTGGCAGCAACCCTTCGTCAGCGTGTTCGGTGACGTGCTGGGCGTGCAGGTGGCCAACACCCTGCGCAGCGCCCTGCAGCACGCGCGCCAGGGCGCCATCGACCTGGCCCACAGCGCCGCCGAATTCATCACCGAAGAGTCGCGCGACGTGGTGCCACGTGCCGAACTGGATGCCTTCCACGACGACGTGGACGTGCTGCGCGACGACGTCGAGCGCCTGGGTGCACGCGTGCAGCGCCTGCGGGGTGCCGCATGAAGGCGCTGCTGCGGGCCAACCGCATCGGCCGCATCATCCTGCGCTACCGCCTCGACGATCTGCTGCAGGGCACGCCGGCCGAGCGCTGGCTGCGCCTGGCCAAGCCCTTCGTGCCGCGCGCCTCGGCCGGCATCGCCTCGCAGTCGCGCGGTGCGCGCCTGCGCCTGGCGCTGCAGGACCTGGGCCCGATCTTCGTCAAGTTCGGGCAGATCCTGTCCACCCGCCGCGACCTGGTGCCGCCGGACGTGGCCAACGAACTGACCCTGCTGCAGGACCGGGTCAAGCCCTTCGATGGCGACACCGCGCGCCGCATCGTTGAAGAGGCGCTGGGCCTGCCGGTCAGCGAAGCGTTCGCCAGCTTCGACACCGAACCGCTGGCCTCGGCGTCGATCGCCCAGGTCCACGCCGCGACCTTGTCCGATGGCCGCCAGGTGGTGGTGAAGGTGCTGCGCCCGGGCATCGAGAAGCAGATCGATGCTGACATCGCCCTGCTCAATTCGCTGGCCGCGCTGGTCGAGCGCACCCATCCGCGCGCCGACAAGATCCGCCCGCGCGAAGTGGTGGCCGAGGTCGAGAACACCCTGGCCGCCGAGCTGGACCTGCAGCGCGAAGGCGCCAATGCCAGCGTGCTGCGCCGCTTCTGGGAAAACAGCGACGACCTGTACGTGCCGGAAGTGATCTGGAGCCACACCGCCGAGCGCGCGCTGACCCTGGAGCGGGTGTGGGGCATTCCGTCCGACGACATCGCCGCGCTGGACAAGGCCGGCATCGACCGCAAGGCGCTGGCCGCCAAGGGCGTGCGGGTGTTCTACACCCAGGTGTTCCGCGACAACTTCTTCCACGCCGATGCGCACGCCGGCAACATCTGGGTCGACACCGATCCGGCGCGCCGCGACAACCCGCGCTTCATCGCGCTGGACTTCGGCATCATGGGCCAGCTCTCGCAGGAAGATCAGTACTACCTGGCCGAGAATTTCATGGCCATCTTCAACCGCGATTACCGCCGTATCGCCGAACTGCACGTGCAGGCGCGCTGGATGCCGGACAACGTGCGCATCGACGATCTGGAAGCGGCGGTGCGTTCGGTGTGCGAACCGTACTTCACCCGCCCGCTGTCGCAGATCTCGCTGGCCGAGGTGCTGCTGAAGCTGTTCCGGGTGGCCCAGCGCTACCAGCTCACCCTGCAGCCGCAGCTGATCCTGCTGCAGAAGACCCTGCTGAACATCGAAGGCGTGGGCCGCCAGCTCGACCCGCAGATCGACATCTGGGCGGTGGCCAAGCCGGTCCTGGCCAGGATCCTGCGCGACCGCTACAGCCCGCGCCGGGTCGTGCGCGAGATCGGCAAGCGCCTGCCGGAAATCATGACCCACGCACCGGACATGCCGCGCCTGGTGCACGCCTGGCTGACCCAGCAGGTGGAAGGCCGCCACGAACTGGCGATGCGCTCGCGCGACCTGGTCACCCTCGATGCCAGCCTGCAGCGCCTGCAGAAGCGCGCGGTGGGGGCGATCACCGGCGTCGGCCTGCTGGCCATCGCCACGCTGATGTACGTGCTGCAGCCGCCCGGCTGGTACTGGGGCGACCTGCCGGTGCTGAGCCTGGGCGCCGCCGCGGTAGGGGCCTTCGCCCTGGCCCGCGCCTGGTGGCGGTAAGCACCGCGCTTGCCACCCGCTCTGTTGGGTGACGACCAACGGTCGCCACCCACCGGATTCGCGTGCCGTGTACGCATGGCCCCCCATCACCGATAATCCACCGGTGAGCACCGAACCCGACACCCTCGCCGCGGTCGAGACTGAAACCGCCCCCCTGCAGCTGCTGCACCTGGACGAGCGCCTGGCCGTGGTCAACAAGCCGGCCGGGCTGATGGTCCACGACAGCAAGCTGGCCCGTGGCGAAGACGATTTCCTCGCCGACCGCCTGCGAGAGCAGCTGGGCCGGCCGATCTTCCTGGTGCATCGCCTGGACCGCGCCACCAGCGGCTGCCTGCTGCTGGCCTTCGACCGCGAGACCGCCAGCGTGCTGGGCAAGGCCCTGATGGGCGGCGAGGTGAGCAAGGATTACCTGGCCATCTGCCGCGGCTGGCCGGCCGAGGAGGCCTGGCAGGTCGACCACGACCTCGATGGCGGGCCGGGCAAGCCGGTGAAAAAGCCGGCGGTGACCGATTTCCAGCGCCTGGCCACCGGCGAACTGTCGGTGCCGGTGGGCGACTTCGCCAGTTCGCGCTATGCGCTGCTGCGCTGCCAGCCGCAGACCGGCCGCTTCCGGCAGATCCGCCGCCACCTCAAGCATCTTTCGCATCACCTGATCGGCGATACCAGCCACGGTGATGGCCGCCACAACCGCAATTTCCGCATGCAGGGCGTGCACCGCATGCTGCTGCACGCCGAGCGCCTGCGTTTCCCGCACCCCGATGGCGGCACGGTGGACGTGCGTGCGCCGGTGGATGGCGAGTTCCAGAAGGCGCTGGACCTGTTCGGCTGGCAGGTACCGTAGGGGTAGCGCCGGGCCGTGCCCGGCGGCTTCTGCGATGAAACGGCCGCGCTTCGCGCTCGCCGGGCATGGCCCGGCGCTACCGCCTCACTTCGCTTCGGGCTCGTTGATGATCGCCTGCATGTCCTTCTCCAGGTCGGCCATCAGCGGCTTCATCTTTTCCTGGATGGCGATCATCACGTTCTGCATCAGCAGCGGGGTCTTGTCCAGCAGGCTCTGCCCGGCCGAGCTCTCGTAGAACTCGGCCATCGCCAGCACGTCTTCCTTGCTGAAGCTCTTCTTGTAGAGATCCACGTACATCGGCCGCAGCTGCTGCCAGGACAGCGCCTTGGTCAGGGTGGCAGTGGTGCGCTGCTGCATGCGCTGCAGCTGCTCGGTCTGCTGCGGGGTGAGCTGGCGCTGCCGGGCGATCTCCTCGAACTGCTGGCGCTGCATCGCCTCCAGCTGCGGCAGCATGCCATCGAGCAGGCTCTGCGCACGCGAGGCGGCCAGCAGGCGGTTGATGTCGGCATCGGTGGGCGCTGCCGCCAGGGCCGGCGCGCTCGCCGCGGCCAGCGCCAGCAGCAGCACGGTACGGCGCAGGGCGGTGGACAGGGCGGGAATGAAGCGGGTCATGCGAAGCTTCCTGCGGTACATGGGACAGCCAGCATACCTGCTGGACAGGCGAAGGCGGCGTGTTCGGTGCCTGATCGGCGGCATACGGCGCGCGATGGCAGCCACGGCAACCCGCCTGCCGCTACAATGCGCGGATGGGCAGTGGACCGGTCACCATCAGCGCGCAGCTTGAAATCCCCGACGGCGAGATCGTCGAGCGGTTCGTGCGCGCCAGTGGCGCCGGCGGGCAGAACGTCAACAAGGTCTCCACCGCGGTGGAACTGCGTTTCGACGTGGCCAACTCGCCCTCGTTGCCCGACCCGTTGCGCGAGCGCCTGCTGGCGCGGCGCGACCGGCGCATGACCGGCGAAGGCGTGCTGGTCATCGATGCGCAACGGTTCCGGACCCAGGATCGCAATCGCGAGGATGCGCGCGAGCGGCTGGCGGCCTTCATCCAGGCCGGGTTGAGCGTGCCCAAGCCACGCAAGGCCACCAAGCCGACCCTCGGGTCGAAACTGCGTCGTCTGGACGCCAAACGCGGGCGCGCGCAGATCAAGCGCGGGCGCTCATCACGTGACTGGGAGTGATTGCTTGAACAACCCGACGCCGTTGCTGCCGGCCGTTCCGCCGAGCATGCCGCAGGTCAAACCCAACGCCTTCCTGCGCTGGCTGGCGCGCTGCACGCTGCGCATGGGCGGCTGGAAGGTCACCGGTACCCTGCCTGACGTGCCCAGGCTGGTCTTCATCATCGCCCCGCATTCGTCCAACTGGGACGGCCTGTGGGGCATGGCGGCGAAGATCGCACTGGGCATGAAGGTGAAAGTGCTGGGCAAGGCCTCGCTGTTCTGGTGGCCGCTGGGCCCCCTGCTGCACAAGCTGGGCGTGATCCCGCTGGACCGCAGCGCGCCGCAGGGCACCGTCGGCCAGGCCGTGGACCTGCTGCGCAACAACGAGAAGATGTGGTTCGCCATCACCCCCGAAGGCACCCGCAAGGCCGTGAAGGACTGGAAAGCCGGTTTCCTGAAGATCGCGCGGATGGCCGATGTGCCGGTCCTGGCGGCGTACTTCCACTACCCGGAAAAGACCATCGGCATCGGCCCGCTGTTCCAGCCGACCGGCGATGACGCCGCCGACATGGCCGCCATCCGTGAGTTCTACCGGCCCTGGATGGGCAAGACCCGCGGCACGGTCTGAGCCGGCCACGGCCGGCAACCGAGGCGCCACGTCCGGCACATGCCGGGCGAGCGCGACAGGAGTAGGGTGGAGGGCTGGTATCCCATACCGTCCGCCCAAGGAGCGTTTTACATGTCGCGTACCGTAGTCCTGGCCGCCGCCATCAGCCTGGCGCTGGCGGCCTGTTCCGGCAAGGAGTCCACCCCCGTGTCCGAAGCACAGAAAGCCCCGGCCCAGCAGCCGGCCGAAGCCTCCACCAACCCGCTGCTGAGCGCCAGCACGCTGCCGTTCCAGGCGCCGCAGTTCGACAAGATCAAGGACAGCGACTACACGCCGGCCTTCGAAGAAGGCATGCGCCAGCACCTGGCCGATGTCCGCAAGATCGCCGACAACGCCGAGCCGGCCACCTTCGACAACACCATCGTGGCGATGGAGCGCAGCGGCGAGACCCTGAACCGCGTGTCGCGCATCTTCTTCGGCCTGGTCCAGGCCGATGGCACCGAAGCGCGCCAGAAGATCCAGGAAGACATCGCCCCGAAGCTGGCCGCGCACCAGGACGAGATCAACCTCGACCCGAAGCTGTTCGCCCGCGTGAAGTCGCTGTACGACCAGCGTGACACGCTGGAACTGGATCCGGTGCAGAAGCGCCTGGTCGAGCATTACTACGACGGCCTGGTGCGCGCCGGCGCGCAGCTGTCCGACGCCGACAAGGCGAGCCTGCGCAAGCTCAACGTCGAAGAGACCACCCTGTCCACCCAGTTCCACACCCGCCTGGTGGCTGCAACCGCCGCTGCGGCCGTGGTCGTCGATGACAAGGCCAAGCTGGCCGGCCTGGACGAGAACGCGATCAACAACGCGGCCAACGCCGCCAAGGATCGCAAGCTGGATGGCAAGTTCGTGCTGCCGCTGCAGAACACCACCCAGCAGCCGGTGCTCGGCTCGCTCAGCGACCGCGACCAGCGCGCGGCCGTGCTGAAGGCTTCGGAAACCCGCGCCGAGCGTGGCGACAAGAACGACACGCGCGAGACCGTGCAGCGCCTGGCCCAGCTGCGCGCGCAGAAGGCCAAGCTGCTCGGCTTTGAAACCTTCGCCGATTACCAGCTGGGCGACCAGATGGCCAAGACCCCGGCCGCGGCGCTGAAGCTGCTGACCGACACCGTGCCGGCCGCCACCGCCAAGGCCCGTGCCGAAGCCGGTGAGATCCAGAAGGTGATCGACGCCCAGAAGGGTGGCTTCCAGGTCGCCGCTTCCGATTGGGACTTCTACGCCGAGCAGGTCCGCAAGGCCAAGTACGATCTGGACGAGTCGCAGGTCAAGCCGTACTTCGAACTGGACAACGTGCTGCAGAACGGCGTCTTCTACGCCGCCACCCAGCTGTACGGCATCACCTTCAAGCCGCGCACCGACATTCCGACCTACAACCCGGACATGAAGGTGTACGAAGTGTTCGACAAGGACGGCACCTCGCTGGCCCTGTTCTACACCGACTACTTCAAGCGTGACACCAAGTCCGGCGGCGCCTGGATGGACGTGTTCGTCGAGCAGGACGGCCTGACCGGTGCCAAGCCGGTGGTCTACAACGTCTGCAACTTCACCAAGCCGGCCGATGGCCAGCCTGCGCTGATCAGCTTCGACGACGTCACCACCATGTTCCATGAGTTCGGCCACGCCCTGCATGGCATGTTCTCGAACGTGAAGTACCCGTCGATCGCCGGTACCGCCACTTCGCGCGATTTCGTCGAGTTCCCCTCGCAGTTCAACGAGCACTGGGCGCTGGACCCGAAGGTCTTCGCCAACTACGCCAAGCACTACAAGACCGGCGAAGCGATGCCGCAGGAACTGGTCGACAAGATCCTCAAGGCACGCAGCTTCAACCAGGGCTACGCGACCACCGAGTACCTGTCGGCCGCGCTGCTTGACCTGGCCTGGCACACGCAGAAGGCCGATGCCCCGCTGCAGGACGTCGGCGCCTTCGAAGCCAGCGCGCTGAAGAAGTTCAAGGTCGACCTGCCGCAGGTGCCGCCGCGTTACCGCACCACCTACTTCGACCACATCTGGGGCGGCGGCTACTCGGCCGGTTACTACGCCTACTTCTGGGCCGAAGTGCTGGACCATGACGCCTACCAGTGGTTCACCGAACACGGTGGCCTGACGGCGGCCAACGGCCAGGAGTTCCGCGACAAGATCCTCTCGCGCGGCAACAGCGTGGAACTGTCGACCCTGTACCGCGATTTCCGCGGCAAGGACCCGTCGGTGGAACCGCTGCTGAAGTTCCGCGGGCTGAAGTAAGAAACAGAAAACGGCGGGGGCAACCCCGCCGTTTTTCGTTGTGTAGAGCCGAGCCCACGCTCGGCTGATGTTTCCTGGAAGGGCAGCCGAGCATGGGCTCGGCTCTACAAACAGCGTTACGTCCCAACATGCACGCGATTGGCCTGTTCGGCCAATCCAAGGTGATCCAGCGCGATGTCCAACGCCAGAACGTAACTCTGCGCACCGTAGCCGGCGGCGATGCCCAGGCGTTGGCCGACACCGGCCGGCAGGCACGGTTCGGCAACCGCACCGTCGTCATGTACTTCCACGTAGGCGTTGTGCAGGTACGGCAGCAGGCGCTGCAGGCGCAGGCTGTTGGCACACGCGCCCGGGTCGAGCAGCGTCACCTCGCCGCGGCTGTGGTCGGCCACGCGCAGTGCATCCAGCAGTTCCTGTTCCGAGCCGCAGGCGCGGATGGCCACGCTGGTGCCGGCGTCGATCGCGCGGTGCACCAGTGATTTCAGCACCGGCGCCGGCAGCGGCATCGCCGTGCGGATCAGGGTGCCGGCGGCTTCCGGGCCACGAATGATGAAGATCGACATGGCTCAGCCCTCCTGCGCCAGGCGGCGGCCAACGATGGCCAGCGACAACGGGTAACCGGCCTGCTGGCTGCGCTGGTCGACCACCACCGCGGCCGGACCGTGCTGCAGGCGCAGGCGCGCCTCCAGCCCCGGTTCGCTGCGCGACTGCAGTTCGATGTACTGCGCTGGCAGTCGTTCCAGCGCCGCCTGCAACGCGCCGCCCTCGGCCTGCCATTGCGCCTCGTCGGCCGCACCGACATCCAGCAGTACCCAGTCGGCCGCGCGCGCCTGCGGCTGGCACAGGCAGTGGCGCACTTCGGACAGGCTGGCGCAGTCGCTGCACAGCACGCGATGGCCGCTCAGCTCTGCCGGCAGCTGCGGGCGCGGTGCCGGCGAAGACGCGTGGCGGATCACCAGGAGGGTCATACAACACCTTGTGGAATGCGCCCTGTGGCGCGGTGGGCACACGATGCGCGCGGTGCCCGTAAAGGAGCGATGCCCGTTGCCGGGGGCGCGCGTAAAACCTGCGTAACCCGTGCGGGAACCTCGCGGGCCTGCCTGTGGTCTGATAGCGCTACCGCCTACCCGGAACCTGCCATGGACGCTGTCACCCGCCCCCCGTTTGCCGAACGCGCGCTCACCTGGCTGAAGAAGGAAGCGCTGCCGCTGCTGGTCATGCTCGGCCTGCTTGCCGCTGCCCGCGACACCCTGGCCAACCACTACGTGGTGCCCAGCGGCTCGATGCAGCCGACCCTGCAGCCCGGCGACCGCGTGGTGGTGGACATGCGCGCCTACGGCCTGCGCCTGCCGTTCACCAGCCAGCAGCTGCTGGCCACCGGCACCCCGCAGCGCGGCGAAGTGGCGGTGTTCGATTCGCCGGCCGATGGCACCCGCCTGATCAAGCGCGTGGTGGCCGTGGCCGGTGACCACGTGCAGCTGCGCGGCGGCCACCTGGCCATCAACGGCCAGCCGCTGCAGATCGCCGACCTGCGCGACACCGAAGCCTTCGGTGAGCGCCAGGCCCAGCTTGACCTGGACATGGGCGGTGGCCCGGACATCGGCGACATGGTGGTGCCGGACGGCAAGCTGCTGGTGCTGGGCGACCACCGCGGCAACAGCTTCGATGGCCGCTTCTTCGGCTTCGTCGACGCCGGCAAGGTCTATGGCCGTGCCGTGGCGATCTACTACCGCAGCGGCGATGGCTTCGAATGGAAGCACCTGTAAGCTGAATTGATACGTCCTGCATATCGATCCTGACTCATCAGGTTATGGATCGACTGGATCGAGGGGCCTACGCTGGGCCCCGTACCCCCACGCCGGCCGCCCCCACGGCCCTTCGATCCCATGACTGGCGAAACTGCGGCGTCCCTCAGCGGCCGCCCCCGCACTCCTGATTCCGTTGTCGACACCCGCATCCAGCAGGGCACCCCGGCGTTCCGGCGCACGGCGGTCGCGCTGTTCCTGGCGGGGTTCTCGACCTTCGGCCTGCTGTACACCGTGCAGCCCCTGCTGCCCGAGTTCAGCCGCCACTTCGGGGTGTCCGCCGCCGGCAGCGCGATGTCGCTGTCCCTGAGCACCGGCACCCTGGCCGTGGCCATGCTGCTGGCCGGCCTGCTGTCCGATGCGATCGGCCGGCGGCCGATGATGATCACCGCGCTGATGGCCTCGGCCCTGCTGTCGCTGTGCACCGCGCTGGTCGATGAATGGACCACCATGCTGGTGCTGCGCACCCTGCTGGGCCTGGCGCTGAGCGGCGTGCCGGCGGTGGCGATGACCTACCTGGTGGAGGAAATGGACAGCCGCGCGCTGGGCCTGGCCATGGGCCTGTACATCGGCGGCAACGCCATCGGTGGCATGAGCGGGCGCCTGCTGGCCGGCATCATCGCCGACCACTGGGGTTGGCGCTGGGGCATCGGCGTGGTCTCGATCATCGCCGTGGCCAGCACCGTGCTGCTGTGGCTGCAACTGCCGCCGTCGCGGCATTTCCAGGCACGCCGCGGCGGCCTGCGCCAGCTGCCCTCGCGCTGGCGAACGCTGTTCGCCGATCCGGGCCTGCCGTGGCTGTTCGCCACCTCGTTCGTGCTGATGGGCGTGTTCGTCACCCTCTACAACTACCTGGGCTACCACCTGCTGGCGCCGCCGTACCACCTCAGCCAGACCGTGGTCGGCCTGATCTTCAGCGTGTACCTGGTCGGCACGTTCAGCTCGGCGTGGATGGGCCAGCAGGCCACCCGGTACGGGCGCGGCCGCGTGCTGACCATTGCCTTCGGCCTGATCGGTGCCGGCATCGTGCTGCTGTCGATGCCGTGGCTGACCACGATGGCGCTGGGCATCGCCCTGGTCACCTTCGGTTTCTTCGGCGGCCATTCGGTGGCCAGCAGCTGGGTTGGCAGCCGTGCCGGCTCGATGCGTGCCGAAGCCTCGGCGCTGTACCTGTTCGCCTATTACCTGGGCAGCAGCGTGCTCGGCGCCGTCGGTGGCCTGGCCTATGCCGCATGGGATTGGCTGGGCGTGTGCCTGTTCACCGGCGTGCTGACCGTGCTCGGCGGCGGCATCATCTGGGCCCTGCAGCAGCGCGCCCCGCAGCCGGTCACCGCCTGACGCCCGCCGGGCATGGCCGGGCGCTACCTGTGTGATGCGGTGGTAGCGCCGGGCCATGCCCGGCGAGCGCGCAGCGCGGCACATCACCCCTCGGCGAACGCCCCGCGCAACAACCCGGCGAAATTGCGGATCAACGGCGTCACCCCTTCGCGGTGCCAGGCCAGCTGCACTTCCGAATGCGCCCCGGCATCGGCCAGCGCCACGAAGCGTGCGCCCTCCACCCGGATGTGGTCGCACGAGGAGGGCAGCACCGCCACGCCCAGCCCGGCGGCCGCCAGGCTGATCAGCGTCGATGCCTCACCGGCCTCCTGCACGATGCGCGGGGTGAACCCCGCCGCCGCGCACAGCGCGATCATGTGGTCATGGATGCCGGCCCCGGCACTGCGGCGGAACGCCACGAACGGCTCCTGGGCGAAATCGCGCAGCGCCAGCGTGCCCTGCTTCGACAGGCGGCGCAGGGCAGGGTGGTCGGCGTGCACGATCAACGCCAGCGGATCGACGAACAGGCTGTGCGCCACCAGTTCCGGCGGCAGCGCACGCTTGCGGATGATGCCCACGTCCAGGCTGCCATCGAGCAGGGCATCGATCTGCTGCAGGGTGTTCATTTCGCTCAGCTGCAGGCGCACCTGCGGGTACTGCTGGCGGTAGTGCAGGATCGAACGCGGAATCTGCGGCGACAGCGGCGTGGCCCGGGTCAGGCCGATATGCAGCTCGCCCTGCTCGCCCCGCTGCGCGCGCTGCACCTCGTCCACCGCCGTTTCCACCTGCTGCACGATGGCCCGCGCACGTTCCTGCAGCAGCTCACCGGCGGCAGTGAGCTGCACGCGGCGATGGCTGCGCACGAACAGGCGCGCCCCGATCAGTTCCTCCAGCTGGCGGATCTGCTGGCTGAGCGGCGGCTGCGACATGCCCAGCCGCTCGGCCGCCTGGCCGAAGTGCAGCGTATCGGCAACAGCGAGGAAGTAGCGCAGGTGGCGGAGTTCGATGGACATGGGGCCAGTTTATTCATCGTCAGCCGGAAATGGGTCAGAGCCCGTTGCGCAGCAACGGGATCCGACCCCGTGCCGACCAACGGTCGGCACCCACCAACAGCAGCTGGCACCAACAGCAGCGACCAACTGTCAGAGGCGGGGCGGTGTGGGTGGGCAGGACCGTTGGCGCCATGGATGGCGCCATCGAGCCCCCATGGATGGGTTTACGGCGTGTCCTACCCACCCACTCCGCCCCGCCATCGCACGGATAGCCCGCTGTTGCTGTTGAGGTTGCCGGCCAGCGGCCGGCACTACCCAAATACCCTCAGCGCTCGGAATGCCCGCTCTGGTCGTAATCGCGCGGGCTGAACAGCTCCGGCTGGATCAGCTCGATGAACGCCCGCGCCTGCGCCGACAACGCCTTGCCCCGCCGCACGATCACCCCGTAACTGCGCTCGGGGAACCAGCGCTTCATCGACCGCGCCGCCAAGCGCTCGTGGTCGCTTTCATGCAGGCACAGCGCCGGCACGATGGAAATGCCCATGCCCATCGCCACGTACTGCTTGATCACCTCCCAGCCGCCCACTTCCAGCGCCACGGTGTAGGCAATGCGGTGGCGCTGGAACACCTGGTCCACCAGCCGGTAAGTGATCTGCCGCTTCGGCGGCAGCACCAGCGGGTAGCGCGCAATGTCGGCCAGCTCCAGCTCGCCGCCGCTGGCCAGCGGATGGTCGTGCGGCGCGATCAGCACCTGCTCGAAGCGGTAGGCCGGCGCATAGGTCAGGTCCGCGGGTACGTCGGTCATCGAACCGATCGCCAGGTCGGCCGCGTCCTCGCGCAGCAGGTCGGTGCCATCGGCGCTGATCGCGTTGTGCAGGGTCAGGCGCACGTCCGGGTGGTGCAGGCGGAAGCGTTCGACGATCTTCGGCAGCAGGTACAGGATGGTCGAGCTGTTGGCGGCGATGTTCAGCTCGCCCGCGTCCAGCCCGCGCACCTTGTCGCGGAAGCGCGCTTCCAGCCCGTCCAGGCTTTCCACCAGCGGCTGCGCCATCTCGTACAGCACCTGGCCCTCGCGGCTGGGCACCAGACGCCGCCCGCTGCGCTCGAACAGCGGCACCCCCAGCTCGCGTTCCAGTGCCTGCAACTGCAGGCTGATCGCCGGCTGGCTGACAAACAGCGCCTCAGCGGCCCGTGAGACCGAACCCAGCCGCACCGTCTGGCAGAACGCGCGCAGCGGCTTCAGCCGGTCGGATTTGTAGGAAAAACGCGGACTTGGCGGGCTGCGCGTGGTCATGGTGTCATAAGTATTAGCACACCTTATGTACAACATTGCAAAAACTGTTTTGCCAAATACTCCGCCCGGGCGGCACTTTGGGGGCGTTCCCCCACCGCTGGAGTCGCCCCATGTCCGCCGTCGCTTCCGCCGTTTCCTCCATCCCCGCCAAGGCCACCCCCGGCATCGCTCTGGCGACCCGCGTGGCCGGCCAGGAGACCGTGCTGCCGGCACCGCTGCTGGCGCTGCTGGTCTCGCTGCACCGGGCGGTGGAACCGGGCCGGCAGGCGCGGTTGCAGGCCCGCCGCGAGCGCCAGGCGTTCTTCGACCAGGGCGGCCTGCCGGACTTCCGCGAAGACACCGCTGCCATCCGCAGCGGCGACTGGCGCGTGGCGCCGCTGCCGGCCGCACTGCAGGACCGCCGCGTCGAGATCACCGGCCCGACCGATCCGAAGATGGTCATCAACGCGCTGAACTCCGGCGCCAAGGTGTTCATGGCCGACTTCGAGGATTCCACCTCGCCGACCTGGCGCAACCTGCTGGCCGGGCAGCAGTCGCTGGCGGCTGCCGTGCGCGGCGATCTGGAATTCACTGCGCCGGCCGCCAACGGCAAGCCGGGCAAGCACTACACGCTGCGCCCCTACGACGAGCAAGCGGTGCTGATCGTGCGCCCGCGCGGCTGGCATCTGGACGAGAAGCACGTGCGCGTCGATGGCCAGTTCATCGCCGGTGGCCTGTTCGATGCGGCGGTGTTCGCCTTCCACAATGCGCGCGCGCTGCAGGCCAAGGACCGCGGCCCGTACTTCTACCTGCCCAAGCTGCAGAGCATGGAAGAGGCCGCCCTGTGGGAAACCGCGCTGTCGCACATCGAAGGCATGCTCGGCCTGCCGCACGGCCAGATCAAGGTGACCGTGCTGATCGAAACGCTGCCGGCGGTGTTCGAGATGGACGAGATCCTGCACGCCCTGCGCGAGCGCATTGTCGGCCTGAACTGCGGGCGCTGGGATTACATCTTTTCCTACCTGAAGACCTTCCGCCGCCACGCCGACCGCGTGCTGCCCGAGCGTGGCCAGGTGACCATGACCCAGCCGTTCCTGAAGGCCTATTCGGAACTGCTGATCCAGACCTGCCACCGCCGTGGCGCGCATGCGATGGGCGGCATGGCCGCGCAGATCCCGATCAACAGCGATGCCGCCGCCAACGAACAGGCCATGGCCCGGGTGCGTGCGGACAAGCTGCGCGAAGTGAGCGCTGGCCACGATGGCACCTGGGTCGCGCACCCGGCGCTGATCCCGGTGGCGATGGCCATCTTCGACGAACACATGCCCACCGCCAACCAGCACCAGGTGCTGCGCCAGGACGTGCGCGTGGGCCGCGATGAACTGATCGCGCGGCCGCCGGGCAGCATCACCCGTGCCGGTTTCGAGGGCAATGTCGAAGTCTGCGTGCGCTACCTGGCCGCGTGGCTGGACGGCAACGGCTGCGTGCCGATCCACCACCTGATGGAAGACGCGGCCACCGCCGAGATCAGCCGCAGCCAGCTGTGGCAGTGGCTGCACACGCCGGGCCAGCAGCTGGACGACGGCACCGCCATCGACCTGGCGCTGCTCGACACCGCCCTGGCGCAGCTGCCGGCGCGGCTGGGCGATACCCGCGCACTGCCTGGCGGCGCCCGCATCGGCGAAGCCATCGCCCTGCTGGGCGAACTGAGCCGCAACGACGACCTGACCGATTTCCTGACCCTGCCGGCCTACGCACGCATCGACTGACCGCATCGTCCCTGCCGCCCCGAATCCATCCCAGCCGGGCAGCGCCCGGCTCTACAACACCGAACTGGAGAAAGACATGAGCACCCTGCCCACTGCCGAACAGATCCAGCACGACTGGGACACCCACCCGCGCTGGGAAGGCATCCAGCGCAACTACAGCGCCGCCGACGTGGTGCGCCTGCGTGGCACCGTCCACATCGAGCATTCGCTGGCCCGGCTGGGCGCGGAAAAGCTGTGGAAGTCGCTGCACGAGCGCGAGTTCGTCAACGCGCTGGGCGCGCTCACCGGCAACCAGGCCATGCAGCAGGTCAAGGCCGGGTTGAAGGCGATCTACCTGTCCGGCTGGCAGGTGGCCGCCGATGCCAACCTGGCCGGGCAGATGTACCCGGACCAGTCGCTGTACCCGGCCGACTCGGTGCCGGCGGTGGTCAAGCGCATCAACAACACCCTGCTGCGCGCCGACCAGCTGCACCATGCCGAAGGCAAGGATGACATCGACTTCCTGCAGCCCATCGTGGCAGATGCCGAGGCCGGTTTCGGCGGCGTGCTCAATGCCTTCGAGCTGATGAAGGCGATGATCGAGGCGGGCGCCGCCGGCGTGCACTTCGAGGACCAGCTGGCCTCGGTGAAGAAGTGCGGGCACATGGGCGGCAAGGTGCTGGTGCCGACCCGCGAGGCCATCGAGAAGCTCAACGCCGCGCGCCTGGCCGCCGACGTGCTGGGCGTGCCGACCCTGCTGGTGGCGCGCACCGATGCCGAAGCTGCCGACCTGCTGACCAGCGACATCGACGGCAACGACCAGCCGTTCACCACCGGCGAACGCACCGTGGAAGGCTTCTACAAGACCCGCAACGGCCTGGACCAGGCGATCAGCCGCGGGCTGGCCTACGCCCCCTATGCCGACCTGGTGTGGTGCGAGACCGGCAAGCCGGACCTGGAGTTCGCGCGGAAATTCGCCGAGGCGATCCATGCGAAGTTCCCCGGCAAGCTGCTGGCCTACAACTGCTCGCCCAGCTTCAACTGGAAGAAGAACCTGGACGACGCCACGATTGCGAAGTTCCAGCGCGAGCTGGGCAGCTACGGCTACAAGTTCCAGTTCATCACCCTGGCCGGCTTCCACGCGCTGAACTACGGCATGTTCAACCTGGCCCACGGCTACGCGCGCCGCCAGATGAGCGCGTTCGTGGAACTACAGGAAGCCGAGTTCGAAGCGGCAGAGCGTGGCTTCACCGCGGTCAAGCACCAGCGCGAAGTCGGCACCGGCTACTTCGATGCGGTCACCCAGGCCATCCAGCAGGGCCAGTCCTCGACCACCGCGTTGACCGGCTCGACCGAAGAAGAGCAGTTCCACGGCGGCCGCAGCGAACGCGCCGCCTGAGCCAACCTCGGCCGGTAGTGCCGGCCGCGGGCCGGCAAGCTCCCGGAACAGCCGGCCAGCGGCCGGCTCTACCGGAACATGAGTGCGATCAGGGTGGCCAGGGAAGGGCCAGACGACGCCGGCAGGTCGGGGGACCTGCCGGCGTCGTTGTATCCGGGCGCCGCCCGCGCGCGGCAACTGCCCTCATGAATGCGGGTTGCCCGCCTGTTCGGGCCCGATCGTGGTGTCTTCATGAAAAATGAGAAGACGCGCACAGTTTGATTCACTGCTATGCTCCGCTCCTCACCAGGGGACGCTGGCGGCGGGGAATGACCGGCAGGGGTGCGGCCGAGAACATCGACATGACAACCGGTATCGCCCAGGTGGCGATGGCCGAGATCGTGCACGCCGTGTTGTCGGACGCGGAAGTCGCCCTGTTCGCGCGGTTCGCGCGGCTCTCCCGGGTCGAGGCCGGGCAGTGGCTGTTCCATCGCGGCCATCGTGGCGAACGCATGTACGTCATCGTGGAAGGCCGGATCGAACTGGATTTCGGCGAGGACCTGGTGGTCAAGACCCTGGGGCGGCATGAGTTCTTCGGTGAACTCGGCCTGCTGGTGGGCGACCACCTGCGCAGTGCCGGCGCCCGTGCCATCGACGATTGCCAGGTGCTGGAACTGGGCCCGGCCGATTTCCATTGCCTGGTCGAATCCGATCCGGGGCTGGTGGCCTACTTCCTGCGCCGCACGATCATGCGCATGCTGTCCAACGAACAGGTGCTGATCAGCCAGCTGCGCCGGCGCAACCACGACCTGGAAACCGCGCTGGACAACCTGTACATCACCACCCACCAGCTCACCCACACGCGCGAACTGGTGCAGACCGATGAACTGACCGGCCTGCACAACCGCCGTGGCCTGACCCGCTACCTGCAGGACTGCCGCAGCCAGCCCGATGGCGCACCGCAGGTGTTGCTGCTGATCGACTGCGACCGCTTCAAGCAGGTCAACGACCGCCACGGCCACCAGGCCGGTGACCGCGTGCTGCAGAGCATGGGCAACATCCTGCGTTCGATGGCCGGCGAGCACGACCTGGCCTGCCGGCTGGGCGGCGATGAGTTCTGCCTGATCCTGCGCCACGCCGACCGCGAGGCCGCCCAGCACGCGGCCGAGTTCATCCTCAGCGCAGTGCATGGCCTGCTCGAACGCAGCCATGGCAATCCGCACGTCACCCCGGCCAGCATCGGTGCCACGATGCTGGACGTGCAGGGCGACTGGAGCGAGTGGTACGGCCGTGCCGACCGCGCGCTGTACCAGGCCAAGCGCGACGGTGGTGATTGCGTGCGTTGGGCATTTGCATACCCTCCAGCAGGATAATGGCGAGCCCCACCGATGAAGGATGCCATCGGCTCCACCCCTGACAACACGCCCCAGGTGCGGGCACTGCTTTTCACTGACCTGTGCGATTCGCTGCACGTCGTGAACCGGCTGGGTGATGCCGCTGCCGCCGAATTGTTCCAGCAGCATGATCGCCTGGTGCTGACCCTGCAGCAGCGTTGGCGCGGGCAGCAGATCGATCGCTCCGATGGCTTGTTCATGATTTTCAAGCGTCCTGCCGATGCGGTCGGTTTCGCGCTGGACTACCAGCAGGGGCTGCTTGATCTGGGTGCGCCCCATCGCGCTCGCCTGCTGTGCCGCGCGGGCCTGCATGTGGGCGAGATCATGATCTGGACCAACAGCACCGACGCCATCGCACTGGGTGCCAAGCCCGTGGAAGTGGAGGGCCTGGCCAAGCCCCTGGCGGCGAGGTTGATGCAGATGGCGCGGCCGGGGCAGTTGCTGCTTTCGGGGGTGGCCGAATCGATGGTCCGGCGGTCGCAGGATGCACTGCCAGCCGAGGGTGCCGAACGGGTCTGGAAGTCGCACGGGCGTTGGCGTTTCCGCGGCGGCGATGCAGAACTGCAAGTGGTCGAACTGGGTCGCAAGGGGACTGCCCCCCTGCGGCGCCCGCGCAGGAGCGCCAAGGCGTGGCCGATCCTGCCGCTGTGGCGGCGGCCGACGTCCCTGCTGGCCGAGGTAGCGGCGTTGGCCCTGGTGGCAACGATGCTGTGGACGCTGTTGCGGCCCGAGCCTGCCATCGCCTTCGCCGAACGTGACTGGGTGGTGCTCGCCGATGTGCGGAACCTGACCAACGACCCGCTGTTCGAGCAGGGCATGGACCAGGCACTGCGCATCAGCCTGGAACAATCCCGCTACGTCAATGTACTGAGCGACCTCAAGGTCCGCGACACGCTGCGCCGCATGCGCGCCGAGGATGCCCCGGCCATCGATCGCGACCTGGCGATCCAGATTGCGCTGCGCGACGGCGCGCGTGCCGTGGTGCTGCCCACCGTGCAGGAAGTGCATGGCCAACTGCAGGTTGCGCTGCAGGTCATCGATCCGGTAAGTGGGGTCGCGGTCTATTCGGAGCACGCCGAAGGCCGCGGCCTGCAGTCCGTGCTCGGGTCCACGGATCAGGTGGTATCGGCCATGCGTGCGCGCCTGGGTGAATCACTGGCATCGATCAGGAGCGATTCGCGTCCGCTGCCGGAAGTCACCACGGGTGACCTGGATGCGCTGCGGGCCTATGCGCTGGGCCTGTCAGCCTATGCCGAACACCGCACCCGCGAGGCACTGGAACATTTCGACCAGGCGGCGCGCATCGACCCGCAGTTTGCATTCGCCTATGTGGGGAGCATGCGGGTGCACTACAGCCAGGGCAACATGGCGATGGCCCGCACGTTCTTCGAGCGGGCAATGGCCTTGCGCAACCGCATGAGCCCCCGCGATGCCCTGTACATGGATGCCTGGGGTACGGAGTTCAGCGGAGGGACCTTCAAGGACATCGCGCGCCGCTGGGAAGCCCTCTCCACGCTCTACCCGGATCACTACGGGGCGCGTGCCAACTACGCCAATGCACTGGCGAGCGAGGGCAAGTACGCGCAAGCGATCGACGCTGCACGGACGTTGCTGGCATCGCAGAATCCGGCACGCGCCATGGCACTGGATTTCCTCGGCCGCATGTACCTGGCCGAAGATGATCTGGAACGCTCGATGTTCTACTTCCAGGCGGCCACGCATACGGGCGACTGGGCGGGCAGCCGGCAGATGGCCGCAGCGCTGGCCGCCAAAGGCGACCTTGATGGTGCAGAGGCACTGCTTGGGCAGCTTCCGCCCTCGCTGCCCAACAGCATCGAGCGCATCACGTTCGCCGCAGAACGTGGCCAGTGGGACAAGGCAGTGGCCCTGTCAGCCGGAAGCCTGGAGCGCTGCGGAGAGCCAGTGCTCTGCGAGCTGTTCACCCTGATCGACTTGAACGTTCGCTGGTCAGCCGGGGATGCGCCTTCTGCTGCAGAGTGGGACGCCGCCGCTGCGAAGGTGCAGGGCCCCGAGGACACGGTCGAACGCGAATCGAGGCTGTTCACTGCGATGGCAGCGGCGTGGCTGGCGCAGCGGGCAGGTCACCCGGGGGTCGCCAAGCGCTGGCTGCCCACCTACCGCAGCGTTGCCATCGCACTTGATGATGCGCGCGCCCGGCAGATGCTTGCGATTCTGGAAGCCGGCCAGCTGATGCAGGCGGGCGAGCCGGCCCGAGCGCTGGAGGCACTGCGGCCCTGGGACACGAACGAGGCACTGGTTGCGCTGCATGTGTCGCAACGGCAGGCGTACGCCATGCTGGGCGATGAGGCGAAAGAGCGGGGCGAGGCAGCGTGGCTGCAGGCACATCGCGGGCTGGCCTACGCTGATGTTGCAGGCAGCTATGGCCTGCAGACCCGGAACATCCTCGATACAGGGCCGGCCAGCAGGTCGGCCCCGAAGGTTGCTCAGCCCTTGGCGTCGATGAAGCAGTGAGGATTCATGAACAGCGCTTTTCCGGTCAGGTCGGCGAGCAGCGCATCGCGGGCTGCGGCAAACGCTTCCTTGCTGGCCAGCTTGGTGATCGGATCACAGTAGACGCCCGTCTGGTCCGGCGCCGCGCCCACGGAAGCCAGGGCCGCCTCGCGGTCGGACAGGAAGCGGGCCCGGAAATCATCGTCGGTCGCCAGCAGGTCGAGCAGGCGGGAAGCGACTTCAGTTGAAAGCGGAGACTTGGTGTCGGTCATTTTCTATCAGGCGCCTGGGTGGGAGTACGTAGAAATTCCTATCGGCGGCCATACAGCAAAATTGAGGCATTGCCCTAGTCTGCGGCCTGCGCCACTGTAGTTGTTTGGGCTTTCCGGTACATGACATGCGCTTTCGTCGTTGCAGCATTCTTTTCCTGGAGCCACGCGCGAGCCTGTCCTTCGATCTCACCGCGATGGCCGATGGCGGAGATGGCCTGCGCGAGGTGGTCCAGTGGTGGGCCCTGGCGCCACACCTGGAGGCGCCCGTGCAAGTGGATGAAGCGGAAGCGGCGCTGCTGGGACGGGTCAGCCCGGGGCGCTGGCGGGATATGGCGACGCTTGCCGAGCCGGATCGCGGGCATGTGACACGGCTGATCGACGTGGGCCTTCTGGTCGATGAAGGGGCACCCGGCGCGCCGGGATCCCGCGATGAAGCGCAGCGGCAGGCGCACTGGTATCCCGCCGCCGCCCTGCTGCACCGGCAGTCGCGCTGGTCAGGGGAAGACAGTGCCGCGGCGATGGAAGCGCGGCGTCTTTTCACTGCGCGCGACCTGCGCGAGCAGCTGGGCCCGCCGGCACCCGAGATCGTCGAGCGCGGTCATGGCGATCCCATCGCGCTGCCGCAGGGGCCTGCTGCCCAGGCCATTGCGGGCAACCGGCGGGTAACCTGCCGCAATTTCGACACGCAGCGGTCGCTCAGCCCAGCGCAGCTGTCAGCGCTGCTGGCCGCTACGGTGATGGCGCATGCACGCGTGGAAGCCGAGCCCGGCGTCGCCTTCCTGAAGAAGGCGGTGCCCTCCGGTGGCGCGCTGCATGCCGCTGAATCCTATCTGCTGGTACAGCGCGTGGACGGAATCGATCCAGGGCTCTACCACTACCGACCGCTTGAACATGCGCTGGTGGCGATGCCGTGCCCACCGATGGAAGGGTTGGCCAAGCGCCTGCTGGCGGGCCAGCACTGGTTTGCAGACGCGCCGGTGCATCTTCTGCTGACCGTGCGCTATGCACGCGCCTTCTGGAAATACCGCAACCATCCCAAGGCCTACCGCGCCGCATTGCTGGATCTGGGGCACATCTCGCAGGCGATGTTCACTGCTGCAGGCGAGCAGGGCCTGGGCGCCTATGTCACCGCCGCGATCAATGAAGTGGATATCGAGCAGGCGCTTGGCTTGGAGCCCCTGGCGGAGGGACCGTTGTTGGCCTGTGGTGCAGGCTGGAGGGGCGCCGCCCAGGTCACCCCGGAACTGGATCCCCTCGCTGTGGTGTGGCCCGGCTGAGTGCCGGGCCAGCCACGCTCAGCCCGCCTCAAAATCCACCAGTACCGCACCGTCACCCACCTGGTCACCGGCCTTGGCGCGATAACCCTTCACCGTGCCATCCGCCGGTGCCTGCAGGGTGTGCTCCATCTTCATCGCCTCCAGCACCACCAGCGGCGTGCCGCGCTTCACCTGCGTACCGGCTTCCACCAGGGTGGCCACGATCTTCCCCGGCATCGGTGCCAGCAGGCTGCCCGCGTCGGCCACTGCGTTGTCCGATTCACCGACCGGGTCGTGCAGGGTGAAGCGGTGCTGGCCATCGGCGCCGAACAGATACAGCTGGTCGCCTTCGCGCAGCAGCTGCAGCTGCCAGCGACGGCCGTCCAGCTGCACGCTCATGCGCTGGCCGTCGGCGCTGCCGAGCACCGTGGCCGGTGCAGCATCATCGCGCTGCACGCGCCAGCCATCGGCCTGCGCCCACACCTTCAGCGTGTGCGTGCGCTCGCCCTGCTGCAGCGGCAGCACACGCGGTGCCGAAGCACCCAGACGCCAACCGTCCTGTGCCTGCCACGGCGAATGCGGATCGCGCGCATCGCTGCCGGCATGCACGGTGCTGGTCACGGCGGCGATGGCCGCCAGCTGCCACAGCGCATCGTCGCTGTCGCCCACGGCGTTCAGCGCGGCCTGTTCGCGTTCGATCAGCGCGGTGTCGAGCTTCGCGTGCGCGAACGAATCGGTGTTCACCAGGCGACGCAGGAAACCGGCATTGGTGGTCACGCCCACCACCTGGCAGTCGGCCAGGGCCTGGCTCATGCGGCGCAGCGCGGCCTCGCGGTCCACGTCCCAGACGATCAGCTTGGCGATCATCGGGTCGTAGTACGGGGTGATGCTGTCGCCTTCTTCCACGCCGGTATCCACGCGCACGTTCGCCGAAGGCGTCGGCAGGCGCAGGCGGCGCAGGGTGCCGGTGGACGGCAGGAAGCCACGGTCGGCATCTTCGGCGTACAGGCGTGCTTCGATGGCGTGGCCGTGGATGGCCAGTTGTTCCTGGCGCAGCGGCATCGGCTGGCCAGCGGCCACGCGCAGCTGCCATTCCACCAGGTCGGTGCCGGTGATGTACTCGGTCACCGGATGCTCGACCTGCAGGCGGGTGTTCATTTCCATGAAATAGAAATCGCCGTCCGGGCCGGCGATGAACTCCACCGTGCCCGCACCCACGTAGCCGACCGCGCGCGCGGCATCGACCGCGGCCTTGCCCATCGCGGCGCGGCGTTCGGCGCTCATGCCCGGTGCCGGGGCTTCTTCCAGCACCTTCTGGTGGCGGCGCTGCACCGAGCAGTCGCGCTCGAACAGGTACACCGCATCCCCGTGGGAATCGCCGAACACCTGGATCTCAATGTGACGCGGGCGCTCGACGTACTTTTCCACCAGCACGTGGTCGTTGCCGAAGGCCGAAGCGGCCTCGCGCTGGCAGCTGGCCAGCGCATCGACGAAGTCCTCGCTGTGTTCGACCTTGCGCATGCCCTTGCCACCGCCACCGGCGCTGGCCTTGATCAGCACCGGGTAGCCGATGGCATCGGCCTGCGCGCGCAGGAACGCGGGGTCCTGCTGGTCGCCGTGGTAGCCCGGGGTCAGCGGTACACCGGCCTTGGCCATCAGGGCCTTGGCCGCGCTCTTGTCGCCCATCGCGCGGATGGCGCTGGCCGGCGGGCCGATGAAGGTGATGCCGGCGGCGGCACAGGCGTCGGCGAAATCGGCGTTCTCGGACAGGAAGCCGTAACCGGGATGGATCGCCTGCGCGCCCGTCAGGCGCGCGGCGTCCAGCAACACGTCGCCGCGCAGGTAGCTTTCGCGCGCGGCGGCCGCACCGATGTGGATGGCCTCGTCGGCCAGGCGCACGTGGCGCGCGTTGCGGTCGGCATCGGAATACACCGCCACGGTGGCGATGCCGAGGCGGCGGCAGGTGGCGATGACGCGGCAGGCGATCTCGCCACGGTTGGCGATGAGGATTTTGCTGAACATGGCAACGGGCTTCATGGGAGCTTGCTCGGTCATGGCACGGGTCACATGCGGAACACGCCGAAGCGCGTCTGCTGCGGGGCGGCGTTGAGGCTGGCCGACAGGGCCAGGGCGAGCACGCGACGGGTGTCGACCGGATCGATCACGCCGTCATCCCACAGGCGCGCGCTGGCGTAGTAGGGGTGGCCCTGCTGTTCGAACTGGTCGCGGATCGGCGCCTTGAAGGCATCTTCTTCCGCGGCAGGCCACTGCCCACCCTTGGCTTCGATGCCATCGCGCTTGACCGTGGCCAGCACGCTGGCCGCCTGTTCGCCGCCCATCACGCCGATGCGCGCGTTCGGCCACATCCACAGGAAGTTGGGCGAATAGGCGCGGCCGCACATGCCGTAGTTGCCGGCACCGAACGAACCGCCGATGACCACGGTGAACTTGGGCACCTTGGCGCAGGCCACGGCCATCACCAGCTTGGCCCCGTCCTTGGCGATGCCGCCTTGTTCGTACTTGCGGCCGACCATGAAGCCGGTGATGTTCTGCAGGAATACCAGCGGAATATTGCGCTGGGTGCACAGCTCGATGAAGTGCGCGCCCTTCAGCGCGGACTCGGAGAACAGGATGCCGTTGTTGGCGATGATGCCGATCGGGTAGCCGTTCAGATGCGCGAAGCCGGTGACCAGCGTGGCGCCGTACCGCGGCTTGAACTCATCGAAACGCGAGCCATCGACCAGGCGTGCGATCACTTCGCGCACATCGTAGGGCTTGCGCGTATCGGCCGGGATCACCCCGTACAGTTCGTGTGCCGGCAGCAGCGGTTCCTCGGAAGGCTGTACCGCCATCGCCGGTTCCGGCTTGCGCCAGTTCAGCTGGGCGATGATCGCGCGCACCCGCGCCAGCGCCTGCAGGTCGTTGTCGGCCATGTGGTCGGCCACGCCGGAAATGCGCGTGTGCACGTCGGCGCCGCCCAGTTCCTCGGCCGTCACCACTTCACCGGTGGCGGCCTTCACCAGCGGCGGGCCGCCGAGGAAGATCGTGCCCTGTTCGCGCACGATCACCGTCTCGTCGCTCATCGCCGGCACATAGGCGCCGCCGGCGGTGCAGCTGCCCATCACGCAGGCGATCTGCGGGATGCCCTGCGCGGACAGGTTGGCCTGGTTGTAGAAGATGCGGCCGAAATGATCGCGGTCGGGGAACACCTCGTCCTGCAGCGGCAGGAAAGCACCACCGGAATCGACCAGGTAGATGCAGGGCAGGTGGTTCTGCTCGGCGATCTCCTGCGCGCGCAGGTGCTTCTTCACCGTCATCGGGTAGTAGGTGCCGCCCTTGACCGTGGCATCGTTGGCCACGATCACGCATTCCACGCCGCTGACCCGGCCGATGCCGGCCACCACGCCGGCGGCGGGCACGGCGTCTTCGTACATGCCGTGCGCAGCCAGCGGCGCGATTTCCAGGAAGGCGCTGCCGGGGTCGAGCAGGGCGTCGATGCGGTCGCGCACCAGCAGCTTGCCGCGTGCGGTGTGCTTGGCGCGGGCGGCCTCGTTGCCGCCCAGCGCGGTGCGCGCCAGCGTGGCGTGCAGGTCATCAACCACGGCCTGCATGGCGGCGCGGTTGCTTTCGAAGGTGTCGCTGCCCGGTTGCAGCTGGCTGTTGAGGACGGTCATCGCAGTGGCCTTACAGGGTGCGCTGGAACAGTTCGCGGCCGATCAGCATGCGGCGGATCTCCGAGGTGCCGGCGCCGATTTCATACAGCTTGGCGTCGCGCCACAGGCGGCCGGTCGGGTATTCGTTGATGTAGCCGTTGCCGCCCAGGATCTGGATCGCCTGGCCGGTCAGCCAGGTGGCTTTCTCGGCGGCATACAGGATGGCGCCGGCGGCGTCCTGGCGGGTGGTGCGGCCCTGGTCGCAGGCGCGCGCCACGGCGTACACATAGGCGCGGCAGGCGCCCAGGCCCACGTACATGTCGGCGATCTTGGCCTGGATCAGCTGGAAGCTGCCGATGGCTTCACCGAACTGGTGGCGCTCGTGCACGTACGGCATCACCACGTCCATGGCCGCGGCCATCAGGCCCAGCGGACCACCGGAGAGGACCACGCGCTCGTAGTCCAGGCCGGACATCAGCACGCGCACGCCACCGCCGACCTGGCCCAGCACGTTTTCTTCCGGTACTTCGCAATCCTGGAACACCAGTTCGCAGGTGGGCGAGGAGCGCATGCCCAGCTTGTCCAGCTTCTGCGCGGTGCTGAAACCCTTCATGCCCTTCTCGACCAGGAAGGCGGTGATGCCCTTGGCGCCGGCTGCCATGTCGGTCTTGGCGTAGACCACCAGCACGTCGGCATCGGGGCCATTGGTGATCCACATCTTGTTGCCGTTGAGCACGTAGCGGTCGCCGCGCTTGTCCGCGCGCAGCTTCATCGACACCACGTCCGAACCGGCGCCCGGCTCGCTCATCGCCAGCGCACCGACCAGCGTGCCGCTGCACAGGCCGGGCAGGAAGCGCTGCTTCTGTTCCTCGTTGCCGTTCTTGCGCAGCTGGTTCACGCACAGGTTGGAGTGCGCGCCATAGGACAGGCCGATGCCGCCGGAGGCGCGCGAGATTTCTTCCATCGCCACCACGTGGGCCAGGTAACCCATGCCGGTGCCGCCGTATTCTTCTTCCACGGTGAGGCCCAGCAGGCCCTGTTCGCCCAGCTTCGGCCACAGGGCCAGCGGGAACTGATTGGTGGCATCGGCCTCGGCGGCCAGCGGAGCGACCTCGGCGGCGGCAAAATGGGCCACGCTCTGGCGCAGCAGGTCGATCTCTTCGCCAAGATCGAAGTTCAGGGATGGCACGTGCATTGCGGCGGCTCCACGAGGAAGGTGGGGAATGGACGCACCCGTCAGGGGGAGGCTGGTGGCTGTTGAAGGCAGCGGCCAGCACGGGCGATGGCCCCAGCGTAGCGGGGTTCGGGAAAGAAGTGAACACAAATTCAAAAATTGAAACTAGAATCAGGATATGGCCTACAAACGCTCTGCATTGATGGAAGAACGCCTGGCCGGGGCCCGTGAACGGATCCTGCTGGCGACCCGCGAGCTGGTGGCTGCCGGCGGCTGGCGCAACGCCCCGGTGACCGCCGTGGCGACCCAGGCCGGGGTGTCCACCGGGCTGATCTACCGGCACTTCCCGTCCAAGGCCGAGCTGTTCGTGGAGGTGCTCAACGCCGCCGTGGCCCACGAGGTGGAGATCATGGAACGCATCGCCAGCGGCCCCGAAGTGGCCAGCGAGCGCCTGCGCCTGGCCATCACCGCCTTCGTCCGCCGCGCCCTGGCCGGGCCGGGGCTGGCCCATGCCTTCATCGTCGAACCGGTGGACCCGGACGTGGAGGCCGAGCGCATGCGCGGGCGCCGCGCCTTCGGCGATGTCTTCCTGCGCCTGGTGGAAGAGGGCGTGGCGGCCGGCGAGCTGCCTGCGCAGGACGCGCATGCGACCGCCGCCTGCCTGGTGGGCGCCTTTACCGAAGCGATGGTCGGCCCGACCGCCCCCAGCCGCGAAGCGCACCGCGACGAAGACGCGCTGGTGGATGCGATCTGCAGCTTCTGCCTGCGCGCGATCGGCGCGCCCGTCACCCGGTAGCGCCGGCCGCTGGCCGGCTTCCGCGCGATCCATCCGGCGGATGGCGATGCCGGCCAGCGGCCGGCACTACCAGGCATGCATGCTGCGCCGCACCAGCATCGACGCCTGTTGTCGCACGCAAAGCGCGTTCTATACTCGGCCCATCACGCAGTCGCTCAGCCGTGGTCCAACGACTATCAGCCAGGGGTAACGAAGAGTGCGGAATTACGATCTGGAGTTCCTGAAACGCTTCTCCATGGTGATCGCGCTGCTGGCGGCCATCACCCTCGGTCTCATCCTCCTGGCGGCGTACATCCACACCCGGATTCCGCCCGAGGTATCGCCCACGGCAGCCAAGCGCACCGAGCAGCGCATCTCGCCCACCGGCGCGGTGTACGCCGGCAGTACCGGCGCCGCTGCACAGGCCGCCGCCAAGGCCGCCGCACTGGCCAAGGCCGCGTCGCAGGTCGCCTATGGCGGCACCAAGGACGGCAAGGTCATCTTCGACAACCTGTGCACCGCTTGCCACACCACCGGCGTCGGCCAGGCGCCCACGCTCGACCACGCGCACTGGGACCAGCGCCTGGCGCAGGGCAAGGACACCCTCTACAAGCATGCCATCGAGGGCTACACCGGCCCGGATGGCGGCATCATGCCGCCCAAGGGCGGCAACCCGGCGCTGACCGAGGAGCAGATCCACGCCACCGTGGACTGGATGCTGGGCAACCTGAAGTAACCGCCGGAACGGCCAAACCGGGAAACGGCGGAATGGCGGAATGGGGGGTAGAGTCGACTGTCAGTCGACTGCTCTTCGCTACGTCGCCGAAAAGCCCGCGCTGTGCGCGATAGTCGACTAACAGTCGACTCTACCCCCGCGCCCCCGCGCCCCCGTGCTTTGCCTACCGAGGCCTGATCGCCCATCGTGCCCGGTGCTGCAAGCGGGCCTGCACATTTCGGGGTTAGTCTGTGCGCCCATTTCGTGGAGTCGCCCGTCGATGCGCCGCCGTTCCCTCGCCCTTGCCCTGTCCCTGCTGCTGCCGGCCACCGCCTTTGCCCAGGCCCAGCCGCAGGCCGCGCCGACCCAGACCGCCACCACCGCTCGCAGCAAGGCCCCGGTCGTGCTGACCACGGCCCCGGCCGACTGGCGCGCGCTGGACGGCCAGCACGTGCGCATCGCCGCCCCGCTCACCCTGGCCGGCACCGATGGCCTGGAACGCTTCGGCCAGCTCACCGTGGCCTTCGACGGCCGCCTCTGGCAGCCCACCGAAGTGGCCGCGCCGGGTACGGCCGGCATCGAACAGGTGATGGCTGACAACCAGCGCCGTCGCCTGGTGCTGGATGACGGCAGCGATGCCCGCGACCCGGGCAGCGTGCCGTACCTGGCCGGCAACCCGGTGCTGCGCACCGGCATGCAGCTGCGCAACGTCGAAGGCATCGTGCGCGTGGACGCACAGGGCCGCCCCAGCCTGCAGGTGGAAGGCACGCTGACGCTGCCCGACCTGCAGCGCCCGGCGGTGCCCAAGGTGGCCGGCGACCTGCACATCGCCGCGTTCAACCTGGAGAACTTCTTCAACGGTGACGGCCAGGGCGGTGGCTTCCCGACCCTGCGCGGTGCGCGCACGCTGGACGAGCACAAGGCCCAGGTGGCCAAGCTGGTGGCCACCATCAGCGCGCTGGATGCCCACATCGCCGCGCTGATGGAACTGGAAAACGACGGCTACGGCCCGCAGTCGGCCATCGCCGAACTGCTGGCCGCGCTCAACGCCACGCTGGAACCGGCCCAGCAGTGGGCGATGGTCGATGCGGGCGAAGGCCCGGGCACCAATCCGATCCGGGTGGGCATCATCTACCGCAAGGGCCTGTTCAAGCCGCTGGGCGCACCGCTGACCAAGCTGGACGGCCCGTTCGCCGAACACAGCCGTGCGCCGCTGGCCCAGGCGTTCCAGGGCAACGGCGCGCCGTTCATGGTGGTCGCCAACCACTTCAAGTCCAAGGGCTGCCGTGATGCTGCCGGCGCCGATGCCGACCGCAATGATGGCCAGGGCTGCTGGAACGCCACCCGCGTGGAATCGGCGCGGCAGCTGAACCAGTGGGTCGGCGCCGAGGCGGCGCGCCTGAAGGTGAAGGACATCGTGCTGCTGGGCGACTTCAATGCCTACGCCCAGGAAGATCCGATCCGCACCCTGCATGACCTCGGCTGGCAGGACGCCTTCAAGGTGGCCAAGGTCGAGCACCCCTACAGCTACGTCTACAACGGCTACACCGGCCGCCTCGACCACGCGCTGCTGAGCCCGGGCATGGCCAAGCGCCTGCGCGGTGCCGCCGAATGGCACAGCAACGCCGACGAACAGGACGCCAGCGGCTACCAGGGCCGCAACGTGCCGGGCCCGTGGCGCAGCTCCGACCACGACCCGCTGCTGCTGGGTTTCGGTAGATAAGGATTCGCCGGGTCACGCCCGGCGCGTCGAACGGGTAGCGCCGGGCCATGCCCGGCGGCCTTTCACCCCCAGGCGATCAACCCGATCGCCAGCACCGCCAGCGCCAGCCCGGCGCGGTTCCACTTCGTGGTGGCCTCGCCGAAGGCGAACACGCCCACCAGCGCGCCCAGCACCACCACGCCGATGTTCATGCCGGCGAACACGGTGGCCGGGCTGTCCGGCATCGACTGGTGCGCGTGCACATAGAACAGGATGTTGCCGCCGTTGAGCAGGCCCAGCAGCGCGCCGGCCCCCAGGTTGCGCCAGGCCAGTCGGCTGCGGCCGCTGGCATGCCGCCACAGCTGCAGCGCCAGCATCAGCACGAAGGCCACGCTGAAGCTGGCCAGCACCGCCGCCATCGACGGCGTGCCCGACAGCGCCACCTGCTTGAGCAGCACGTCCACCACGGCAAAGCCGCCCCACACGCCCAGCAGCCAGCCCCAGCCACCGGGCGAGGCCGCCACTGCAGGGCCACGCGGGCGCAGGCTGATGGCCACCATCGCCAGCAGGCCCAGGCCCAGCCCGGCCAGCTTCCACGGCGTGGCGGTCTGGCCGAAGAACAGGAAGGCTGCGGCCAGCGACAGCAGCAGCGACAGGCGCTGGGCCACATCGCTGCGCACGATGCCGGCCACCGCCACCGCGCGGCCCAGCACCAGGAAGATCGACGGCAGCACCACCGCCAGCGCCAGCAGCGACACCCACGGCGCATGCGGTGCGCGCAGCGCCTCCAGCGGCGGCTGCAGCACCACGGCAGTGAGGGTGGCGGCCACCAGGTAGTTCCAGGTCACCATCTGCGGCACGTCCAGCGCGCGGCGGTTGGCCAGCTTCAACAACACCGAAACCAGCACACTGCAGATCACGGCCAGGGACAGGTAGAGCATGGGGCGGGGCACAGGGCAGGGGCGGGGGACGGTATCATGGTGCCATGCACAAGCCCTCGTTCCCCGTCGCCCCCGGCGAAACCGCCTGCCTCGTACTGGACGGCCCGGCCGGCCCGCTGGAAGTGGTCGTCGACCTGCCCAAGGCCGACGTGCCGGTGCAGCCGATCGTGGCCATCGTCTGCCACCCGCTGTCCACCGAAGGCGGCACCCTGCACAACAAGGTGGTCACCATGGCCGCCACCACCCTGCGCGAGCAGGGCATTGCCACGGTGCGCTTCAACTTCCGCAGCGTCGGCGGCTCGGCCGGCAGCTTCGACCATGGCGTGGGCGAACAGGACGACCTGAAGGCCGTCACCGCCTGGGTGCGCAGCCAGCGCCCGGACGACCGCCTGTGGCTGGCCGGTTTCAGCTTCGGTTCCTTCGTTTCGCTGAAGGCCGCGGGCGAACTGCAGCCGGAAGCGCTGATCTCGATCGCGCCGCCGGCTGGCCGCTGGGATTTCAGCGGCGTGCAGCCGCCGGCCCGCTGGCTGGTCATCCAGGGCGAGCAGGATGAGATCGTCGACCCGCAGGCCGTCTACCAGTGGCTGGAAACGCTGGATGCCCCGCATGAGCTGGTGCGCATGCCCGAAACCAGCCACTTCTTCCACCGCAAGCTGATCGACCTGCGCGGCGCGCTCACCCACGGCGTCAAGCACTGGCTGGGCGCGGCGGCATGAGCGAGCAGGCGTTGACCCCGTCGCAGCGGTACGCGGCCGGGGTTGCCAGCGGCGACTGGCAGGACGATCCGGCCCAGCACGCGGCCCTGGCCGAACTGGACCGCATCCATCTGGGCCTGGTCGACAGCGCCGAGGACGGCTGGCTGGACCGCCTGTCCTCGTTCTGGAAGAAGCCCGAGCCGGTGAAGGGCCTGTACTTCTGGGGCGGCGTCGGCCGTGGCAAGACCTTCCTGGTGGACCTGTTCTACGACGGCCTGCCGATCAAGCAGAAGTACCGCACGCACTTCCACCGTTTCATGCGCAGCGTCCACGAGCGCCTGCGCGAGCACCAGGGGCAGAGCGACCCGCTGGCGAAGATCGCCCAGGAATGGCGCAGCAACCTGCGCGTGCTGGTGCTGGACGAGTTCTTCGTCACCGACATCGGCGATGCGATGCTGCTGGCGCGCCTGCTCGAGCGCCTGTTCGCCGAGGGCGTGACCCTGGTGACCACCTCCAATACGGCGGTGGAGAACCTGTATCTGAACGGCCTGCAGCGCGAGAGCTTCATGCCGGCCATCGGCCTGCTGCAGCGCTACTGCGTGGAGCTGTACGCCGAGGGCACCGAGGATTACCGCATGCGCGCGCTGACCCGCTCGCCGGTGTACCGCGCGCCGCTGGCGGCCGACAGCGATGGCTGGCTGGCCAGCCGTTGGGGCGAACTCAGCGGCGGGCAGCCGGCCAAGGCCGGCAACATCGAGATCGAAGGCCGCAAGATTGCGGTGCGGGGCCGCGGCAAGAGCATTGCCTGGTTCGATTTCGCCGCCCTCTGCGAAGGCCCGCGCGGCCCGTCGGATTACATCGAGATCGCGCACGAGTTCAACACGGTGCTGCTGGGCGGCATTCCTGCCTTCGACCGCCTGAACGAAGATGCCGCGCGCCGCTTCGTGAACCTGATCGACGAGCTGTACGACCGCCACGTCAACCTGGTCTGCACCGCCAGCACCTCGCCGGTGGAGCTGTATGCCGGCGAGCGCCTGCAGGGCGCGTTCGAGCGCACCGCCTCGCGCCTGATCGAAATGCAGAGCGCGGAGTACCTGGGCACCCCGCACCGGGCGTGACCGGATCCGCGTTGCCGGCCAGCGGCCGGCACTACCCCGCAGCGCCCCCGGTAGTGCCGGCCGCTGGCCGGCATCGTCCCCGCAGCGCCCCCGGTAGTGCCGGCCGCTGGCCGGCATCCACGGCGCGGCTATCGGCTCGGCGCCACCGCATCGCCCTGCGGCTGTTCGCGCACGCTGGCCGCCGCCTGCAGGGTGTCGCTGCGCTGTATCAGCCGCAGCGGCTGCCCCTGGTAACGCACCTCCAGCGCGTCATGGGCCTCGGCCACGGCGGCCACCAGCGGGCACAGCGCCTGCGCCTTGGCTTCCAGCTGCTGGCTGCGGGCCTCCATGCGGCGGTCGACTTCCGCGTCCAGGCGGTCGGCCCGGCGCTCCATGGCTTCGCCACGGCCGGTGAACACCTGCCACAGCACGCTGCGGGTCATCGAAGTGGCCATGCTTTCGGCCATCTGCTCGATGTGTTCGTCGAAACCCTCGCCGAAGGTGGCCTGTTCCCAGTAGCCGCGGCCCAGGCTGCCGTCGATCCAGCCCTCCATCTCGCCCCGCATCGCACGCATCTGGCGGTTGCGGCGCTTGCCGGTGATGGCCTCGAAGGCGGCATCCAGCGCATCGAAGGTGACCCCGCTCACTTCATGCGCCAGCGCCGTGGCCGCCGGCATCAGCTGCCGGGCCCCGGCCTCCATCTGCCGCAGGCGGGCGGCGTCGGCCTCGCTGACCGGCACGACCGTGTTGTCCAGGCTCAGCACGCCATCGTGGAACACCACCTCGTGCGGCGCCTGCGGGCCGTGCCGCAGCCAGACGCCGCCACTGTCCACCAGCACGTCGTAGTCGGTGTGCATGCCGCACTGGTCGGCGCTCAGCGTCGGGCCGTCGCCGGCCATCACCGGGGCGGCGGCCAGGCAGGCCAGCAGGGTCAGGGGCAGGCGCATGGTGGAGTCCTTTCCGGTCAGAGCAGGGCCCCAGCATCCCGCGCCCGCAAGGCGCCGTCACCGGCCGGAAGTCACTGCCCGACGGTCATCCATCCGGCCATACCGGCTTTCCCACCGGCTGCCCACTACCTATCCACAGGGTTGTCCCTAGCCAGCTTCGTCGCTGTCATGTGAAGCTGTCATTGTTCCGTTTCCGCAGCACGTTGTACCGCCGATGTGACGCCTTCCGGGCTTGACTGCGCAGCCCGTTCCGGCAGGTCCAAAGCGTCCAGACGCGGCGCCGATGGCATGATCCTTGCGCCGCAAGGGATTACCAAATTTCACTATATTTGGCGTTGACGGCCCCCATCACCCCCACTATCTTGTGGCCGTCGGTCGCAACGACCCCATGTCTTGGGGTCCGCAACGGGGCACTACCGCAGTACCCGCCAGCGATCGTCAACCGGCAGTGGAAGGCGCAGGGTCTCATCTCCTGCGACGCCGTCCTGCCACCCTGGGCTGTCATGTCCCGGGTCGAGCAACCCTGATGCATACAGCACCCCCAATCACGCCAAGAGGACACACGCCGTGACCACCGAATCCAGCGCCACCATCGAGAAGGAAAGCGAGTTCCTGCTGACGTCGCCGCCGACGGCCAACGCGATGAGCGTGACCAAGCGCAACGGCACGACCGAGCTGGTGGATCTGAACAAGATCGTGCGCGCGGTGCAGCGTTCCTCCGAAGGCCTGCACGCCGTCGATCCGATGCGCGTGGCCACCCGCACCATCTCCGGCCTGTACAACGGCGCCACCACCCGCGAGCTGGACGAACTGTCCATCCGCACCGCCGCCCTGCTGATCGGTGAAGAGCCCGAGTACGGCCGCCTTGCCGCGCGCCTGCTGGCCAACTACATCGCCAAGGAAGTGTCGGGCCAGGAAATCTACGCCTTCTCGCAGTCGGTCGGCCGTGGCCACGAAGTGGGCCTGATCAACGACCGCCTGCTGAACTTCGTGCAGACCAACGCACGCAAGCTCAACGATGCCATCGACATCTCGCTGGACCTGAACTTCGATTACTTCGGCCTGCGTACCCTGTACGACCGCTACCTGCTGCGCCACCCGCACACCCGCAAGGTGATCGAGACCCCGCAGCAGTTCTTCCTGCGCATCGCCAGCGCGCTGAGCGAGGACGTGGCCGAGGCCCTGGCGCTGTACAAGCGCATGGGCAACCTGGACTACCTGCCGTCCAGCCCGACCCTGTTCAACTCCGGCACCACCCACGAGCAGCTGTCCTCGTGCTTCCTGCTGGATTCGCCGCAGGATTCGCTGGAATCGATCTACTCCAAGTACGGCGACATCGCCCAGCTGTCCAAGTTCTCCGGCGGCATCGGCGTCAGCTACACCCGCGTGCGTTCGCGTGGTTCGCTCATCAAGTCCACCAACGGCCACTCCAACGGCATCGTGCCGTGGCTGAAGACCATGGATTCGTCCGTGGCCGCGGTGAACCAGGGCGGCAAGCGCAAGGGCGCGGCCTGCGTCTACCTGGAAACCTGGCACGCCGACATCGAGGATTTCCTCGAGCTGCGTGACAACACCGGTGACGAATCGCGCCGTGCGCACAACCTGAACCTGGCCAACTGGATCCCGGACCTGTTCATGAAGCGCGTCGAGGCCGACCAGGAATGGTCGCTGTTCGATCCGCGCGTCGTGCCGGAGTTCACCGACCTGTTCGGCGAAGCCTTCGAAGCCGCCTACCTGCAGGCCGAAGCACAGGGCAAGGCCAACCGCACCATCTCCGCGCGCAAGCTGTACTCGCGGATGATGCGTACCCTGGCCGAGACCGGCAACGGCTGGATGACCTTCAAGGACAAGTGCAACCGCGCCAGCAACCAGACCCTGCGCGCCGGCAACGTCATCCACCTGTCCAACCTGTGCACCGAAATCCTGGAAGTCACCTCGGCTGAAGAGACCGCGGTGTGCAACCTGGGTTCGATCAACCTGGGCAACCACTTCGACGGCAACGGCGAGTTCGATTTCGACAAGCTGGCCGACACCGTGCGCCTGGCCGTGCGCCAGCTCGACCGCGTGATCGACCTGAACTTCTACCCGATCGAATCGGCGCGCCGCGGCAACCTGCGCTGGCGTCCGGTCGGCCTGGGCTGCATGGGCCTGCAGGACGTGTTCTTCCGCAAGCGCCTGCCGTTCGATGGCGCCGAAGCACGCGCGCTGTCGAAGAAGATCGCCGAGACCATCTACTTCCACGCGCTGGAAACCTCGGTTGAACTGGCCCAGGAACGCGGCAAGCACCCGTCCTTCGCCGACACCCGTGCGGCCAGCGGCGAGCTGCAGTTCGATGCCTGGAACGTGGTGCCTGAAGATGCCGAGCGTTGGGATTCCCTGCGCGAGCGCATCAAGGAACACGGCCTGCGCAACTCGCTGATGATCGCCATTGCCCCGACCGCGACCATCGCCTCGATCGCCGGCTGCTACGAGTGCGTCGAACCGCAGGTGTCCAACCTGTTCAAGCGCGAAACCCTGTCCGGTGACTTCCTGCAGGTCAACCGCTACCTGGTGAACGAGCTGAAGAAGCTGGGCCACTGGACCCCGGAAATGCGCGACGCCATCAAGCTGGCCGAAGGCTCGATCCAGGGCATCACGCAGATTCCGGAAACGCTGCGCCACGTCTACCGCACCGCGTGGGAACTGCCGATGCGTTCGCTGATCGACATGGCCGCCGACCGTGGCGCCTTCATCGACCAGTCCGCCTCGCTCAACCTGTTCATGGAAAGCCCGAACATCGGCGCGATGTCCTCCATGTACATGTACGCCTGGAAGCAGGGCATCAAGACCACCTACTACCTGCGTTCGCGCCCGGCCACCAAGATCGCCAAGACCACGGTCAGCCACACCGCCACCGCAGCGCCGGAAAAGGTGTTCAGCCCGGAAGAGGCCATCGCCTGCTCGCTGGAGAACCCGGAAGCCTGCGAGGCCTGCCAATAAGAGCGGCACCGCCGCGCGGTAGGTGCCGACCGTTGGTCGGCACTGCTCGACTGCAGAAAACACCAAGGTAGCGCCGGGCCAAGCCCGGCGTTTTGACCCGAGAAGACAAGGAAACACCCATGGCCGACAAGCCCAAGCAGATGCTGCTCGATCCCGGTTTTGAACTGACCCTGCGCCCGATGCGCTACCCGCAGTTCTATGACATGTACCGGAACGCGATCAAGAACACCTGGACGGTGGAAGAGATCAACTTCCAGATCGACATCAGCGACCTGCACAGCAAGATGTCGCCGGGTGAGCGCCACCTGATCCACCGCCTGGTCGCGTTCTTCGCCACCGGCGATTCGATCGTGTCCAACAACCTGGTGCTGAACCTGTACCAGCACCTCAACGCGCCCGAAGCGCGCATGTACCTGTCGCGCCAGCTGTATGAAGAAGCGCTGCACGTGCAGTTCTACCTGACCCTGCTCGACAACTACCTGCCGGATCCGGACGAGCGCGCCAAAGCCTTCGACGCGGTGGAGAACATCGACTCGATCAAGAAGAAGGCCGATTTCTGCTTCAAGTGGATCGACTCGATCCAGAGCCTGAAGCGCATCGAGACCCGCGAAGAGCGTCGCCAGTTCCTGCTGAACCAGATCTGCTTCGCCGCGTGCATCGAAGGCCTGTTCTTCTTCGCCGCCTTCGCCTACGTCTACTACTTCCGTTCGCGTGGCCTGCTCAACGGCCTGGCCTCGGGCACCAACTGGGTGTTCCGCGACGAAAGCGCGCACATGGATTTCGCCTTCGAGTGCGTGGACGTGATCCGCGAGGAAGAGCCGGACCTGTTCGACGACAAGATGAAGCAGGACGTCTACGAAATGCTGGCCGAAGCCATCGAGTGCGAAGTGCAGTTCGCCGAGGACGTGCTGTCCGGTGGCGTGGCGGGCATCTCCACCCGTGACATGCGCCAGTACCTGCAGCACTGCGCCGACAACCATTTCCATCGCCTGGGCATGGAGCGCAAGTACAACGTGCGCAACCCGCTGAGCTTCATGGAACTGCAGGACGTGCAGGAACTGACCAACTTCTTCGAACGCCGCGCCTCGGCCTACCAGGTCGGCGTGCAGGGCGAAGTCGCCTTCGACATGAACTTCTGATCGAACCAGTCAGGTCTGTCGCAACGAAAAACCCCGGCAATGCCGGGGTTTTTTGTTTTCTGTAGAGCCAAGCCCATGCTTGGCTCACGCGCGCAGCGCACATTGACGCAAACCGCATCGACGGTCGATCACGACCTAACGCGTCGGCTCTGCCAGCAATGTGCCTGCATGTCGCGTAAGCCACTGGAATCACGCGGATTCCGCTGCACATCATGGCGCGCTGCTGGCGAACCAGCAGCCGGGACTGCAATCCCGAATCCTATCGATTGATACGCTCGCCAACCGTCGCCGGCATCTGTCCGGTGGCGGTTGGCGATTCGTCGCGATTCTGCGGCGGGCGGTGCGTGGAGGCCTTGTGCCTTCCGGTTTTTCAGTCGATAGACCGTGATTGCAGCCACGCATCGTCCGCCACCCTCACCGGTGGCCTGATCCGTAATGGAGAAACCACCATGAGTACCGATCCGACGAACGCGCATGAACTCAACCACCTGCTGCTGCGACTGCGCCGCCTGATGCAGGGCATCGAAGGCACCGCCCTGCTGCTCTGCGGCCACCAGCTTGCCCAGGCCAACGGCAGCACCTCGCCGCTGCACGGCAAGCAACCGGCCGAAGCCACCCACGCCATGCTGTGTTTGGCCATCAACGGCCGCCGCTGCGCGGAAACCGTGGAACGACTGGTTGCTGGACCGACCCTGCACTGACGGTAGCGCCGGGCCACGCCCGGCGGAATCCATCCGGCGCGGCGGGAAACATCGACCGCGCTGCGCGCTCGCCGGGCATGGCCCGGCGCTACCAGAGGTCTTACCGCCGTCCTTCCAGTGCCATCCGCACGGCCAGACCGGCCAGCACCGTGCCCATCAGCCAGCGCTGCGCGGCCTGCCAGCTCGGCCGCGCGGCCAGGAATGCCGCAATGCTGCCGGCCATCAGCACGATCATCGTGTTCACCGCCAGGCTGACCGCGATCTGGGTGAAGCCCAGCACCACGGACTGTGCCAGCACGCTGCCGTGGCCGTCCGGATGCAGGAACTGCGGCAGCAGGGACAGGTACATCACCGCGATCTTCGGGTTCAGCAGGTTGGTCAAAAAGCCCATCGCGAACAGCCGGCGTGGGCTGTCCACGGGCAGGGCATGCACCGCGAAGGGCGAGCGTCCGCCCGGCTTCACCGCCTGCCAGGCCACGTACAACAGGTACAGCGCGCCGCCGATGCGCAGCGCGTCGTAGGCGAAGGGCACGGTCATCAGCAGGGCGGTGATGCCCAGTGCCGCGCACAGCATGTAGAACACGAAGCCCAGCGCCACCCCGCCCAGCGACACCAGCCCGGCGCGGCGGCCCTGGCAGATCGAGCGCGAGACCAGGTAGACCATGTTCGGCCCAGGCGTGAGCACCATGCCCAGCGACAGCAGGGCGAAGGCCAGCAGGTCGGTGGCGGCAGGCATGGCGGCGTTCCGTGCGGTGGGCGTGGCGCAGTGTAGCGCCGCCTGCACCGGGGCTGGCTTAAAATTGCCGCACCCCACACCGATGGCCCCGCCATGACCCCCATTCCCGAAACCGTGCCGCCCATCGAAGTGCGCATGGCCGAAATCGTCTTCCCCAACCACACCAACCACATGGGCACCCTGTTCGGTGGCCAGGCGCTGGCGTGGATGGACAAGGCCGCCTTCCTCGCCGCCGCCCGCTATTCGCGCCGCACCGTGGTGACCGCGCGCAGCGACCAGGTCGATTTCAAGCTGCCCATCCGCATCGGCCAGATGGTGGAAACCGTGGGCCGCATCGTCGAAGTGGGCCGCAGCTCGATGAAGGTCGAAGTGGAACTGATTGCCGAAGACCTGCACAGCGGCGAGCGCAAGCTGTGCACGCGCGGCCACTTCGTGATGATCGCGCTGGGTGACGACGGCCAGCCGACCGCCGTGCCGCGCCTGCCGGGCACCCCGGCGGCCGACCCGGCCAGCTGACCACGCGCTTGCGGGGGTACCCCTGCGCCCCCATTTTGCTGCCATGACCCCGCCGCTGACCGATTTCATCGACCGTGCCCAACGCCTGTTCGTGCTGACCGGCGCCGGCTGCAGCACAGCCTCGGGCATCCCCGATTACCGCGATACCGACGGCCAGTGGAAGCGCACGCCGCCAGTGACCTACCAGGCCTTCATGGGCGAGGCGGCCACCCGCCAGCGCTACTGGGCGCGCAGCCTGCTGGGCTGGCCGCGCTTCGGCCTGGCCCTGCCCAACGGCACCCACCAGGCGCTGGCCGCGCTGGAAGCCCGCGGCACGCTGCAGGTGCTGCTGACCCAGAACGTGGACGGCCTGCACCAGCGTGCGGGCAGCCGGAACGTGATCGACCTGCACGGGCGGCTGGACCTGGTGCGCTGCATGGGCTGCGAACGCCGCAGCGGGCGCGAGGATTTCCAGCAGCGCCTGCTTGATGCCAACCCGGGCTGGGACGCGCTGGAAGCGGGCATTGCCCCCGATGGCGACGCCGATCTGGAAACCGACTTTTCCGCCTTCGTGGTGCCGGATTGCCCGTACTGCGGCGGCCTGCTGAAGCCGGACGTGGTGTTCTTTGGCGAAAACGTGCCGCGCGAGCGCGTGGCGGCCGTGCATGAGCACCTGCAGCAGGCCGACGCCGTGCTGGTGGTGGGTTCCTCGCTGATGGTCTATTCCGGCTTCCGCTTCGTGCAGGCCGCCGCCAAGGCCGGCCTGCCGGTGGCGGCGCTGAACCGCGGCCGCACCCGCGCCGACGACCTGCTGCAGTTCAAGGATGAACGGGACTGCGCCGAGGCGTTGGCGGGCTTCGCGATCCGGTAGCGCCGGGCCATGCCCGGCGAGCGCGCGATGCGCCGCCGCGAAACAGCGATCCATCCAGATGGTTGATCCGCAGGCCGCGCAGCGGTGCAATACGCACCCCCTACGCATGTCCTGACCGTCTTGAGCCAGCTGTTCTCGCCGATGTCCCTCGGCCCCCTGACCCTGCCCAACCGCATCGTGATCGCGCCGATGTGCCAGTACTCCGCCGAAGATGGCCGCGCCAGCGATTGGCACGCCATGCACCTGGGCAACCTGGCGCAGTCCGGCGCGGGCCTGCTGATCCTGGAAGCCACCGCGGTCGAGCCGCGCGGGCGCATCAGCTGGGCCGACCTGGGCCTGTGGGATGACGGCACCGAGGCCGCCCTGGCGCAGGTGCTGGCCAGCGTCCGCCGCTGGTCGTCGATGCCGCTGGGCATCCAGCTGGCCCACGCCGGCCGCAAGGCCTCCACCGCCCGCCCGTGGGACGGTGGCCGCCAGCTGCCGGCCGACGATGCCAACGGCTGGGCCACGGTCGCCCCGTCACCGGTACCGTTCCACGCCACCGATCCGGCGCCCGAGGCGCTGGATGAAGCCGGCATCGCCGAGGTCATCGCTGCCTTCGCCGCCAGCGCGGTGCGTGCCGAGCGCCTGGGCTTCGAGCTGATCGAGATCCACGCCGCGCACGGTTACCTGCTGCACCAGTTCCTGTCCCCGCTCAGCAACCGCCGCACTGACGGCTACGGTGGCTCGCTGCCGAACCGCCTGCGCCTGCTGGTGGAGGTGTTCGATGCGGTGCGTGCAGCGGTGTCGGACAAGATGGCCGTGGGCGTGCGCATTTCCGCCACCGACTGGGTCGACGGCGGCTGGGACCTGGTGCAGAGCGAAGCACTGGCGCAGATCCTGGATGCGCGTGGCTGCAACTTCCTGCACGTGTCCAGCGGCGGCCTCGATGAGCGGCAGAAGATCAGCGTCGGCCCGGGTTACCAGGTGCCGTTCGCGGCGGCCATCAAGGCCAAGAAGCTGCGCATGCCGGTCATTGCGGTGGGCCTGATCACCGAGCCGGAACAGGCCGAATCGATCCTGCGCCACAACCAGGCCGATGCCATCGGGCTGGCCCGCGGCATCCTGTACGACCCGCGCTGGCCGTGGCACGCCGCCGCCGCGCTGGGCGACAGCGTGGTGCCGTCGCCGCAGTACCTGCGCTGCGAGCCGCGCGAAGCACGCAACGTGTTCCGCGCGCGCTGAACCTCAGACCTGCCAGGCCGGTGCCATGCCGGCCTGCAGGTGCTCGAACAGCGCGCGGATCTTCGCGGTGAAATCGCGGCGGTCGCTCACGCAGAAGAACACCTCCATCGGCGCCGGCTGCCATGCGCTGGCCGGGCCGAATACCGCCTGCAGGCGGCCATCGCGCAGGTACGGTTCGGCCACGAACGCGGCCAGCCGGGTGATGCCCGCGCCGGCCGCCGCCAGCTCGGCCAGCGCGTCGATGTCATCGCAGACCATGCTCGGCGGCAGCGCCGCGTCCACCCGCTGGCCGTCCTTCAGCAGGCCCCAGCGCAGCGGCCGGCCATCGGTGGGGAAGCGGTGCAGCAGGCCGCGATGGCCGTTCAGTGCGGCCGGATCGCCCGGCGTGCCGTGCGCCTCCAGGTAGGCCGGCGAGGCACAGAACACGAACGGGATGCGCGCCAGCGGCCGTGCCACCAGCCCGTCTTCCAGCTGCGCGCCGATGCGGATGCTGGCATCCACCGCCTCCGGCCCGTGCTGTACGGCACGATCGCTCAGGCGTAGTTCCAGCTGCAGTTGCGGGTAGCGCTGCTGCAGGCTGGGCAGCAGGGGCGCCAGCACGTGGCGGCCGAACGCGCTGCTGCTGGCGATGCGCAGCGGTCCGGATGGTTCGATATCGCCAGCGGTGACCATCGCCTGCGCGCGCGCCAGGTCCGCCTCGATGTGCCGCACCTGCGCCAGGTAGACCGCACCGGCCTCGCTGAGCGCCAGCTGCCGCGTGCTGCGGTTGAGCAGGCGCACGCCCAGGTGGGCTTCCAGCCGGTTGATGTTCTGCCCCACGGCGGTGGCGCTGATGCCGAGGTGGCGGGCCGCGGCGGCAATGCTGCCGGTCTCTGCGGTGCGGGTGAAGCTGCGGATGAGCTGCAACAGGTTCATGACCGACCAGCTTGCCATGCGGAAGGACAAGTATCGCTTGGGTCTGTGCCAAGCGTGGCGGGGCTGTGCGCGGGCCGCCGCACCGCTAGCCTGCCGGCCCACTTCACTCGACACGATGTGCCATGGCCTACCCCCGATCGTCCCGCTGGAAGCTGCACGCCCGCAGCACGCCGTTTGTCTTCGCCTTCTTCATGGCCGGCCTGATGGCGCTGCTGATGTGCCTGGTCATCACCGCCGCCAACGCCGGGCTGGGCAGCGGCTATCTGGCGCGGGTGATGGCCGCCTACCAGATGGCCATGCCAGTCGCGTTCTGCGGCGTGCTGCTGGTGCGCCCGCTGGTGGTGCGGCTGGTGGCGTTGACGGTGCATCCGCGCTGAAGATCGGTTGCATCTGACAGCATTGTGCATCGCGGCAGGGTGCTGCCCTACACTCGGGCGATGCGCCCCGATTCCATTCTTACCCTGTCCTGCCCCGACCGCACCGGTATCGTCTACCGCGTCTCGGGGCTGTTGTTCGACCACGGCTGCAACATCCTCGACGCCCAGCAGTTCGGCGATGAGGAGAGCGGCCGCTTCTTCCTGCGCGTGCATTTCGACCGCGACGCCAGCCTGCCGCTCGACACCGTGCACGCGGCGATGGCTGCACTGGCCGCCGACTACGGCATGGACTGGCAGCTGCATGACGGTCGCCGCCGCGCGCGCCTGCTGGTGCTGGTCAGCAAGCAGGGCCATTGCCTGAACGATCTGCTGTTCCGCGCCCACAGCGGGCAGCTGAAAGTGGACATCGCTGCGGTGGCATCGAATCACGCCGATTTCGCGCCGCTGGCCGCGTCCTACCAGGTGCCGTTCCACCATCTGCCGGTAAACGCCGAAACGCGCGCCATGCAGGAACAGCAGATCATCGACCTGGTCGAGCGCGAGCGCATCGACCTGGTAGTGCTGGCGCGCTACATGCAGATCCTCTCGCCCACGCTGTGCCGCGCCCTGGCCGGCCGCGCGATCAACATCCACCACAGCTTCCTGCCCAGCTTCAAGGGCGCGCAGCCGTACCACCAGGCGCACGCGCGCGGGGTCAAGATCATCGGCGCCACCGCGCACTACGTCACCGAGGATCTGGACGAAGGCCCGATCATCGAACAGGACGTGGCCCGCGTGGACCACGCCATGGCACCGCGCGAACTGGTGCGGCTGGGCAGCGATACCGAATCGCAGGTGCTGGCGCGCGCCGTGCGCCGGCACGTGGAGCACCGCATCCTGCTCAACGGGCACCGCACGGTGGTGTTCCGGTAATCGTCCATCCCGCGCCACCACGGGTGCTATCCGGTAGTGCCGGCCGCTGGCCGGCAACTGCAGGGATCCCGAGGTTGCCGGCCAGCGGCCGGCACTACCGTTCCGGGTCAGACGATCGCAATCCCTGCCTTGCCCAGCGCCTCACGCACCATCGCGTCGTTGGCTTCGGTCACCGGCCGGGTCAGCTCCCACAGGAACTTCACCCGGAAGCCGGATTTCACCGCGTCCTGTGCGCTCCACAGCACGCAGTAATCGCGCGCCAGGCCGCACACGTGCACCTCGCGGATGCGGCGCTCATGCAGCCAGCCGGCCAGGCCGGTCGGTGGGCGTTCGCCCTCCGGGCCGTGGTTCTCGCGGAACGCACTGTACGAATCCACCTGCTGGCGGGTGCCCTTGCGCAGGATCAGGTCGGCCACGGTCCAGTCCACGCCCGGGTGCAGCGCGGCGCCGTCGCTGCCCTGCACGCAGTGGTCCGGCCACAGGGTCTGCGGCTGCGCGTGCAGCAGGATGCTTTCGAACGGACGCGTGCCCGGGTGCTGGCTGGCGAACGAAGCATGGTTGGCCGGGTGCCAGTCCTGGGTGGCCACCACCGTGCGGTAGTGGCGCTGTGCCAGCAGCTCGGCAATCGGCGCCACCAGCGCGTCACCCTGGTCGCAGGCCAATGCGCCACCGGGCATGAAGTCCGGCTGCAGGTCGATCACCAGCAGGGCGACATCGGCGGGCAGGGCGGTCATGGCAGGGTCCAGCACAGCAGAAGGGGCGACCAGCGTGGCCGCCCCCTGCGCGCACGTCAATCGCCCTGCGGCGTTTCAGCATCCTGGCCGTAGTACAGCAGGCCGATCTTGATGCGCTCGCGGCCGGTTTCGCGGCGGTGGCGGTTGGCATCGCGCAGCGAGTACACGCAGCCGCAGTACTCCTGCTGGTAGAACTGCTCGCGCTTGCTGATTTCCACCATGCGGCTGGCACCGCCACCCTTGCGCCAGTTGTAATCCCAGTACTGCAGGCCTTCGTAGCGCGACGCGGCGCGGATGCCGCAGTCGTTGATCTGCGCCATGTTCTTCCAGCGCGAAATGCCCAGCGACGAACTGATGGTGTCGTAGCCGTGCTCATGCGCGTACAGCGCGGTGCGCTCGAAACGCATGTCGAAGCACATCGTGCAGCGGATGCCGCGCTCGGGCTCGTTTTCCATGCCGCGCGCACGGCTGAACCAGTTGTCGGTGTCGTAGTCGCAATCGATGAAGGGAATGCCGTGCTGCTCGGCGAAGCGGATGTTCTCCTGCTTGCGCAGCTCGTACTCCTTCACCGGGTGGATGTTGGGGTTGTAGAAGAAGATCGCGTAGTCGATCCCGGAGGCAGTGATCGCCTCCATCACTTCACCCGAGCAGGGCGCGCAGCACGAATGCAGCAGCAGGCGCTTGCCGTCGGCGGGCAGGGACAGGTCGGGGCGTTGGAACTCGGTCATCGTCGGGTGCATCTGGGCGTGGGCAACGGGTCTGGCCGGAAACCGTGAACAGGACGCGCGCGGCCACCCCGCCTGCACGCGCAGGACGAAGACGGCCCCGGCAACCTCCCCGCGGAGATTCCAGGTCGAGTCAGGGGACGGTCGTGTCCCCCGGCCGGGGCCGGTATTCGGGCTGATGGACACGGGCCGCAGCCCACCTACTACCTGCCGCTTCCCAGGCGCGAGCCCAGTGCTGTTGGCAGGATTCGTTTCCATTCACCGCTGCGGGGCAGCTCCGGAATGGGCGCGCGAGGCGCCTTCACCGGATTCCCATTCAAATCCCTGCCGTTGTCGCAACGACGGCAGGGATACCTTCGGCGTGCCCACGGTGGACGCGATGCCTGCGCCGGTCAAGGGGAGTACGTCCACTTGCCCACTCGATCCACGCCATGCGCGGATGACTTCCGCGCACGGCACGGATCGTGCCGACCAACGGTCGGCACCCACCGGAGCGGCGGATGCCCTCCGACGCAGTCCTGCCTTGCCCTTCCGTGGGCGGGTTCTCAGGCGGTGAGAAGCCTTCGCGTCATACTGCATCCGTAGCGTCGGGTGGCATCTCAGGCACAGTCAGCGGGGGCAGGGTAGTGGCAGACAAGTACTGCGATCTGGTCATGAAGGGCGGCATCACCAGCGGCATCGTGTACCCCAATGCGGTACTGGCGCTGGCCCGCGATTACCGGTTCAAGAGCATCGGTGGCACCTCGGCCGGCGCCATTGCGGCGGCGGTGGCGGCAGCGGCAGCGTATGGCGATCGCCGCCAGCAGGCGGGTGAGCACCTGGCCGACGGCACCGGTTACGGCGGCCTGTCCGCGGTGTCAGCGCAGTTGTCGCGGCGCGGCTTCATCTACAGCCTGTTCCAGCCGGCACGCGGCGCGCGGGCGGCCTACCGGCTGCTGGTGGCGCTGACCGGCGGCTACGGGTGGCCGCGCAAGCTGTTGTGCCTGGCGGTGGCCGTGTTCGAGATCGCCCCGCTGGAAGTGCTGGTGTCGCTGGCGCTGCTGCTGGGCCTGGGCTGGTGGGGCGGTGGCTGGAGCGGCGTGGCCGCCACCCTGCTCCCTTCGCTGCTGTGTGCCTATGGCGCCGGCGTGGCCGGTGCCGCGCTGCGGGTGGCGCGGGTGGCACGGCGCAACCTGCTGGGCCTGTGCAGCGGCCTGGGCCGCGATGCACGCAAGCCGGCACTGACCGAATGGCTGCACCAGAGCCTGCAGGAGCTGTCCGGCAAGCCGCTGGACGCACCGCTCACCTTTGCCGATCTGCACGATGCACCGCGCTATGCCGGCGAGCCGGAGAGCCCGCATGCCATCAGCCTGCAGATGATCACCACCTGCGTGTCGCACAACGAACCGCGCACGCTGCCGCTGGGCGGTGCGCAGTTCTGGTTCCTGCGCGAGGAATTCGAGCAGCTGTTCCCGGCCAGCGTGGTGCAGTGGCTGGTCGACCACGCCGGCACGCCGGTGGATGTGGAAGGGCGGCAGTACTACCACCTGCCACAGGGCCCGCAGCTGCCGGTACTGGTGGCCACCCGGATGAGCCTGAGCTTCCCGCTGCTGATCAGTGCGGTGCCGCTGCATGAGCCGGCGCGCCGCGAGCGCCGCTGCGCGCCGTCACCGGCCACCCCTGATGCCGAGCACAACGTGGCCGACAGCATGGAAGGCCTGACCAGTGCCGGCCAGTCCTGCGGGCCGGTCATCACCGCGTTCCGCATCTGCTGGTTCTCCGATGGTGGCATCAGCAGCAACTTCCCCATCCACCTGTTCGATGCGGCAATGCCGCGCTGGCCGACCTTCGCCATCAACCTGGTCTACCCGCAGCATGCCGAGGATGTCAGCCATGGCACCACCGGCCAGCAGGCGCTGGAGCGCGCCGTGGTGCTACCCACCGAGAACCGCCACGGCTGGCAGCGCCATTACCAGTCCATCGCCACGCCGCTGGCCGCCGCCGAGCTGGGCCGTTTCCTGTTTGCGGTGGTGGCCACCATGCAGAACTGGCGCGACCTGCTGCAGGCACGCGCACCGGGCTACCGCGACCGCATCGTTCACGTGAGCCTGCAGGGCGACGAAGGGGGCATGAACCTGGACATGCCGCAGGAGGTGCTGAGCCGCATCGCCGACAAGGGCAGCCTGGCCGGCGCACGCTTCTGCGCGTTCTCGTTCGATAACCACTACTGGATCCGCTGGCGCAACCTCGCTTCGGCCTACCAGCGCTACACGCTGGAAGTGGCGCGTACCGATGACCCGGCGCAGCAGGTACTGGCCTACCGCGCGGCGTATTCCATCGTCGCCAATGGTGAGCCGGTGGCGCCGTCGTACAAGCTGGGTTCGGAAGACAAGCGTCGCGGATCGCAGCAGTTGTGGGCGCAGATGGTGGAGCAGGGCCGCACGTGGGAAGACCTGGGTCCGGACCTGACCGACGGTGCACCGCGTCCGCTGCCGCAGATGAAGGTCACGCCGATCTACTGACCGCGATGGATACAATCGCGGCCCCCACTGCAAGGAACGCTTCATGTCCTCCCGCCAACACCTGCTGGACCTGCTGGAACGACTCGATGCCCGCGATCCGGACCACCTGCCGGTGGTGCCGCTGGCCGCGTATTTCGAAGGCAACGATTTCGAAGAGTGCATCGCACCGAACCAGTGGGGTTACGGCCGCCCGCCGATTGCCGAGCTGTACGCACGCCTGGCCGCGATAGCCGCGAAACCCGAAGTGGAAGGTGTCTACGTGGGCCTGCACCAGGACTGGGGCAGTGCACTGGAAGACGACAGCGAATGGCCGGCCGCGGAAAACGTGCACGTACTGACCCGCGCCGACGCCGCAACCGTGGAAGGCTGGTTGCAGGGACTGGAGTGCGACGGCGTTGGTGAAGGCTGGCCGTATGGGCAGCACATCGATGCACCCGTGCCCTCCGCAGGCCATCGCGTATTGACCGTGTTCTGGGACTAAAACCTGCCAACCAAGGTTGGCACCTACCAGAGCGACTTTCCGGATGGGGTCAGAGCCCGTCGCGTCGCAACGGGATCCGACCCCGTGCCGACCAACGGTCGGCACCTACCAGTAGAGCCACGCCACGCGTGGATGCATTTCGCGCACGGCCAGAGCGTGCCGACCAACGGTCGGCACCCACCATCAGCATCAGCATCAGCATCAGGTTCCAACAGCCCGCGGGAAACTGTCGAAGGCGGGGTGGGTCCGGTTGAGGGGGTGTGAGCGGCATGGATGCCGCGACCAAGCCCCCATGGACGGGTTTACGGCGTCCCCCTCAACCGGACCCACCCCGCCAACCCACGGATAGCCAGCTTTTGACGTTGCCGTCGCCGTTGATTCGGCAGGTGCAGGGCGCAGCCCTGCAAAAACCCCTACCTTCCCGGCAACTGCGCGAACGCGCGCTGCATGCAGTCCTCGCGCGGGCACACCCGGCAACCCGGGCCGATCGACACCGAGTTGCCCGGGCTCTGCACATCCAGCCCAAGCGAATACACCAACCGCTCGGCATGCTGCAGGTCGCACCCCAGCGCCACTGCAAACGTCTTGCGCGGCTGCCCATGGCCCACCGGGCCACTGCTGACCTGCCGCGCCAGCCAGAAGTGCCGTCGCCCATCGGGCATGCGCGCGGTCTGGGTCAGGATGCGCCCCGGCTGGTTGAACGCCTCGTAGACGATCCACAGCGGGCACGACCCACCCACCTGTGAGAAATGGAAATCGGTGGCCGAATGGCGCTTGGACACATTGCCCGCACGGTCCACGCGGATGAAGAAGAACGGCAGCCCCGGCGCACTGCGCCGCGCCAGCGTGCTCAGCCGATGACACACCGCCTCGAAGCCCACGCCGAACTGATGCGCCAGCAGTTCGATGTCGTAGCTGCTGGCCTCGGCCGCACGCAGGAAGCGCATGTACGGCATCACCAGCGCGCCGGCGAAATAGTTGGAAAGACCGATCCGCGCCTGCGCGATGCGCGCCTCGTCGTGGAAGCCCGCGCGCGCGATCACCGCATCGATCTGCGGCAGGTAGCCGTGCAGGGCCAGCTCGGCGGCCATCTGGAACGCCTGCTGGCCCGGCTCCAGGTAATCGGGCAGCCACAGCCGTCGCGCCCCGGCATCGAACTGGCGCTTCTCGCGCCCGGCCTGCAGCGCGGCCACTTCCACCAGCACGCCGTGGCGGTCGGCCAGCAGCTGGCGCAGGCGCGGCGCCACGTGCCCGGGTGACAGTCCCCACTCGGCGAACAGGCGCTCGGCCAGTTCGTCCAGCTCGGGGATGTGGTTGTGCATGCGGTTGAAGAACTCGCGCACCTGGTCGCCGGCGGGCAGGGTACTGCCGGCCTCGGGCTCGCCCAGCTGGAACTCCAGCGCGGCGGCGTGCTCGCGCAGGGCCAGGTGGCGGCGATGCAGGTCCAGCAGGGCGCGGCTGACCTGTGGCAGGTTGCCGGCCAGCGCCCGCAGCTCGGTCGCGCTCACCTCCGCCAGGCCGAGGTCGCGCAGGGTCTCGCCCAGCGCCTCCTGCAACGCGGCGGGCTCATCATCGTCGAACAGGGCCGAAACGTCGCCCAACACCTCGCCCAGCTTCTTCTGCACGGCCGGGGTCAGCGGGCGCTTGTTGCGCTCGATCTGGTTCAGGTAACTGGCCGACAGGCCCAGGGCACGTGCCAGGTCCACCTGGCTGTAGCCGCGCTGTTCGCGCAGGCGCAGCAGGCGCAGGCCCAGCTGGCGTTGTGAAGGCTGGAAATTCACAGAATTAACATGAATCGTCTGGCGTGTTGGCCAGATTAAGCGGATTCAGGCCGGAAATCGAGGAGGGTGATGTGAATAATGCCAAGCATCTTTCGAGCCAGTGGGATTGTCGTCATGACTGTTGCAGCGCCCCGTATCCGCATGCTGATCGATGGCCAGTTCGTCGAATCGGCCACCTCCCACTGGCAGGACGTGATCAATCCGGCCACCCAGGACGTGCTGGCCCAGGTGCCGTTCGCCACCACCAGCGAAGTGGATGCCGCCGTTGCTGCCGCCAAGGAAGCCTTCAAGACCTGGCGCAAGACCCCGATCGGCACCCGTGCGCGCATCTTCCTGAAGTACCAGCAGCTGATCCGCGAGAACATGAGCGAGCTGGCCCACATCCTCACCGCCGAACAGGGCAAGACCCTGCCGGACGCGGAAGGCGATGTGTTCCGTGGCCTGGAAGTGGTCGAGCACGCCGCTGCCATCGGCAACCTGCAGCTGGGCGAGCTGGCCAACAACGTGGCCAACGGCGTGGACACCTACAGCATCATGCAGCCGCTCGGTGTGTGCGCCGGCATCACTCCGTTCAACTTCCCGGCGATGATCCCGCTGTGGATGTTCCCGATGGCGATCGCCACCGGCAACACCTTCATCCTCAAGCCGTCCGAGCAGGACCCGATGGTGACCATGCGCCTGGTCGAGCTGGCGCTGGAAGCCGGCATTCCGAAGGGCGTGCTGAACGTCGTCCACGGTGGCGAGGAAGTGGTCAACGCGATCTGCGACCACCCGGACATCAAGGCCGTGTCGTTCGTCGGTTCCACCCGCGTCGGCACCCACGTCTACAACCGCGCCTCGCTGGCCGGCAAGCGCGTGCAGTGCATGATGGGCGCCAAGAACCACGCCGTGGTGCTGCCGGACGCCAACAAGGAACAGACCCTCAACGCGATGGTCGGCGCCGCCTTCGGTGCGGCCGGCCAGCGCTGCATGGCCGCCTCCACGCTGGTGCTGGTCGGTGAAGCGCGCAACTGGGTGCAGGACCTGGTGGCCAAGGCGCAGACCCTCAAGGTCAGCGGCGGCACCGTGTCCGGCACCGACGTCGGCCCGGTCATTTCCTGCAGCGCCCGCGAGCGCGTGGAAGGCCTGATCGCCTCGGGCGTGGAGCAGGGCGCCAAGTTGGTGCTGGACGGCCGCAAGCCGCAGGTCGATGGTTTCGAGAAGGGCAACTTCGTCGGCCCGACCATCTTTGCCGGTGTCACCACCGACATGCGCATCTACCAGGAAGAAATCTTCGGGCCGGTGCTGGTCATCCTCGAAGCGGAAACGCTGGACGAGGCCATCGCCATGGTCAACAGCAACCCGAACGGCAACGGCACCGCGCTGTTCACCCAGTCCGGCGCGGCTGCCCGTCGCTTCCAGGAAGACATCGACGTCGGCCAGGTCGGCATCAACGTGCCGATCCCGGTGCCGGTGCCGCTGTTCTCGTTCACCGGTTCGCGCGCCTCCAAGCTGGGCGACCTGGGCCCGTACGGCAAGCAGGTCGTGCTGTTCTACACCCAGACCAAGACCGTCACCGCACGCTGGTTCGATGACGAGACGCTGAGCCACGGCGTCAACACCACCATCAGCCTGAAGTAAGGGCAGGAGCAGCCATGAGCCACTCGATGACGACGGACCAGGAAGAAGCGCAGCAGGCGTACCGCGAAGCCGCGCGTGACTTCGCACAGGCCGAACTGGCGCCGCACGCCGCGCGATGGGATGCGGAGGGCATCTTTCCGCGCGAGGCGATCGCCAAGGCCGGTGAACTGGGCTTCTGTGGTCTGTACATGGACCCGGAAGTCGGCGGCAGCGGCCTCAGCCGCCTGGACGCCGCCGTCGTCATCGAGGAGCTCGCCAACGTCGATCCGTCGACCGCGGCGTACATCAGCATCCACAACATGGCTTCGTGGATGGTCTCCAAATGGGGCCAGGCCGAACTGCGCGATGCGTGGGGCACCGACCTGTCCTCGGGCAGCAAGCTGGCCTCGTACTGCCTGACCGAACCGGGCGCTGGCTCGGATGCTGCTTCGCTGAAGACCACCGCCGTGCGCGACGGTGACTTCTATGTGCTGAACGGCTCCAAGGCCTTCATTTCCGGCGCCGGTGCCACCGAGCTGCTGGTGGTGATGGCGCGTACCGGCGGTGCCGGTGCGGGCGGTGTCAGCGCCATCGCGGTGCCGGCCGACCTGCCGGGCATCAGCTATGGCCGCAAGGAAGAGAAGATGGGCTGGAACAGCCAGCCCACCCGTGGCATCACCTTCGAAAACGTCCGCGTGCCGGTCAGCCACCTTCTGGGAGAGGAAGGCGGCGGCTTCAAGCTGGCGATGAAGGGGCTGGACGGCGGCCGCATCAACATCGCCGCCTGCTCGCTGGGTGCCGCGCAGGGCGCGCTGGACGCTGCACGCCGCTACATGGGCGAGCGCCGCCAGTTCGGCAAGGCGCTGGCCGATTTCCAGGCGCTGCAGTTCAAGCTGGCCGACATGGCCATCGAACTGGTGGCCGCGCGGCAGATGGTGCATTCGGCTGCGCGCAAGCTCGACGCCGGCGCCAGCGATGCCAACGTGTGGTGCGCGATGGCCAAGCGCTTCGCCACTGATGCCGGCTTCAAGATCTGCAACGAAGCGCTGCAGATCCACGGCGGCTACGGCTACATCCGGGAATACCCGATCGAGCGCCTGCTGCGCGACAGCCGCGTGCACCAGATCCTGGAAGGCACCAACGAGATCATGCGGGTGATCGTTGCCCGCCACCTGCTCAACACCGAAGAGGAACTGCGATGAAGGATTGGCGTACCCAGGAGCACGTGGGCCTGAAGGTCGAGGCCGATGGCCACACCGCCGTGGTCACCCTGCACAACCCGCCGGCGCACACCTGGACCGTGCA